>JAFMIU010000002.1 GCA_017853835.1 Pirellulales bacterium | reverse complement strand
CCGAAGCGGGTCAGCGGTCGACCCGGCTCTGGCTCTGGGCTTCCTGTTGCCGAACTCGTAATTCTCTCGTTCCGGGTAGTGGCGGGGAAATGCGGTGATTCGCCCTTAAGTTATCGTACCAGGCGAGAGCGCAAGTCAAACACGGCCAAGGGGTTTGTGGTTGGGGGAATAGGGAGGCTGTGGTGCTTCTGCTGCGACGGTGCGAGATAAGCCGCCAGAAAAAAGACTGTCGGCTGGGCTCCGAATGAGCGGTCCGCCCCGATTGAGAACATGGGCGTAAATCATGGTCGTGCGGACATCGTTGTGCCCAAGGAGTTCCTGCACCGTTCGAATGTCGTAGCCGGCTTCGAGGAGGTGAGTGGCAAAGGAATGGCGAAGCGTGTGGCAAGACGCATGCTTCGTGATCCCAGCCTGCCGCACTGCGGTGTGGACGGCTCGCTGAACGGTGCTCTCATGAATGTGATGACGGTAATGCCGTTGAAGATCCCGGTCGTGGTAATCCCGGTTGGCGGCGAAGACCCATTGCCAGCCCCAGTCCGTTTCAGACGCAGGAAACTTCGTACTAAGAGCCGACGGCAGAACCACACGACCGCGACCCTGTGCCACCGCATGGCAATGATCGATCCGCCCTCGACGCAGGCGATCAGTCATGATCGACACAAGCACTTCAGGTAAAACTGCGATGCGGTCCTTATCACCTTTCGCCTGCCGAATCACCATCTGACGTCGCTCGATGTCGAGATCCTTCACCCTCAATCGAAGTGCTTCCATCAGACGGAGGCCAGCCCCATACAGCAACATCGCAACCATCCATGTTTCGCCTCGCATCATCGAGAGGAGGCGTTCGACCTCGTCCCGAGTAAGCACCACTGGGAGCCGTTTTGGCTTTTGGGCTCTGACAACCCCTCCAAGCCGATCCAAGGGCTCATGGAGAACCGCCTCGTAGAGAAACAGCAGTGCTGCGAGCGCCTGGTTCTGAGTCGATGAAGCGACGTGTCGATCGACGGCAAGGCTTGTGAGAAAAGCGTCGACGGCCGGTTCTCGAAGTTCTAGCGGGTGTCTTTTCCCATGGAACACAATAAACCGGCGAGCCCATGCCACGTAGGCTCGTTCCGTGCTGCGGGCCAGATGGCGAGCCCTAGTCGCCATGCGAAGGCGGTCAAGAAGTTTCGGTTCCTCGCCATGCCGAGGGACGATATGACGGGTGCACCCAAGGGACGGGTCGGGATGTGGGGCCTCGTGACGCATGAGTTCGTTCGCCTCCAGGGAAAATAATGTACAGATGTACATTATGAGGATAGCGAAACAGTTCGGTGTCAATCAAGCCAGGAGCGATGTCGTTATGATCCGCGCCGGTTGTCGACTACTCGGGTCTACGCTTGTTGAAGTCCTTGTGGTCATTGCGATCATCGCGACGCTGATCGGGCTTGTCCTGCCGGCGATGCAGTCAGCACGTGAGGCCGGTCGCCGAGTTCAGTGCGGTCACCACCTGAAACAGTTTGGTCTTGCGGTCGTTGAAGTACACGACCAGGGCCGTACGTATCCCATGGGTCGAAATGCCACGACGGAGTTTGGGCAGTCGTGGTCTTTTCGGCTGCTGCCACATCTCGAGCAACAGGCAATTCACGATGTGCTCGTGCCGGATGGCCGTGTTGCCATGTGGGACGATCGCAACGCGGGAGCCATGCGGAGGTCGGTGTCCACCTACGCTTGCCCAAGCCACCGCGTTCCCCTTGCCGACCGCGACTTCGATAACAGCGGTCAGCTGCCCATGAAGGCCGGGGTGGCTGCCGCGGGTGACTATGCCGCCAATCCGGGCACCTCGTTGCACTACGCGGCGGGTCCGGGAGGCGTTGTTGACCCGACGCTCGCAGGTCACCGACGGCGTCTCGAAAACGTTCGCTGTGGGCGAACGACACACGCCGCCTCCAGATCCATCGTTGGCACCCGCGATTCATCAGTGGGCCCAGGGTGACACGGCGTTCGTTGCTGCCGACAGTCCCTATACGTGTTTTCGAGATCCAGGCCGCGGACTGGCGGTCTCGCCGGACGATATGAGCCGACGGAAATTCGGCAGCAAGCATCCGGGCGTCACGCAGTTTGTGTTTCTGGACGGCCATGTGGAGCCGATCGAAGGCAGTATCGACGTCACCGTTCTTCGATGGCTGTGCACGATTGGCGACGGCAACGACCCCACTGCTCCGCCTGACAGCCCTGCCGACGGATCGTAGGCCAGTCCCGCGCGGCACACTGAAGCCGCAGCAACAGTCCAGCCCGTGGAAGCGGTTTCGAGCGCGCTCCCGTGCCGCGGGCCATGCACCTCGTTCGTTTTTCCGCTGTTTTTGCGTGGATGCCGCCGACACGACGCGGTACGATGGAGTGGCCGGCAAAAAGCCGGATCCTGTTGGAGCCGCCGGCATGACTGTGCCGCAACCGTCCATGCCGAAGCCGGATCATCTGCGCGACGGCTGGATCACGTTGCCAGACGACCTTCTTCGTCGTCTCAAGGCCTTTCGCGGCCATGTGCGGCGCGTCACGTTGTTGGAAGCCGCCTGCATGGCGCTGTGTGGCGTCGTGGTGGCGTTTTTGGTGATGTTCACCTTCGATCGACTGGGTGAGACTTCCGCCGTGGTCCGCGTCGCGGTGTTTGTGGCCGCGGTGATGGCGTGTCTGACGGTGCCGATCGCCGTTCGACGCTGGGGGATGGGGCTCGCGTCATACGACAAAGTGGCGAGATTGATCGAACGCAGGTTCCCCACCGTTGGCGACGAGCTGCTCGGCATCATCGAGATCGTGCGCACGGGCGCCGCTGGTCAGTCGAAGTCTCGTGCGCTCTGCGAGGCGGCGGTCGCCCAGGTCGCCGAGCGATCCGGGCGGGTTGATTTTCGTGCCGCCACTCCTCCGGCACGACCCGGCCGATGGGCCGCCGCCGCCGCCCTTCCTGTCGCGGTGGCGGTGGCGCTCGCGGTCGTCGTTCCAGAGGCGGCAGCCAATGCCTGGAATCGCCTCGTGATGCCGTTCGCCGCCATCGAACGGTTCACATTTACACGCATGGCGGCCTTGCCGAAACGGGTGGTTCTGCCGCATGGCGAACCGGCGTCGATCGCGGTGAGTCTTCAGGATGACTCGCAGTGGCGTCCGACGGAGGCACGCCTCAGGATCGGCCGTCAGGCGACGGTGCTCGGGCGACTCGACGGCGATGGCTACGCATTCGAGGTGCCGCCCCAGGTTGAGGATGGACCGCTCGTGATCGCCATTGGCGATGCCAGGCAGTCGGTGCGCGTTGCGGCGGTGCATCGCCCGGAACTTGAGGGCCTCGAAGCGGAACTCCACCTCCCCGACTACCTGCAACGGCCGGCCATCGTGCGACAGGACATCCGCGGAGGCGTGCTCGCGCCGGTCAAGGGGACGAAGGTTTCGATCGTGGCCACCGCGAACCGTGAACTGGCGACCGCCAGCGTGGGCGGTGTTGCGTGTCAGCCCGACGGCTCGGTGATCCGCACCGAGCCCGAGGTGGTCGAGGAAGAGCGTCGTATTGTTTTGAGTTGGAAAGACGCCGATGGGCTCGACGCAGCAGCACCGCTCGAACTCACCGTCGCTCCCCGAGCCGACGAGCCGCCCTCGGTGGCGATGCTCGACGTGCCGCAAACCCGCGGCATCCTGCTGGAGAGCGATGTGCTGAAGTTCAAGGTGGCCGCGCGAGACGACTACGGGGTTCGGAGAGTTGGTCTTGAATGGCAGGGGCTCGATGACGGCTACGGAAACGGCCCGGCCGATGCCGCCAGTCTCGAAAAGGGTGGACGCGTGCTTCAGGCCGGCGGAGGTGACGTGGAACTGATCGATGCGTCCGCCACGTTCTGTCCGGAAGCGCTCGGCATCCGACCGCAGTTGATCGCGATCCGCGGGTATGCCGAAGACTACTATCCGGGACGCGCTCGTGCGGTCTCGACACCGCTGGTGCTCTACATACTCGATCGTGGCGAGCATGCGCTCGTGCTGAATGCGAGGCTCCAGCAGTTTCGTCAGCAGGCGAGCGAGGTGCGGGATCGTGAGATGACGCTCCTGGCAACCAACAAGCAGCTCCGACAGCTTCCGGCTGAACAGCTTGGATCACCCGAAACGCGATCGAAGATCGAGTCTCAGGCGGCTGCCGAGGAGGCCAACGCGCGACGCCTTGAGCGGCTCGTCAACGAGGGTGCCGATCTCGTTCGTGAAGCGATCAAGAATCCCGAGTTCGAGGCGGCCATGCTGGAGGAACTCGCCGAAGACATCCAAACCCTCGCCGACATCGCCGAATCACGGATGCCCAGCGTGGCCGATCTGCTGGCTCAGGCTGCGGCGGCGCGGCAAGCGTCGGGGAAGCCACGCGAGGGCGACCCAGGCATGCCAAACGGCCAGTCCGGCAAAGAGCCCACGCCAGGCGAGACGGCGAGCACGCCGCCAGAACCATCGCCTCCCGGGGGTGAGGAGCCGCCGCGTGTTGGAGAGCAGCGATCCGGAAGCGAAGGAACCGCTCCCTCGCCAGGAGAGAAGCCGCCCGAAACCACTGCCGTGCCCCAGGTGGTCGACAAGGAGTCGTCGCAGCAGCCGTCCGGCAATGATGAGCCGGGTGGCAAACCAGGCGGCCCTGGCCGGCTGGGGATGCCTTCGACGCAGGCCGGGGTGGCACCGCCGCAAGGCAAGCAGCCCGACGACGAGCCCTCCACCGAGGAGGCGCTCGACGAGGCGATTGCCACGCAGGAGGAGCTGCTCGCAGAGTTTGCGAAAGTGGCCGACGAACTGGCGGCGGTCATGGCTCGGCTGGAGGGGAGCACGTTCGTTAAACGGCTGAAACTCGCCTCGCGGGAACAAGGCGAGATCGGCAGCCGGATCGCAAGACTGGCGGCCGAGGCGTTTGGTCAGGCCTCCGCGCAGCCGGAGCCGGTCAAGCGGGCGCTTGGTGATGTGCAGGAAGCCTCGGCTCGAGAAACCGAGAAGATGTCGGCGCTGATGGACGATCTCCAGGCCTACTTCGACCGCCGACAGCTGCCGGCCTTTCGCACAGTGCTCGAAGAGATGAAGGATCTCGACACCCTCGGGAGTCTTCGCCAGCTTTCCGACGACCTGGTGAAGGAGGCGGGCATGTCGATCGCGCAGGCCGAGTATTGGTCTGACACGTTCGACCGGCTCGCGGACGACCTCGTGCCGCCTCCGGGCGGCGGGGGGGGCGAGGGTGGCGGGCCGCCCCGTGAGAGCGTGCCTCCGGAGGTGGTGCTCGAGGCGATGAAGATCCTCGAAGACGAGGTGAATCTCAGGGAAGAAACGCGGGTTGCCCAACAGGCCAAGTCGGCCATCGATCCGGCTGACTTTGCAGGGCAGGCCGAGGCACTCGCCGATCGTCAAGACGCGCTGGCTGATCGTGTGGTCGATGTGGTGGAGCGCCTCCTCGAGGAGACCGATGGCGAGAGAACCTTCGGGCCTGAGATCCGATTATTCGAGAAGGTGGAAGAAGTGATGGCCGAAGCGACCGACATTCTTGGTAGCCCAGACACCGGTCCCAAGGCGATTGGCGCCGAGACCGAGGCAATCGAACTGCTCCTTGCCGCTCAGGCTGCGGCTGGCAACTCGGGTGGTGGCGGTGGCGGCGGGGGTGGGGGCACCACCGCCGGTGGCGGCGGAACGGGCATCGCGTCGAGTGCGGCCCTGGCACTCGTTGGGCGCGGCAATCGCACCGGCGGCGGCGCGGGCGGCGAACAGGAGCAGGCCACCGGTGCCAGTGGCCGTGTGCTGCCCGAGGAGTTTCGAGCGGGACTCGACGCCTATTTCAATCGCTTCGAAAAGGAGCGTCGGTGATGGGCCATCAGTGGAACATGATCGGGCTGGTCACGGCGCTGGTCGTCCACCTTGCGATGGTCGCGCATGGTGACGGGCCGCTTGTGCGATATGGCGATCCTGTGCCGCGCGATGTGCGCGAGATGTACGACGCGGGGCTGCGGTATCTCATCAAGACCCAAGACGACAGTGGCGGCTGGAAGGACGGACAGGCCGGCCCTGGTGTGACCGGCATGGCCGTGATGGCGTTGCTGGCATCGGGCGAGGATCCGAATCACGGCCCGTATCGCGTGCCGATCCGCAAGGCGCTTCGGAACATGATCGTTGCCCAGAACGCCGACACGGGATTCCTTGGGTCAGGGCAGGGGCACGACAGCATGTATCAGCATGGCTTCGGCATGCTCGCGCTTTCGGAAGCCTATGGCACCGTCGATGACCGCGCGCTCTGGACGGAGTCGGCCGCCTCCGGCCAGAAGGGGCGTTCGATCGGTCAGGCGCTCGAACTGGCCGTGCGCTGTGCCGTGACAAGCGCCACGAACAATCCGCAGGGAGCCTGGCGGTATTCACCCGACGCCAAGGACGCCGACACCTCCGTGAGCGGCGCGGTGCTGATGGGCCTGCTCGGTGCGAGAAACGCCGGCATTGAAGTGCCAGACGAGACGATCGACAAGGCGATCAAATACTACGTGTCGATGACCGGTCCCAACGGTCAGTTGGGCTACTCGGGCGGTCCCGGTGGTGGAAGTGATGCCGTCACGAGCATCGGCGTGCTGGTGCTCGCGATTGCTCGGCAGAAGGCGCTCCCGCAGTTTGCGACGGCTGCCACGTATCTGAAGGCGCGATCGCTCAGTGATCAGTCTGGCGGCGAAGGGTATCCCACCTACACCCGGTATTATCGGGCACAGGCCTTGTTTCAGGCCGACGTCGAGGTGTGGGAGAAGTGGAACTCCGGGCTCGTGAAGGAGATGAAGACCATGCAGGCGAAGGACGGAAGCTTTGCCGGTTTCGCTGGACGAGGCGGTGGCTTCGGGGGCACGGTCGACACGTCGCTCGCCCTTCTCTCGCTTGCGGTCAACTACAAGTTTTTGCCGGTGTACGAACGATGAAGTGCATGAATGGCTTGCTTCCGATGGTGTGCGTGATGGCATGGGTGGCGGCCTCGGCCTCCCTCGTGCCACGCAACGCGGCCGGTGAGTTGTCGTTCGTCGACGTGGTCGTGATCGAGGATGGGCTCGAGGAAGAGCCTCAGCAAGTGGTCGAGGGGCCGGTGGAGGTCGCAGTCGAGGCGGTGGAGGTGCTCGAACCGCTCCCGGCCCAACAGGCGCCCGTGCTGCCCGGCGGGGGGCTGCTTGGATTTGGCGTGCGAGCCGTCCTCAATGCCATCGCGCCGCCGCAGGTGGCGCCGCCGCCTGTCGACGAAGCCGACGACGGTGAGATGCCGAAGGATCCTCAGCAGGCGCAGTTGTGGCAGCAGCGGAAACAGATCCGCGCCCAGGCGAGGCATCTCGAGCAGCTGTTTCAGCCGGTGCTTCGAACCGAGCTCGAGATGATTCGCCAGGCATGTCCTGGCCTGCCGCCCGAGGTGCGTCGCGACGTTTTTGCCGCCGGTCGTGCCGCCGTGACGAAGACTGCGCTCGAGTATGCCACCCGGCAGATGCTCGGCGGCCGGCCGGAACGGCCGTTCGATGCCCACCGGACCATTCAGGAATCGCTCGCCACGGCGATCGAGCCGCATGTCGCGGCCGGCGTGTTTTCGGCCTATCAGCGGGAGCAGGCGAGGCGGCTTTCCAGGCGTGCCGAGGCGGCCCGTGTGGCGATCGTGGCGAAGCTCGACCGTCGACTCGAACTCTCCAGCGATCAGCGGAGCGCGATCGAGCAGGACCTGGCCGATCACTGGAGCGATGAATGGCTCCGTGAGCTCGACGACAACGGCATGATCATCAACAACGAGCGGCCGGCTCCCGACTACGCCAACGCCTGCATCGAACACCACCTGAGCGACGGCCAGCGTCGCGAATGGGACCGGTGGCGCAAGGCTGCCGGGGTGGCGGTCGTGGGGATGCACGTCGGATGGAACTTCGACGGCCAAGGGCTCCATCAGGAGGATCCATGGTGGACCAGGTGATCCGAACGGTCGTGATTCCGCTGTGGGTTGCCGCAACCATCGTGGTGGGGTTCGGCGTCTGGGCGGAGGACGACCACGTTATCGAGCCGGCCGAGGCCGTGTCGCCGCAGTCCGAACAGCAGCCCGCCATCGATCTTGGAGCAAACTTCGATGCGAATCTCTTCGAGCAACAGGGCAATGGCTGGGTGCTTCGAAATCAGGTCAACGTTCGCCTTCAACGGCAGGTGTTTCTCGGCAACGGTCGGATGATCATCCAGGGTGGCATCGCCGGCGCTGCGCCCGCCCTCGCCGAGCAGCCGCCAGAGTCACAGAGTGCCGCCAGGGCGCGGTCGATCGCCGAGAAGCGAATGGCCCGCGTTGCGGAATCCTGCGACATCGATGACCGACAGCGGCGGGTGCTGGAGTTTGCGATCGAGTCGGACATTCGTCGATTTGTGGCCGACATCGAAGCCGTTCGCGCGACGTATGTGGGGGTCACGGTGAACCTCAACGATCCCGAGGGGCAGAAGCGATGGCACCAGTTTCAGCAGGATGTGCAACGGTGCCGGCAGGCCCTTCGAGGGCTCTTTGCCTCGGGCTCGCTCTTTGCGGCGGTGCTGCCCACCACCCTCGATCCCGCACAGATCGCCAGCATGGAGGCGGAAACACGGTCGCGACGGTCGTTTCGGTGGAGGGCCATGGTGGTATCGACGCTCGCCAAGATGGACGACATGCTCGGCCTGTCACAGGATCAGCACGACGTCATCGAGCGGGCGCTCATCGACCACGAGCCGGCCCTTCGGCTCGACGAGCTGGCGCCGGAGCAGAACAACGCCCACCTTCAGACCAACCTGATCTACATGGTGCTGTCGGGATGTGACCAGGCTCGGTTCAAGGAGGTGGTCAGCGATCGGCAGTGGCGGACGCTCGCCGTGCTGATGAACCAGGGCAAGTCGATGCGATCCTGGATCGAGCAGCAGGGCATTCTTGAAACGCCCTGACAGGCCCGAGGTTTTCAGCCGCCGGGCGTGGGAAGAAGTTCCACCGCTGGTGCCGAGGAGCCGCCCGGAGCCGATGGCAGGCTGGCTGGCACCGGTTCCGCACGAGTGGCCGGATCGCGGGGAGGAAGCTGAGTGGCCGGGGCATCGGCTCCAAGTTCGGCGAAGTTTTGCGAGATGGCACCCCGGCTGAACACGCCCGGGCGGGAGTGACGGTAGTCGAGGTAGAGGCTCGCATCCCGCTGCCGCGCCCGTCGGTGGGCGTCGAAGTAGGCCTTGCCGGGCCATGGGCCTTCGGCCAGGAAGATCCCGTTGTATTCGAGCAGCGAGCCCTTCCGGAAATGCAACTGGGAGATGGATCGGCTGTAGTCGACGATCGAGCGGTAGTAGGCGCTTTCCGCGTCGGCACGCCGACGCTGGGCATCGAGAAGCTGGTCGAAGGTGACGGTGTTGGCTTCATAGGCAGCCTGCACGGCTTCCACCTGTCGCTCAGCGGCGACGCGACGGTTGAAGTTCGTTTGGGCGAGGGCGAAGTTGGCATCGACGCTCCGCACCGCCTCGACGAGGGCATGCGAGGCCTCGAGTTCTTCGTCCTGAAGTCGCGCCCGTTCCCGTGCCAGCTGGAGCTGATGATGCCGGACGGTGGCCAGTTCGCGGCGGAAGCCGAGCGGCATCAGGAACTGGGCTCCGGCCTGCCACTCCTGGAACTGACCCGAGAAGAGCGTGGAGTAGGCGTCGGTTCCCCCGAGCGGATCGAGACCATTCGCTTCATACGGGCGGTAGTCCTGGTTTACGAGTTCCTGGCCCATGCCGAGAAACCGCCAGCGGCCCACCATGTCGAGCCGTGGCAGGATCAGGTTCTTGGCGGCCGTGAGTTCGAGCTCCCGCTGCTTGACGACCCACTTCTGCTTGCGGAGTTCGGCCGAGCGGGAGAGGGCCTCGACGAGCGACTGCTGCCAGTCAAAGGTGATGCGGGCCGTGGTTGGCTCGTCGGAGGGGCGGATGAGCCGGCCATCGCTCGCCGAGATGCCCATCATGTAGCGGAGGCGGTTTTCACAGCGGTAGACGTCGGTGAGGGCCTGCTCCACTTCGCTGCGGAAGAAGAAGTACTGCTCGCGGGCCTGGGCCTCCTTGTCGGCCTCGCCACCCCGTGACTGTTCGACATAGAGGGCATGCACCTTCCGCCACGCCTCGAGGGCGCTGTCGCGGCCGGCCTTCCGGGCCTCAAGGTTGCGGAAGGCGAAATAGAGCTCCCAATACGACTGCTCCGTGTCGCTCACGAGATTGCGGACCCCCGCCTCGAACTCCGCGAGGGAAATGTCGGCATTCACGCGGGCCAGCAGCACGCCTCGAAACACGGGGCGGCCGTAAAGGTTTTCAAAGGAGTCTGGTCCGGCGATGCGGTTGTAGGTGACGCCGGCACCCTGGAGCAGCGGCTGGTTGAACGTGAAGTCGTAGTTCGTCGTCCAAGTCGAGGGAACGCCCTGCTGCCTGATCGGCGAGTTGTTGTTGTCGTAGAGCGTCGAGTTGGAGAATCCAAACGTGGCACCAGTGGCCGTCTTCTTCTGGATGCCGGTCGTCCAGTTGCCGGTGTCGCCGAGGAGCTGCTGCTGGAAGATCTGGGTACCGATGCCGCCGACGTTCTGAGGACGGTTTTGGCGTTCCCAGGTGAGCGAACTTGACAGCTGGGCATCAAAGAGCGCCAGGGCGCTCTCGACGCCGCGGAAGGGATCTGTTTCGGCGATCGCCGGGTCGTAGATGCTCGGTGTGGCGTTGGGGTTGGTGAGGAGCGACACCGGCGGCTCGCCCGTCTGCGGCCTCGGTCCACCGAAGCTGCCGAAGCGGCCTCCGAGGTTGCGGAGCACCTTCCCGTTTTCGAGCGCGGTGCGGATGGCTTCTTCGAGCGAGAGCTCCCAGATGTTGTCGAAGTTGGGATTCGCCAGTGTGAGCGGTTCGACCGTGCCTGCCGCCTCGGCGAGAGGCTCCTGTTCGCCGTCTGGGTATTCGAGCTTCTGGATTTCACCCACGTAGTGGGAAAGGTCGCCATCCTCGAAGAAGTAGAACGGCTGCCGCGGCGCGCATCCGCCGGCCACGAGCGTGAGGCTCGTGATGGCCACCCAGAGCTGTCGGAGGATTCGCGGCACGGCGGGGCCGCCGGCTGAGCCGGCGTCTCGTGGAGTCAAACTGCCGCCGCTGCGCCGAGGGGGCTCAGCTGCCGGTGAAGGCAGCATCGTCCCGGCACGTCGCCCCCCGACTCCGTGCCCGCACCGCGTACGCCAAGGCGCAGCGGCAGCACGTCTTCTATCGGCCACCCAGCCCTCAAACTTCCACGAATCGTTACAGACGGACCGACGCCACGAGGGTCTGGGATGTTTGGGAGGTCATGCCGTCACCGGTTTGGCCAGCCGCCGGTGATGCGGGCCTTTTCGGATTCTCCATCTTTCCAGAGGAAGCGGGCCGCGCATCCCGGAAACTGTGCCACCACCTCCATCCCGGCCTCAGGGCCGAGGACACTCGCCGCCGTCGCCAAGGCATCGGCCGTCGCGCCATCCGGTGCGATCACCGTGACGGCCGCGGGCCCAGCCACGCCGAGGCCGGTACGGGGATCGACGATGTGGCTGTATCGTTTGCCGTCGATCTCCACCGCCTGATTGGCGTCCCCGGACGTGGTGATGGCGGCATGCGTCAGCATGATCGTTTCGTGCCGTTTCCCACCGTTCGGCCCAAGGCCGGCAATCCGGATCCTCCACCCGGCGGCATGAGGAGGCGCTCCCGACACCACGATGTCACCGGAGGCATCGACCATGGCGGATGGGATGCCCAGTCCTTCCAGCGTCGCGAGCACCCGGTCGGCGGCATAGCCCATGCCGATGCCACCGAGATCGAGCCGCATGCCCGGTTTTGTGAGCTGGGCCGTGCGGCGGTCAGGGTCGAGCATGATTCCGTCGCCTCCGACAGCGGCCATGGCTCGTTTGAGCTTGTCGGGCCTCGGAAGATGCCCCGACCGACGCGACTGCCTCCAGAGGGTCGTCAACGGTCCCACCGTGATGTCAAACGCCCCATGGGATTGACGACAGATCTCCTTCGATCGAACCAGCACATGCCACAGGTCGTCGCCCAAAGGCACGGGGGTTTGAGCCGATGACGAAGCGGAAAGCCGGCTCAGTTCACTCCCGGGGTCGTAATCGGAAAGAATGCGTTCGAGACGGACCGCCTCGTCGAAACCGGCGTCGATGGCCTGCCGTCCTGCTGGAGCAGTCGGCGCGTGCACCGTGAGCGTCCATTCAACGCCCATGAGCGGACGGGTCTCGCTGACACGCACGGCATCCGCCGCGCCGGCTCGGTGGACGGACCCGAACCAGCAGGACAAGACCAGTGTCACCACGACGGCCACGCGATACACTACGGGTGCCATGACTGCTCCATCTTCATTGCCCGCCGTTGCCATCACGTTTGAGTGCACGCCGCTTCGGAGCGTGCCGAGGTTCGACATCCCGATCGACGCCTCGCCCGTCTATCGGGCGAGAATGGCCAGGATGCAGAAGGCCGTGGCGAGCCACGGCACCCGCAACAGCTATTACCTTACCGAGGGACGGTGCACGTTTCGCTTCACCAACGACCCAGACATCGGATGGGTTCGGTTCACGTTCGAGGGCACGGTGCTCACCGACGACCCCGATGCCCGCACGATCGGGAGCGATCTGGAGGTGGCGATCGACCAGGAAACCTGCGACTGGCTCACCCAGCCGGCGGTGGAATGGCTCCGCGGCGCCGTGAAGCAGGCCGTCGAGGTCGAGTTTGACCGGTACATCGCGGCCGGTGACTTGTTGCGTGCGTTGGAACGGCTCGCCCGTGAGCAGGCGGCCAGCGATGCCGCCGGCGGATACCTCGGCATGAATCTGTAGACCACGCGGCTTGCGTGTGGTTCGGTTCAGCGGTCGCTCTCGAGTCGCGGCTTGATCTCGAGCAGCACGCTCTCGGTATCGCCACCACGGATGGGCCATGAGGCGATGCGTCGGATCGTCATGCGTCGAGTGAGGCCACGCATCCGGGCATCGTCGCGCTCCTCCTCCCATTTTGGCCCTTTCACGACGAGCATCCGGCCGAAGGAGTCGCCGAGCGGTTCGAACCAGCCGAGCAGTTTGGCAAGCGGGGCGACGGCCCGCACGACCAGCGTGTCGAAGCGTCCGGCGCCGGCGGGCCGCGCTGCCACGATCGCCTGGGCCGCTCCGGCATGGACCGGCACGGTGAGGTTCGACTCCCGCACGATCGCCTCGACCGCGCGGGCCTTCTTGGCGACGCTGTCGGAAAGCTCCACCCGAAGATCGGGGCGCAGGATGGCGAGAAGCACCCCTGGAACACCACCGCCAGTGCCCACGTCGAGCACCCGCTCGCCACGAGCCAGGTGGGGTGCAATGGCGGCCGCATCGCCGACATCGCGGGAGACGAACCGCTCGACGTCGGTGTGGCGGGTGAGGTTGAGCCGCTCGTTCCACGACCAGAGGCTGGCCGCATACGCGGCCAGCCTCGGCGTGGCTTCCGGAGCGATGACAAGCCCAAGGCGATCGCACTCCGCCGCGATCGCCCGTGTCAGGTCGTCGCTCACTTGATGAACAGCATCTCGCGGTAGGTCGGCAGGGGCCACAGATCGTCGGGGAGAATGACTTCCATCTGATCAGCCGTTTCCCGCAGCGCCGACATCGCCGGGATGACGTCGTCGTAGAAGTGCTTGACTTCCGCCCGCAGATCACCACCACCGTGGTGGCCAAGCGCCTTCTCCAGCGCCTCGATCCGACCCTCGAACTCGCCGACGAGCGTGGTGAGCTTGTCGAGCGTGCCCATGTGAGGCTTTTGGCCGAGCGTCTGAAGCTTCGTGGCGATATCGACGAGTTCCCCCTGATACCGGTAGCCGGCCGGGAGGATCAGCGTTTTGGCCATCTGGAGGGCTGCCTGGGCTTCGGTGTTGATGTCCTTGCAGTACCGCTCCATGTAGATCTCATAACGGCTCTGCATTTCCCGCTTTGACAGCACGCCATACTTCTCGAACATCTCGAGGTTCTTCGGGGCGACGAGCTGGTCGAGCGCCTCGGGGGTTGCCCGGTTGTTCGGAAGGCCTCGCTTGCCGGCCTCTTCGTGCCACTCCTGCGAGTAGCCGTTGCCGTTGAAGATCACCGCCTTGTGCTGGGCGATGATCTTCTGGAGCAGCTTCTCGACCGCTCCGGCGAGCTTCGCCTGATCGCCGCCGGTGGCCTTCTCGAGCTCCGTGGCGATGAAATCGAGGCTCTCCGCCATGATCGTGTTGAGGGCCACGAGTGGACCCGCGATCGATTGGCTTGAACCCACCGCACGGAACTCGAACTTGTTGCCCGTGAAGGCAAACGGGCTCGTGCGATTCCGGTCGCCGGCATGCTTCGGGATCGGCGGCAGAGTGTCGACGCCGACGGTCAGCGTGCCCGACGACTTCGAACTCGTCGCCTTCCCCTTCTCGATCTGCTCGAACACGTCGGCGAGCTGCTCGCCGAGGAAGATCGAAATGATCGCCGGAGGCGCCTCGTTGGCACCGAGACGGTGGTCGTTGCCGCTCGACGCGACGACGGCCCGCAGCAGGTCGCCATGGAGGTGCACCGCTCGGATGACGGCCGCGCAGAACACGAGGAACTGCATGTTCGCGTGGGGCGTTTCACCCGGTTCGAGCAGATTGCCGAGCTTGCAGCCGAGAGACCAGTTGACGTGCTTGCCGGAGCCGTTGATGCCGGCGAAGGGCTTCTCGTGCAGCAGGCAGGCCATGCCATGCTTCTGCGCGACGCGGGTGAGCGTCTGCATGATCGCCTGCTGATGGTCGGTGGCGATGTTGGCGTTTTCGTAGATCGGGGCGATCTCATACTGGCTCGGGGCCACCTCGTTGTGTCGCGTCTTCACCGGCACGCCGAGTTTGTAGAGCTCACGCTCCGAGTCCATCATGAAGGCGAGCACCCGCTCAGGGATCGCGCCGAAGTACTGGTCTTCAAACTCCTGCCCCTTTGGCGACTTGGCGCCGAAGAGCGTGCGACCGCTCATCGTGAGGTCGGGACGGGCGAAGAAGAAGTTGCGGTCGATCAGGAAGTACTCCTGCTCGGGGCCGGCAGAGGCCGACACCTGGCCGACATCCTTATGGCCGAAGAGGGCAAGCACCCGGCGGGCCTGCTTGTCGACGGCCTGCATGCTTCGAAGCAGCGGGGTCTTCTTGTCGAGCGCCTCGCCCGTCCACGAGCAGAACGCCGTGGGGATGCAGAGGAAGGTGCCGTTGGGGTTGTCGAGGATGTAGGCCGGGCTGGTGGGATCCCACGCGGTGTAGCCACGAGCCTCGAACGTCGCACGGAGGCCGCCCGAAGGGAAACTCGAGGCGTCTGGTTCGCCCTGGATGAGTTCGTTGCCGGAAAACTCGGCGATGGCGTCACCGTTACCGGTGGGCGTGAGGAAACTGTCGTGCTTCTCGGCGGTGAGGCCGGTAAGGGGATAGAAGACATGGGCGTAGTGCGTGGCACCCTTTTCGATCGCCCAGTCCTTCATGGCCAGCGCCACCGCGTCGGCGATGCTCGGATCGATCGGCTTGCCCTGCTTGATGGTCGCCTGGAGCGCCTTGTAGACACTTTTCGGGAGCCGGTCCTTCATGACCGAATCGGAAAAGACATTCGCGCCGAAGATCTCACTGGTGGGAGTTTCGCGGAAGTTCCAGGAGTGTCCGGCGGACTGATAGTTGTTGATGGCGGCGATGGCGCTTGCACGGGCGTTCGTCATGAGAAGGGTGTTCCTATGGAAGGGGAATGAGGGCAGGGCATCTTCCGGCTGCGTGTCTGGCAGAGCCGGCCAACGTACGAACCGAACCACACGTGTCCGCTCACACGTGTGGCCTCAGGATCATGGGCGGTCCGTCGCAGCCAGAAGAAGAAATCAGCGTCGGACCTCTGAAACGAGACTCAAAAAGCGTAGCCGTGGTCCCGGGGCAGTTCAAGCGGCCCCACGCCCCTTGCTACCGGGAGGCGGTGGCCCGGGCCTGGGGGCGAGTCGCCGGCCGAACGACCGACCGGCGGGCGACGTCGAGGGCGGCCGACAGGGCGGTGTCGGATCCCTGCTGGGCCATCGTTCCGTCGGACGAGGGGCGGGCGACGGCATGGACCTGGACGTCGGGTTCGACACCCACGCCGCTGTAGGGGTGGCCGTTTGGCGAGAAGAACTTGGCCGTCGTCAACCGGATGCCCACGCCGGCGGCATCGATCGGGAAGATGCCCTGGATCGATCCCTTTCCGTAGCTTCGTGAGCCAACGATCGTGCCACGGCGATGGTCGCGGATTGCACCGGCGAAGATCTCGCTCGAACTCGCGGAGTCGCCGTCGATCAGCACCACGAGCGGCATCCGCCACGTGCCGGGCCGGCCGGCGGAGTAGTTGAAATCCTCGTCGGGGCTGCGGCCACGCGTTGCCACCACGAGGCCACGTTCCAGAAACAGGTCGGCCACATCGACGGCGGCCGAGAGCAGCCCGCCCGGATTCCCACGGAGATCGATCACCAGGGATCGCATGCCGGAGGCATCGAGCCGACGAAGGTTCGACTCGAGGTCGGCGGCGGTGGTTTTCTGAAACGAGGTGAGCTTCAGATAGGCCACGCCCGCAGTGGGATCGATCATCCGGACGTCTTCGATGCTTGGCACGTCGACATGCTCGCGACGCACACTGATCGCGCGGGCCGGGGCGGGTGCCCGCAGGATGGCGAGTGTCACGAGGGAGCCTTCAGGGCCCTGCAGGAGATGGGCCGCTTCATCGACACCCATGCCGGCGATGGAGCGTCCACCGACCCCCACCAGGTGATCACCGGCGCGGATGCCAGCCCGTTGGGCCGGGCTTCCTGGAATCACGTGCACCACGAGCAGGCCATCGGCCGCCGACTTGAGTTCCACCCCGAGGCCCACGAAGTTGCCCTCGATCTGCGAGTAGAGATCGTCGAGTTGGCCGGTCGTGAGAAAGGCCGAGTATTCGTCGAGGCCACCGACGGCCGCGGCCGTCATCTCCATCAGCGCGACTGACGGCGGAATCCCGAGGATCGAATGGGCGGCACGGGAGACCCAGGCGGCCAGTGTTTCGGCGTCGGCGGCCGTGGCCACGTCCCGGCTCGCCACGATCTGACCGACCTGCTCACGGTAGAGCTTTCGTCGCTCCGGAGTGGCTTGGCGGGCATGTGTGGCGGCGAAGGCCGGCTCGTCGATGGCGACGTCGATGGCACGCACGCCACGGTTCACGAGGCGCGTGAAATCGGGCGACTCGACATGGTGGCTTCCGATGCGGGAAAGCACCTCGCCGTAGGCCCGTCGGGCGTCGGTTTCGCTCAGGGACGCGAGCTGTCCGCGATACGCCGGCTCGGTGTGCCGCCGGGCGATGTCGCAATGGAGTTTGGCGAGATCGTATTGATGCCGAAGCGACGGGGCGAGCGTCCCCTTGCGGGCGGCCGTCTCGCAGATGCCAACGACGTCCGCCCAGCGTCCTTCGTCGGCGAGGGCGGTGGTCCGCGCCGCGAGATCATCGAGGTGCGAGGAAACCGCCGTGACGGCGACAGGGGGCTCGGGCGCGGGACCCCACGACCCGACATCGGCTGCGAAGGCACTGCCCCAGCCCATGACCGCCTGAGCGATCCACGCGCCGGCCAGCAAGAGCCGGAGGAGGCCGCGCGACGTCGGGGGGCAGGACACTGGCACGAGGACTTCCGTTCGCAGAGGTCCGCGGGGGGCGCGGCTGCCTGCGGTCGCTCCATCTGACCGCCCGCGATTATGGAACACGTTCAGGGGCCGGGCAAAAAAACCCGCCCGCTTCATCCAAAAAATCGCATGTCGAGGCAGGAGAACCCGCCCGATCGTCACGGTCAGATCGGCCGGCCGATCTGACACGTGGTTCTTGTCAGCATCACCGGCACGACCCGACCGACGTCCGCAGGATCAGTCGTCGTGGGCCTTGAGCGAGTCGGCGCCGAAGGGACGAGGCAGGAAGTCGGCGAGTCGAAACACACCGCGACCGTCGATCACGATCGCCGTGTCGGCTGTTCCAAACTCGGCGATCACCTGGAGGCAGGCGCCGCATGGCGCGATCTTGGCGATCAGGGTTCCCGACGAATCGGTGCAGGTCAGGGCGATTCGAACGAGCCTTCGACCGCCCCCCGCCACTCCGGAAAAAATTGCCGATCGTTCTCCGCAGATGGTGAGACCGTAGGAGCCGTTCTCGACGTTGGCTCCCCGAAAGATGGTGTCGCCCGTCTCGGCGAACACCGCGGCCGATCCCACCCTCCAGCCTGAATAGGGTGAGTGGGCGTGGGCTCCAACGGCCCGGGCGGCGGCAAGAAGGGTGTCGTCGGAAGGGATCGTCGATGAGGACGACATGAGGAACCTCGTGATCTCGAGATGGCGAAGGAAAGAAGCCGAAACGAAAGTCTACCGTCCCGTTCCGGGAATCCGCCTTCGACACCGGCCGCACCGGCCGTATGATCATGCGGTGTGGTCGGGCAGGGAAAATCGGAGAAAGTGCCGCATGTCGCGAGTTCAGGTCTCATCTCATCCTCTCGTCGCGCACCATGTCGCGGTGCTCCGAGATCCGGTGACGCGTCCTCCGGAGTTCCGCCGGGCCGTCGGGCAGATCACCCGGCTCCTCGCGGTTGAGGCCACGGTGGGCGTGCCGACCAAGGATGTGCGCGTCCCCACCCCGCTTGGCGAAGCACGCGGGCGACGCATCGCCGAGCGAATCGCGATCGTGCCGATCCTCCGTGCCGGGCTCGGCATGGCGGAGGGACTGCTCGAACTGATTCCCGATGCCGAGGTCTGGCACATCGGGCTCTATCGAGACGAGGCGACGCTCCGTCCACAGGAGTACTACAACAAACTTCCCGCCAACTGTGGTGCGAGCATGGCCATCGTGGTCGATCCGATGCTCGCCACCGGTGGTTCGGCCATCCGAACGTGCGAGATCCTCCACGCCGCCGGCATCCCACGGATCATCTTTCTCGCGCTGATCGCGGCGCCCGAAGGGGTCGAGCGACTCTCCGAGGCGATGCCCGACGTGGCGATCCATGTGGCAGCCCTCGACGACGGACTCAACAGCGTGGGATTCATCGTTCCTGGCCTTGGTGATGCTGGGGACCGACAGTTTGGAACGTCGGCCGGGCACTGAACCTTCGGAGGCGAGCGGATGCGAGCCGTCGATCTGATCCGAAAGAAGCGAGACGGGGGCGAACTCTCGTGCGACGAGATCTGGTTTCTCGTCGGCGGGATCGCCTCGGGAGAAGTGCCCAACTACCAGTGGTCTGCCCTCACCATGGCGATCCTCTGGCGGGGCATGACCCCGCACGAAACGGCCGCCCTCGTCGAGGCGATGCTGCATTCGGGCACGGTGCTCGACCTGTCGGATATCCCTGGGCCGAAGGTCGACAAGCACTCCACGGGGGGCGTGGGCGACAAGACCAGCCTGATTCTCGCCCCGATTGCAGCCGCCTGTGGCGTGACCGTGCCCATGGTCTCCGGCCGCGGCCTCGGGCATACCGGCGGCACGCTCGACAAACTGGAGAGCATCCCCGGGTTTCGCGTCGACCTCGACCTGGCGTCGTATCGCCGCGTGGCCCGGGAGTGCGGGATGGTGCTGATCGGCCAGACCGCCGAGATCGCGCCGGCCGATCGCGTGCTGTATGCCCTTCGTGATGCCACCGCGACGGTTGAAAGCATCCCCCTGATCACGGCGTCGATCCTCTCGAAAAAACTGGCCGAGGGGATCGATGCCCTCGTCCTCGATGTGAAGACGGGCGACGGCGCCTTCATGGCGAAGCGGGAAGACGCGAGGGCGCTTGCCGAGAGCATGACTCGCATCGGCCGCGAACTCGGCAAACCGGTGCAGGCGCTGATCACCAGCATGGATGCGCCGCTGGGCCGGGCGGTGGGCAATGCACTCGAAGTGTGGGAGTCGATCGAGTGCCTCAAGGGAAACGGCCCCGCCGACCTGATGGAGGTTTCGCTCGAACTCGCCGCGGAGATGCTTCTGCTCGGTGGCGTGGCCGAGGATCACGAGGCGGCGCTCGAGGCGTGCCGTCGTTCGATCGACGACGGATCGGCGCTCGAGCGATTCCGGCGGGTGGTGGCGGCCCAGGGGGGCGACCCGCGGGTCTGCGACGATCCCCGTGGCGTGCTTCCGAAGGCCGCCCAGGTGGAGCCCTTCCGGGCCGCGGGATCGGGGTTCATCGAATCGATCAAGGCGTGGCCCGTCGGCCAGGCATCGATGCTGCTTGGTGCCGGGCGGGCGAGGGTTGATTCCGCGATCGATCCGGCCGCGGGCATCGTGTTTGCGAAGACCGTTGGCGACGAGGTTCGCGAAGGAGACGTGATTGCTGAAATCCACGTGAATCCTTCCCATGCGGCCTCGCTCCCCGAAACGCAGCGAATGCTGGCGGCGGCCACCACCATCGCCGACAGCCCGCCGGCGACCCGCTCGCTCATTCTTGAACGGCTCTGATCACCTTGTTGCCAGGAGGCACGACGATGGACGATCTCGACCGCTACCGTGGGTTGTTGGGCGTGGCCGCGATCCTGGGGGCCGGCTGGTTCTTCTCGGAGAACCGTCGAGCGATCTCGCCGCGCATGGTGCTCGGCGGCCTGGCGATGCAGGTGGTCTTTGGATTCGTGCTCCTGCGGTCGCAGCTCGGGCAGTCGGCGCTCGAGCACGCCGCGAAGTGGGTCGATACCGTGCTGGCCTGCTCCGAGTCGGGAGCCCGGTTCGTCTTCGGCGACAAGCTCGTCGATCCCGCAGGGCCCACCGGCTTCGTCTTTGCCTTTCGCGTGCTGCCGACGATCGTGTTCGTGGCGGCGCTGTTCGCCGTGCTGTACCACCTCGGCATCATGCAGCTGGTGGTGCGGGCGTTTGCCTGGGTGACCTCGAAGATCCTCGGTTCGAGCGGCGCCGAAACCCTCAATGCCGCCGCCTCGATCTTCCTCGGTCAGACCGAGGCACCCCTCGTGATTCGCCCCTACCTGCCACGGCTCACACGTTCCGAGCTCGCGGTGGTGATGGTGAGCGGCATGGGCCTCGTCTCGGGCGGGATTCTCGGGGCGTATGCGGCGGCAGGGTGCGACCTCCGCGACCTGCTCACGGCCATCCTGATGAGTTTTCCGGCAACGATCTATCTCACCAAGATGTTCGTTCCCGAGATGGGTGACCCCGAAACGCTCGGGACACTCAAGGTGGCCGACGACCGTCTCGATTCGAATGTGCTCGACGCGGCGGCCAGAGGCACCCGCGAGGGACTCATGCTCGCGGTGAATGTCGGTGCCATCCTGATCTCCTTCATCGCGATGGTGTCGCTCGTCAACCTCCTCCTCGCCTGGCTCGGCGGCCTCGGAGGCTGGCCCGAACTCTCGCTCCAGCGGCTGCTGTCGCTCGTGTTCGCTCCGTTTGCCTGGCTCCTCGGCGTACCCACGCAGGACTGCGGGGCCATCGGCGGCCTGCTCGGCACCCGCACGGTGCTCAACGAGATGATCGCCTACTTCGAGCTCGGAACGATGAAAGACACGATCTCCCCGAAGGCTTACTCGCTCGCGACGATCGCGATGTGCAGCTTCGCCAACATTTCGAGCGTCGGGATCCAGCTGGGAGGCATCGGAGCCCTCGTGCCCCAACGGCGTGGCGACCTCGCTCAGCTCGGGGTGAAGATGCTCGTGATCAGCACGCTGGCCAACGCCCTGTCGGCGGCGATCGCCGGGGTGATCATGCCGTGACCGGCATCGTCAGCCGGCGAGGGCCGTCGAGATGCGGTAGAGGAAGCCCGCAAGGGCCATCACGACCGGCATCGTGAACACCCAGGCGGCGGCGATCCGGCGGACCGTGCTCGCCTGAATGCCCGATCGGTTGGCCCACATGGTCCCGGCGACGCCGCTGGAGAGCACGTGGGTGGTGCTGACCGGCATGCCCATGGAGTCGGCCATGGCGATCGTCGCCGCGGCCACGAGTTCCGCCGCACCCCCCTGGGCGTAGGTGAGGTGTTTCTTGCCGATCTTTTCACCCACGGTCACGACGATCCGCTTCCAGCCGATCATCGTTCCGAAGCCCAGGCAGAGCGCGACGCCCATCACGACCCATTCCGGCACATATTCCACCGGGCGTGAGATCGAGTGCGAAAGGCCCTTCAAAACGCGACGGCGATCCTCGCCGAGACGTTCCCCGAACTCGCTGATGAGCGTGCGGGTCGCCGCGGCGAGTTCCACCAGTTGCGTGCGGAGCTTCCATCGGGCGTCCGCGGAGAGATCGGTGAAATCGGCACGGCCTTCGAGCGTTTCTTGAAGTTCGGCGGCGAGTGGCAGCGGGTCGAGGGTCGCGAGGACCGCATCCCCTGCGGGCAAGGGATGCAGGGCATCCACGACAACGCCGCCGTCGATCTCGGCGGCCGCAGCCACTCCTTCGCGGCGGGCGATCCGCGTGACGCGAGCCTCGGCCAGGTGCCGAGCCTTGAGTGCGTCCATCATCGCCATCATCTCTGGGGATTCGAGTTCGTCTTTGAGCTGCTCAACCGCGGTCGCCACCGTGGCGATGTCCGACGACGATGTGCGCATGTCGAGAGCGTAGGATGCCGGAACGATGCCGATCAGCACGAGCATGATCAGTCCCATCCCTTTCTGGCCGTCGTTGGAGCCGTGGGCGAAGCTCACGCCGGTGCACGTGCCCACGAGGAGCGCTCGCACCCACCAGGGGGGCGGTTCATCACCTTCCGGCGCCCGGTGAATCCTGCTGGCGGGAGCCAGCAGCCGTGCCAGGAGCATGAGCGAGGCCGCAAGGCCGAAGCCGATGAGGGGGGAAATGAGCAGGGCAAGCCCCACCTCGGTGGCCTTGTGCCAGTTGATCCCTTGAAGGACGGATCCGTTCTCCATCCAGGAGTTCATCATGCCCACGCCCATGATCGAACCGATCAAGGCGTGGGAGCTCGACGCCGGCAGGCCGCGATACCAGGTGGCGAAGTTCCAGATCGTCGCAGACGCCAGCAACGAAAACACCATGGCCATGCCGCGGCCGGTCTGGATGTCGACGAGGAGGTCGACCGGCAGAAGATGGACGATGCTGAAGGCGACGCCGATGCCGCCGGCATGCACGCCGATGAAGTTCCAAAGGCCCGACCAGACAACCGCCGTCGTGGGCTTGAGGCTCTTGGTGTAGATCACCGTCGCCACCGCGTTGGCGGTGTCGTGAAAGCCGTTGATGAATTCGAAGCCGAAGGCGATCGCCAGGGCGACGAGCAACAGCAGCGTCTGGCCGGTGGAGAGCGTGGCGAAGGACTGGAAAAACTCCACGGTCGTTTCCTTCCGGCGGACGCGATTTCACCCCGAAACGAGGCGTTTCAACCTTAGGTGGTAGGACACCCACACACAAGGACGTAGCCTGAGGCCGTCGGCAAATCCGAAAATCCTGCGGCCGAACCTGCCGGGTGCGGGCCGCGTACGGACGACAGGAGGAAGGTGTCGCCATGGCGCGAGGAGACCGTCTCGAGGTTGAGCATCGCATCGTCGGGTCGACCGTCACGTATCTCCACCACGGGGTGGACGTTGGGGACGGCACCGTGGTGCATGCCCGACCGCGGCAGTTTCGTAACCCATTCGGCGGCGGGCACGTCGTGAGGACCAGTGTCGCTGAGTTTGCCGATGGGCGGGGGGTGCGGATTCGGAATGATCCGCCCGCATCGTTTCCCCCCGACGAGGTCGTCGCGAGGGCTCTCGCCCATGTTGGTCGCGAGGGGTATGACCCGGTGATCGACAACTGCGAACACTTCGCCACGTGGTGCGCCACGGGAAGGCGTGCCAGTCGACAGGTCGACATCGTGCTGGGACGTGTGGCGGCGGCGGCATCGAGAGCGGCGGCTGCGGTTTCGGCGCGGCTGGCGGCCGGCACGGCGCCGCGCGTGGTGGTTCGCACCGCGATCGGCACGTCGGTTCGCCTCGGCCTCGCCACGATGCTTCCGGCAACCCTCATCGGCGAGGCGGCGGCGCTGGCGGCGGAATGGACCGCCCACCAGCGCGGGGCCAGTCAGCAGGCCAGTCGCCGCGTGGGGGAGTCGGCCGGGCTCACGGCAACGAGCCTGGCGTGCGCGGTGGCCGCCACGCCGTCGGGGCCGATCGGGATGGCCGGTGGCGCGATGGCGGGTGCCACCCTGTGGATGGCCGGTGCCGCCGTTGCGTCACGAATAATCCGAGAGCGACCCGCGGTTCCATGACACCCGAAGGGCATTGAGCACCGCGACGACGTCGATCGCCTCCTGAAGGAGCGCGCCGGCAGCCGGTGGCAGAAACCCCGCGGCGGCGAAGCCCATGCCGGCGAGGCTCGCCACCATGCCTCCGACGGCGCTTTGAATCGCGATCGAGCGCATCCGCGAGGCGATGTGAAAAAGCTCATCCACACGTTCGAGCGACGAATCCATCACCACGGCACCCGCCGCCTCGCTGGTCACGTCGCTGGCCGTGCCCATGGCTACGCCGACGGTGGCGGCCGCCAGGGCTGGCGCGTCGTTGATCCCGTCGCCGACGAACACCACCGGTGACACCCGAACAGCCTCCTCGACGAGTTTCAGCTTTCCCTCGGGCTGGATCCCGGCGTGCACCTCCTTGATCCCGACCGCCTCTGCCAGCCATCGCACTTCGCTCTCGCGATCTCCGGAGACGAGCATCACCCGGTCGAGGCGATGGGCAGGGCCGAGGTGCTCCACGAACGACCGGCCGTCGGCCCGGGGCGCGTCGCGGAAGCGGAGCAGGGCCGCGGCCTTCCCGTCGACCACCACGACGCATTCCAGGCCGCCGGCCGCCGGCGGCAGGGCGGACTGGGGATCGGCGGCGGTGAGTTTTTGCCGGCTCGTGATCGCCACTTCATGCGGCTCGGCATGGCCGCTCATGCGTCGCACGAATCCGACCAGGCCCTGGCCCGGCTTCTCGGCGAGCTGGTCCACCTCGGCGAGGCGAAGCCCGCGATCGGCGGCCGCCGACGTGACCGCGGTGGCGAGTGGATGCTTCGAATAGGCTTCGAGGCTGGCGGCGAGCGCCAGGACGTCGTTCTCGGCGAGCGCCGAAAGCGCCACAACCTCTGTCAGCTGGGGCTCGCCGTAGGTCAGTGTGCCGGTCTTGTCGAAGATCGCGGTGCGGCAGGTGTCGAGCCGTTCGAGGATCGCCGGATCGCGGATCACGATGCCCCGCTTCGCCGCCAGCGAAACGGCCCCGATGATCGCCACGGGAATCGCGATGAGCAGGGGGCATGGAGTGGCCACCACGAGCACGGCGAGGAACCGTGTTGCCGAGCCGCTGAACCACCAGGCGGCCGCCGCGATGGCGACCGCGAGAGGCGTGTAAAACCCGCCGAGCGTGTCGGCCAGGCGGCGAAGCCGGGGCCGCCGCTGCTCGCTCGTTTGCAACACCTCCATGATCTTGGCATAGCGGCTGTCGCCCGCGACTTTTTCCGTGCGGATCTCGAGCGCCGCCTCCCCATTGATGCTGCCCGACAGCACCGCCGATCCGGGAGCCTTGGCCATGCGGTAGGGCTCGCCGGTGAGATAGCTTTCGTCCATCGCGCCCCGGCCCGACAGCACGCTGCCGTCCACCGGGCAGATCTCGTGGGGGAGCACCACGATCACGTCGCCCAGACTCACGTCGCCCAGACTCACGTCGGTGATGCCCGCTGCGGTCTTCCGGTGGGCGACGGTGGGCATGCGGCGGGCCAGCGCCGCCAGCACGTCACCGGCGCGGCTCACCGCACGCGACTCGAGCGCCTCCCCTCCCGACAGCATCAGCACCACGAGCACACCTGCGAGATACTCGCCAAGCAGAATGCTGGTGATGATCGAGATGCCCGCCAGAAGGTCCGATCCGAACGTGCCGGCGAGAAGTTTTCCGATCAGGTCGCCCACCAGCGGAATGCCCCCCAAGAGCAGCGCGATCACGAGAGGAATCTCGGCGACGGTGAGTCCGCGATCGGGAAACCATCGGGACGGATCGATCGGGCCGAGCGACACAGTTTGGCCGCCGATGCCCAATCCGGTCAGCACCGCCCAGGCAGCCAGTGCCACGATCGCACCGATGGCGATCGTTTCATTGACCGGGAACGGAGATCGGCCCGTCGTGGCAGAGCCGGTGGTCGTCGTCATCGGGGCACTCCTCAGCTGTGCATCCTGGCAAACGGGTCACCCTCACCGATGATCGTCGCTTCAGCCGCAGCGAGTTCGTGGAGCCGACGTCGCACCTCCTCCTCGGGCTGAAAGGTGCAGGCCAGTCTCACGTAGGTCGAGTGATGCCGTGCCTCCGACTCGAACAGGCTTCGATAGAAGTCGGCGAGGTCGGCGTCGGCGACATGGTCCGCGAGCACCGAAAAACGCTCGCAGCTTCGTGCCTCGATCAGGCCTGCGACGAGCAGCCGATCGACGGCCCGGCCTGGCTCATCCTTGCGGATGAGTTCATGGAGCCTGGCGCCGTAGGAACTCGGCTTCAGCTTCCGGAACGGGACGCCCCTCCGTTCGAGGATGTCGAGCACGAGTCGAAAGTGCTCGAGTTCCTCGTTGACGATCTCCGTCATCGAGCGAGCCAGGTCGACGTGATCCACGTAGGAAAACAGCAGGTTCATCGCCACCCCGGCCGCTTTTTTCTCGCAGTGGGCGTGGTCGATGATCACGTCGTGCAGGGCGGCATCGACCTGGGCGAGCCAGCGGGGGGGGGTCGTGGACTGAAGGCTCAGCATCGGGTGAATCCGGACAGGGGGCGGTCAGTGTTCGTCGCCGTTGCCCGGGGACGAAACCGTTGGCATCATACCGATCCCGGGAACATGACCTTCTTTTCGACGGGAGCGATGGATGATCGCCTTCGACCATCCGCAGGACAGCCACCGAGCCGGCAGCGAGCGAAACGTCCTCGGCGGACCGCTGGTGGCTTGCTCCCGCCAGCCGCTTACCGGGTTTTTCCGGGACGGGTGCTGTCGCACGCGCGAGGACGATGCCGGTGTGCACACGGTGTGTGCGGTGATGACGCGGGAGTTTCTTGCCTTCACCGTGAAGGCCGGCAACGACCTGGTGACGCCGCAGCCGCAGTGGGATTTCCCGGGCCTCGTGGCGGGCGACCGCTGGTGCCTCTGTGCCTCCCGATGGCTGGAGGCGGCGGAGGCCGGCCAGGCGCCGCCGGTCGTGCTCGAGGCCACTCACGAAAAAACGCTTGCGATCGTCCCTCTCGATCTGCTGCGGCGACACGCAGCCCCACTCCCATGACCACGTGGCCGCTTGCCATCGTTCTTGCCGTGATCGCGGCGATCTATGCCTCGGTGGGCCATGCCGGCGCCACCGGCTACATCGCGGTGATGAGTCTCTGGGGCTTGCCCCCCGAGTTCATTCGTCCCACGGCGCTGATGCTCAATGTGGTCGTTGCCGCCATCGGCACCGTGCAGTTTGTCCGCGCCGGTCATTTCGACTGGAAGCTGTTTGCGTCGCTGGCGGTCGCCAGCGTGCCGGCGGCGGCCCTTGGCGGATGGCTGGCCCTGCCGACCTTTGCGTTCGAGGCGGCGCTGGGGATGATGCTCGGGTATTCGTCGTTTCGGCTCGTGCGCGACACGTTTGCCGAGCCCGACTCCGCCCTCGATGACGAACCGGTCGTCTGGGAGCCAACGCGGCCGTGGCGACGGCACGCGGCGTTTGCCGGCCTTGGGGCGATCGTCGGATTCCTCTCGGGCCTGACGGGTGTCGGGGGCGGCGTGTTTCTGACACCGGTGCTCCTGGCTGCAGGTGTCGCCCGCCTCCGTACGGTCGCCGCGGTGTCGGCGGCCTTCATTCTCGTCAACTCGCTGGCGGGACTTCTGGGGGGGGCGATGGCTGGCCGCGCAATCCCGACGCCGGGCATGGAACTCGTCGGGGCGGTGGCCGTTGGCGGGGCGATCGGCTCATCGCTCGGGGCCTTTGCGATTCCGCTTCGCGGCCTGCGGCTGCTCATGGCTGTGGTGCTGGGAATCGCCAGCCTGAAACTGCTTTTTTAGACCGCATCTGGGTTCTGCGGATCGGCCGGCTCGGGCACGGCCAACGTCTCGTCGCCGTGGGCCGCGGCGGCCCCGGGAGCCGGCGCGGTCAGTGCGCCGCCACCTTCGAGAAAAGATTGAGCACGACCACACCCGCCACGATGAGGCCCATGCCGACGATGGCTGCCGCGTCGAGCCGTTCGCCGTAGACAAGCCAGCCGATGGCGGCGATCAGGGTCACGCCCACCCCGGACCAGATCGCATACCCCACGCCGACCGGGATCCGTTCGAGCGTGAGCGAAAGAAACCAAAACGCCACGCCGTAGCCGGCGAGCACCAGCAGCGTCGGGCCAGGCCGCGTGAAGCCCGAGGCCTTTTTGAGAAAACTCGTCGCCACGACCTCGGCGATGATCGCGACGGTGAGATAGAGCCAGTGCATGTGGAGCCTCCGCGACGTTCTTCGGCGGATGGGTGGCCGGCGACGGTCTGATAAAGTGTAGCCCGGGCGGCGGGAGCACGCCGCCGCAAGCCTGTCGCGTGAAGGAGACCATGATGGCGAAGAAGAAGCCGGCTCGTCGCCCGGTGTCGGGTGGAAGAATCGTGATGCGGACTGGCGAGGCGCTCGTCGAGGACGAGGCCGGCTGGAGCGCGGCCGAGCCCGAGGTTGTCATCGGGGAACTGGACGGCCCCGTGGGCTACGCGATGGCCAACCTTCTCGGGGATCAGACGAAGGGCCATTCACGGGTGTTCGCCATTCTCAACTCCGATGTCCAGGTGCGGCCGGCCACGCTGATGGTGAGCAAGGTCACCGTCAAGAACGAGAAATACACCAACATCCTCATGGGCACGGTGCAGGCGGCGATTGCTCATGGAGTGCTCGACGCGGTTCGAGCCGGGGACCTCCCGAAGCGCAAGGCCAACGATCTTGGCATCATCGTGTCGGTGTGGCTCGATCCGTCGATCATCGACGCGGAGTACGATCCGGAAATCCTGTTTCGCACCAACCGCGAGGCCACGGCCAAGGCCATCGGGAAGGCGATGAGGTATGAGCCCTCGATCGACTGGCTGCTGGCCAATCAATCGAAGGTGACGCACTACTTCCACGACCTTGCGGTCAAGGGAGAACTCTGACCGGCCGTGTCGCCACGGCAGGCGAGGTCGGACGGCCGCGGCATGAGACGAGCCGCTGGCCGGCCGCATCAAACTGGTCAGCGTGACCGAAGAAGGCCGTAGTTTTCCAGACGCAGCCGGTCGATGCGTTCGTTGATCGTCTCATCGGGCACGCCGTAGATGGTGAGGACGCGATCAAACAGGGCGAGCGACGTTTCAAACTCGGCGGGGATCACGTCGTTCGCACCGAGGGCCCGCAGTTCATCGACCTCGACCAGGTATTCGGTGCGGGCGATGATGCGAAGAGAAGGGGAGAGTTCTCGGGCGATGCTGATGCTCCGGCGACTGCTCGCGGGGTCGGAGATGGCGACGACGTAGGCCCGCGCCCGGGGAAGGCCGACGAGTTCGAGCACCGCGGTGCGGGTGCAGTCGCCGAAGTGGATGTCGCGGCCGGCTGCCCGTTCCCGCCGCACCGTTTCCGGATTGAGTTCGAGAATCACGTGAGGCACCCCAAACTCCGTCAGGGCTGCGGCGAGGTTGCGGCCATTGATGCCGAAGCCTGCGATCACCACGTGATCCGAGAGGGCATGGGTGCCGTCATGGGGTCGTGACTCACCGAGCCACTGTCGACAGAGCCGTGTCAGGGCGAGTCGTTGGAGCCATCCCGGCAGAACCGTCGAGATGAGGGGCGTGACGGCCATGGTGATCACGGCGGCCGCCAGAAAGGTTTGGTAGTCATCGCCGCGGAGGAGGCCGGCGTCTTCTCCGCGTGAGCCGAGCACGAAGGAAAACTCACCCACCTGCGCAATCGCCGCGCCGGCAAGCAGGCTCGTGCGTGGCGGGTAGCCAGACATGATGGACGGTACGGCCGTGACGATCGTCTTGCCAGCCACGATTGCGATGACGGCGAGCGTGATCAGGCCGATGTGGTGCACGAGGAACTCGAGGTCGAGGAGCATCCCCACCGACACGAAAAAAAGGCTGGCGAGGGTGTCGCGAAAAGGAAGCACCTCGGCGAAGGCCTGGTGACCATATTCGCTCTCGGACAGGAGCAGGCCGGCGAGAAAGGCTCCGAGCGCGAGGGAAAGGCCAACCTGGGCGGTGATCGCCGCGGTGCCCAGGCAGGCCAGGACGATCGTCATGAGGAAGAGTTCGCGGTTTCGCAAGCGAACGACGTGGTGGAGCACCCGGGGCACCACCAGTCGCCCCAGCACGATCACGGCGGCGATGACCGTGAGACCCAGGGCCACGGAGGCGATCGGCGAGGCTGCAGGAGCGGAGGGCACGGCGGAAGAGGATCCGGCGGCGGCCGCCAGCAGTGGAATGGCGAGCATCGCCGCCACCACCACGAGATCCTGGAGCAGGAGCACCGCCACGGCGACACGGCCATGGGGGGCCGCTGTTTCGCCGCGATCGGCCAAGACCTTCAGTGCGATCGCGGTGCTCGACATCGCGACGAGAAGCCCGGCGAACACGGCCTGCGGCAGCGATCCGAGATGCCACCAGGTGGCGATGGCCACGATCGCCGTCGTGCCGAGGATCTGAGGCACGCCCACGGCGACCATTGTTGGCAGCAAGACGATCACGCGGGAGAGGGAAAACTCGAGTCCCACCGTGAACAGGAGAACCACCACGCCGATCTCGGCGAGTATTTCGACGGCATGCACATCGGACACCATCGACAGGCCGTAAGGGCCGACGAGCACGCCGGACACGAGCAGGCCGACCACGCTCGGCAGCCTGAGGCGACCGAAGGCGAAGACGACCGCCGCGGCCACGGCGAAGACGATGACGAGATCGGTGAGAAACATGACGGGGAGCGAGGGAGTGGCGGATGACAGCGTCAGTGTAGGGAAGAACGCCGGTTTTCGGCCGTGAGCACGTCTTGGGCGGGGCTGCCGGGTTTGCTACCGTCTTCGACCCGGAGGGCAGACCATGACCGTCGACACGATGATCAGATTCCATACGGCGGCGATGCTCGCGGTTTCGTTTTTCCTGGCGACGGCTGCCGCCGAGTCGTTGGAGGAAGGCCGTCCCTGCGAGTTGCGTGTCGAAAGCGAACTGTTTGCCGGCGCCGCCGAACCGGTCGCGCGAAGCCTCACGCTCTTTCATGACGGACTGGCGTGGGATTTTCTCGATGCCCCCAAGGCAGCGAACGTGGATTCGGCGGTTGCCGAGATCGTCCTGCACGACCCGGCCCGCGAACGAGTCGTTGTGATCGACCCCGAGCGGCGAGTGAAGACGCAGGTTGACCTGATTCGTCTCGAGAGGCTGAGCGTTTCCCTGGCGAAGTGGGCCCGAAGCAACGATGACCGCCTGGTGCGTTGGGCAGGCGGCCCAGATTTCGCCTCCGGTTTCACGGAAGACGACGATCGCATGGAACTCGTCGGCCCGCGGGTGCGTTACGCGGTCGCCTACGACGAGGCACCGTGTGCGGAGGCGGCTGAGCAGTATCGACGGTTTGCCGACACGGCCATCCTGCTCAAAGCGCTGATGCAGCCGGGCGGCATCCCGCCGTTTCCGCGTCTGGCGGTCAACCGAAGACTCAATGATGCGCAGGCGATTCCCCGCGAGGTGACCCTCGAAGTGGAAAGCCGACTCTCCCCGTTGGGAGGACGGCCGGAGAAGATGCGGTGCGTGCATCGCGTGCATCCGCGATTGTTGGCGGAAGATCTCGACCGCATTGAAAACGCGAAGGCGCACGTCGCCGCCGCGGAGGCCATCGACTTGGCCGCGTTCATCGACCGTGAGCCGGAGCCGTCTCGGCTTGTGAAGAAGGGTCCGTGAACCCTGGGAGATCGAGGGGCGCTGCCGTCATGATCGGCATGCGCGGAGGTGTTTGACACGCCGGCAAGAAAGTCTTCCGGACCGGACGATACTTCCTCTGCCTCACATCTTTCCTAACCCGTCGACTTGGGCGGCGGGTGGCGAGGTGCCAATGTCAGTGGCGGGACGGTGGATGTCGCTCGCCGATCGTCAGGGCGGCCGGTCAGTTGACATCTGTACACTATCCTGCTACATCTGGTCATCATTCTTCACGGGCGTTAACACACGGAGGATCTCGATGCTGGTGCTGTCACGCAAACAAAATGAACGGATTCGGGTCGGTGAGTCGGTCGTGGTGACCATCGTTCGGGTCAGTGGTGACAAGGTTCGAATCGGCATCGAGGCTCCGCCCAACGTGCGGGTGATGCGAGACGAGCTCGAAGACATCGCGATCGGCACCGTGACGCTCGAGGGCTCGGCCGAACTGCCGATCGGCCACCTCGTGCGGTACGCAGGCTGACGAATCTGCCCACGACTCCACCCATTTCATGTGTTGCCGCCGGGGCTGCGACGCCGCGGCCCCGGCGGTGATCATGAGGCTCGGTTGTGGGGAAACCCGCGGGCGTGTGAGAATCGGGCCATGACTGTTTCCACTGCCGATCGGCAGCTGATCTCTGCGGAGGCGGGGCCGCCGAGCCCCGCCTCTCAAAAGCGTCGCGGGTGGCGCGTGCTCGCCGTCACGAGCATCGGACTGCTCCTGATGGCCGTGGCGGTGCTGGCGGTGGCGCGGCGCGTGCCCGACTTCTATCGTGAACGCACGTCCGCGCTCGGCGCCCCGACGCCGGCGGTCGAGCAGGCCGCGCGAAGGCTCGTAAGCGATGTGTCGGCACTCCACGCCGCCTTCATTCGGGAAGGAGCCTGGGAGGCCGCCTTCACCGAAGACGACATCAATGCCTGGCTTGCCGTCGATCTGCCGCGGAACCACCGTCGGCTGCTCCCCGACATCCTGTCGGAGCCACGGGTCCGGCTGTCGCCGCGGCAGGTGCAGGGTGGGGTAAGGATCGGCCGGGGTGTTTTTTCGTTGGTGGCCGTGGTGGCGGCCGAGGTGGAGCTGCGCGATCCCAACCAACTCGGCATCACCGTCGTGGAGGCGCGGATTGGAAGCCTGCGGCTTCCATACGGCTTGATTCTGGGTGAGATTCGCCAGCGATTCGATCGACTCGGCATGGTGACGAGCATCCGCCGACTGGACGGCCGCAGCGTGCTCGTGGTCTATATTCCTTCGACGCACGAATCGGGCGGCATGACGCATTGGCTCGAGTCGCTGGCGATCACCGACGGGGGGCTTGCCGTGGCAGGTCATACGCGACCGGGAAGGCCGCCCCTGATGGCGACGTCATCGTCACCCTGACAAGGCGTGGGAAGGCACTACGGAAACCCAACATGGCAACGCTGACGTTTCTCGGAGCAGCTGGAGTGGTCTCGGGGTCGCGGCACCTCGTGGAGTCGGAGGGCCGGCGAGTCCTCATCGACTGCGGGCTCTTTCAGGGGGAAAAGAATCTCCGTGAACGCAACTGGGATCGGTTCCCCGTGCCGGCCGACACGATCGACGCGGTTGTTCTGACGCATGGGCATATCGACCATACGGGCTACCTTCCCCGACTGACACGCGAGGGTTTCGCGGGGCCCATCTTCGCCACCCGCGCCACCTCCGACCTGCTGGGGCTCCTGCTCTACGACTCCGCGAAGATGCAGGCCGAAGATGCGGCCTACGCGAACCGCAAGGGCTATTCGAAGCACCATCCGGCGCTTCCGCTGTACGAAGACAAGGATGTCGATCGGACGCTGCGTCTCGTGCAGGGGGTGGACCGTGAGGAGTGGTGCACGCCGGCTTCGGGCTTTCGCTTTCGGTACCACGAGGCAGGCCACATGCTCGGCAGTTCATTCATCGAGATGGAGATTTCATCGTCAACCGCCTCCTCTCCGGTTCGAGTCGTCTTCTCGGGCGATGTCGGCCGCTTCAACGCCCCGCTCTATCGTGACCCGATCTCACCACCCGCGTGCGATTACCTGGTGTGTGAAAGCACGTATGGCGATCGCGATCATCCCCCGTCACGGCCCCTCGACGAACTGGAGGAAGTCATCAACGCCTCGTTGGCGCGGGGCGGCATGATTCTGGTGGCCTCCTTCGCGATCGGTCGTGCCCAGCAACTGGTCTATCTGCTCCGCACGCTGATGGCCGCCGGTCGTGTTCCCGAAACTCCCATCTGGGTCGACTCCCCCATGGCCGTCGATGCGATGGAGGTGTTTCGCAGGCATTCCGCCGAGCATGACTTGAGCGAGGCGAGGGAACAGGGCGTGGCCGAGAAGATCGTCAGTCCGTTCGTGCACATGGCTCGAACCGCCGACGAGTCGAAGGCCATCAACAACCATCGTGGCGCGGGTATCGTGATCGCCTCGAGCGGCATGATGAACGGCGGTCGAATCCTCCATCACCTTGCCCGCCGGCTCCCCGACCCGAAAACGACCGTGCTCGTCGCGGGTTACCAGGCGAAGGGCACCCGTGGCCGGCAGTTGATCGACGGGGCGGAGTTTCTGCGGATCCATGGCCGTGACGTGCCTGTTCGGGCGGCGGTGCGAAAGGTCGACGCGCTCTCCGGGCATGCCGACCGGCACGAACTGGATCGCTGGCTCGATGGGATTCCCCCGCCGCGGCGCACGTTCTTAGTGCACGGCGAGCCGGCCGCCGCGGCAGCCATGTCGGAGTTTCTTGTGGCCCGGCGCGGCTGGAGCGTGCATATTCCAGCCATCGGTGACCGTGTGGAGCTCGTGTGAGCAAATCGCGTGGTGTGCGGCGAACCGCTGCCACGTCCAAGGGCAACAGGTGGTCAGACCCACGACGACGGAGAGCATTTCCATGAGCAGCAATCAACCGAAGGATGCCCCATCCGGTTTCGAAGAGCCGGTCGGCAAGGCCTGCCACATCCTTCCCGATACGGTTCTCGGCGACGACGTGGCTCTTGTCGCCGAGAACATGGAGCGAATTCTTGGGTCGCCGAGCTACGCCCTGGCCCAAAACGATCCCGATCTTCTCGCCCGCGAGGAGATGCGAGGGGTGCGGATGCTGCTGGAACTCGGGAAGCCCGAGATCGCGCTGCAGGCCGACAACATCAAGTCGACGGTGATCGTGTTTGGCGGAACTCAGATCGTCGAAAGGACGGCGGCCGAGCGTCGGCTTTCGGAGGCCCGCCGGGCCGCCCGTGCGGCACCCGATGACCAACGGCTTGCGCGGGAGGTCGAGCGAACCGAGCACCTCCTGGCCATGTGCCGTTATTACGACGACGCCCGGAAGTTTGCCCGAATCGTCTCGATCGACAATCAGTGCGAAGACGAGCGGGATTACGTGGTCATCACCGGCGGCGGGCCCGGGATCATGGAGGCCGCCAACCGCGGTGCCTTCGACGTGGGGTGCAAATCGATCGGGCTCAACATCAAGCTCCCTGCGGAGCAGCAGCCCAACCCCTTCATCACGCCCGAGCTCTGCTTTCAGTTCAAATATTTCGCGCTGCGAAAGTTTCACTTCATCCTTCGAGCGGCTGCGGTCGTGCTGTTTCCGGGCGGGTTCGGAACCCTCGACGAGATGTTTGAAACGCTCACGCTCCGACAGACCCACCGCATGCAGCCCGTGCCGATCATTCTCTACGGCCGTGATTACTGGTCGAAAGTGATCGATTTCAAGTTTCTCGCCGATGCCGGTGTGATCAGCGATCGACACCTCGAACTGTTCTCATATGCGGAGACGCCCGAAGACGCCTGGCAGCAGATCCTTGACTTCCGGCACCGGTCGCCCGGGTGATCAGGTCTTCGGGAGCCGCAGCGTGAAGGTCGAGCCGATCCCTGGAGTGCTTTCGACCGCCACCGTGCCGCCGTGGGCCTGCACGATGTGTTTCACGATCGAAAGGCCCAGCCCGGTGCCTCCGAGGACGCGACTGCGGGCCTTGTCGACTCGGTAGAACCGCTCGAAGAGCCGGGGGACGTGCTCGGCCGCGATGCCGCAGCCTTCGTCGCGGACCTGCAGGATCAGGCTCCCGGCGTCCTGCGGGTCGGTCTCGGCGGAGAGCCAGACCGTTCGCCCCGGGTCGCTGTACTTCACCGCGTTGTCGACGAGATTGATGAGTGCCTGCTCCACGAGCGGTGCATTCAGGTTGGCCGTGAGAGAAGGGGCACAGTCGGTGGCGATCCGAATCGACCGCTCGTCGGATCGTACGCCGCAGTCATCGGTGACGGCGGCGAGGAGATCGGCGACGACCACCGATTCACGCGGGAGATTTCCCGCCCCTTCGCTCTGCTCGATTCGCGAGAGGGCCAGCAGGTCCTCGATGATGGAGGCAAGACGATCCGATTGGCGTGCGATGATCTCGAGAAACCGTCGCGAGTCGTCGGGATTGTCGATCGCCCCGTCGAGAAGGGTCTCAACGAATCCTTTGATGGATGCGATCGGAGTTTTGAGTTCGTGCGACACGTTGGCGACGAAGTCTCGGCGGACGTTTTCCAGCCGCTGCATGTCGGTGACGTCGTTGAGCACCACGACCGCTCCCCCTTCGCCCGAGGCGTCACGCAGCGCCGAACCACGGAGCCGGATGGTGCGGTCACGCGGCCCGTGAAGCACGAGGTCATCCTCGACGGGGGCGCGGCAGTCGATTGCGGTGAGCACGAAACGCCGGAGGTCGGGATTGCGAATCACCTCCTGAAGAGGCCGCCCTGCCGCCTGCTCAGCGGGCACGCCGAGGAGTTCGGCGGCGGCGCGATTGAAGCCAAGCAGCCTCTGGCGGGCGTCGACTGCCAGCACGCCCTCGATCATGCTGCCGAGAACCGCTTCCTGCTGGGATCCCTGCCGGCCGATCGTCAGACCTCGCTCGACGAGCTGCTCCCGGATCCGGCCAAGTGCTCCGGCGAGGGCGGCCAGGTCGGCTGTCTCGGCAGCCGGGATGGCGACGGACGTGTCACCGCTGGCGAGTCGATCCGCCGCACGCAGCAGTTCTCCCACCGGTCTGGTCAGTCGGCGGGCGAGCACGTAGCACACGACGGTGAGGAATCCCAGCGAGACGGCACACCCAGCGAGAAGCCGAGCCTGCCACGCGGCGAGGGCTCGATCGGATTCGGTCATGTCGCCGTCGGCGAGAATCACAGCCTCGAATGGCTGGCCCCTGCCGATCGGCACCGCCACTTCCAGCACGCGACGCCCCGACTCCACGTCGTAACGGCTTCGGCTCGACACCTTCCCGCCTCGTGCGCGATCCACGAGATCCTCGTCCACCGAAGGGGCTTCATCATGGGGGGTGATCAGCCGGCATCGGATTCTGGTCGACTCGCGGAGCCGTTTGGCGGACTGGTCGAGGGTTGCGCGATCGATCGTACCGTCGTGCATGGCGCCGGTGGCAAGTGATCGAGCGGCGTCGGTGATCCGTGCGGCCAGTGCTGCGTCCGAGAGGCTCGCCAGTTGAACACTGGCCACGCCGAAGCACGCGATCGTAACCGCGAGAGCGAGCCCGACCATGCCGGCGAACACATGCCACACGAGACGGGATCGGGCCATGGCGGGCGACAGCGGGAGGATGATGGAGCTCCCGGACAGATCGACTCACCACGCATCGACGTGGATGGGGACCTCCCGCGGGATCGACGTGAGTGTCGCACGTTGGCCGCGTTGCGGCAAAGCGCCGCCGTTCACTTGCGGAGGCGGTAGCCAACGCCCCGAACGGTTTCGACGTAGTGGCCAAAGTCGCCGAGTTTGCGGCGGAGTCCGGCCACCTGCACGTCGACGGATCGCTCGGTCACGGGGTAGTCCGAACCTTTGACCGCATCGACGATCTGGGTGCGGGTGTAGGCCCAGCCTGGCCGCTTGGCCAGGAAATGGAGCAGGGCAAACTCCGTGTAGGTCAGGTCAACCGGCTCGCCTGCCAGCATCACCTCGTGGCGGCCGGGGTGGATCGACAACTCATGCACGTCGATCGTGGTTTCCTGTTCGTCGCGGCGATGGGCCTCCTCCCGACGCAGCATCGCCTTCACGCGAGCCGAAAGGATGCGAGGGCTGAAGGGCTTGGCGATGTAGTCGTCGGCGCCACGTTCGAGTCCGGTGATCATGTCGCGCTCCTCGCTCTTCGCGGTGAGCATCACGATCAGAATGTCACGAGTTTTTGGGTCGGCCTTGAGACGACGGCAGACCTCGAGCCCATCGACGGCGGGAAGCATCAGGTCGAGCACGATGAGGTCGGGCGGATTTGCCCGTGCGCTGGCGAGTGCCTGCTCGCCGGTGCCGACGCACTCGACGTCGTAGCCGTCCTTCGTGAGGTTGTAGCGGACGAGTTCGAGGAGATCCTCCTCGTCGTCGACAACGAGGACCCTCGGACGGATGGGCTCCTGGGGCCCGCGGGTTTTCGTGGGCACGGGGTAAGGCTCCGCGCAGGACAGGATCAGGGACGTCGTGGGCATGATTCGGACAGAAGTTTCCGATCCGAACATGAGGATTGTGTGAGGCGGCGGCCTCACGGGCAACCGCCCCCGTTCGGGGTCACGACAACAGCAGCTCGACGTCTTCCGGCGTCAGGCTCGCAATCATGCTCTCGTCGGCCCGTACGATCGACTCGGCGAGATCGCGCTTGCGGTCTTGAAGGGCCACGATCTTCTCCTCCACCGTATCGCGGGCGATGAGGCGGTAGGCAAACACCGGCCTGGTCTGGCCGATGCGGTGGGCGCGGTCGACGGCCTGTGCCTCGACGGCGGGATTCCACCACGGGTCGAGGATGTAGATGTAGTCGGCCGCGGTGAGGTTGAGGCCCTGTCCACCTGCCTTGAGACTGACGAGGAAGAGCTTGCAGTCGGCATCCTCCTGGAAACGTGCCACCCTCGCCTGGCGGTCGGTGGTGCGGCCGTCGAGGTACTCGTAGACCGTCCCCTTCTCGTCGAGCCGTCGTCGGAGAATGGAAAGGAAGCTCGTGAACTGGCTGAAGACCAGGGCCTTGTGGCCCTCGGCGAGCACCTCCTCGAGCTGTTCGAGCAGCGTGTCGAGCTTGGCGCACGACTCATCGACACGGGAGTGATCCACGAGCCCGGCATGGCAGGCGGTCTGCCGAAGGCGGAGGAGCGCCTCGAGCACCGCGATCCTCGATCGCCCGATGCCCATCCGACCGATGCGGCCGGCGAGTTCGGCGCGGAAGTGCTCGCGAAGTTCGTCGTAGGCCTTGCGCTGCGTCTCGCCGAGCTCCACAAACAGCGTCTGCTCGGTCTTTTCCGGAAGATCGGAGAGCACCTGCGACTTTGTGCGACGAAGCAGGTAGGGCCGGACGGCTCGGGCGACGATCTCGGCGCTGCCCCGGCCATCGGCCAGAAACTTCCTGAGCCGCGAGGCGCTGCCGAGCTGACCCGGATTGAGAAACTCGAAGATGCTCCAGAGCTCACCGATGTGGTTTTCGACCGGCGTCCCGGTGAGGGCAAGCCGATGGCGGGCGCGAAGCAGCCGGCAGGCCTTCGCCGCCTGGCTGGCTGCGTTTTTGATCGACTGGGCCTCGTCGAGAACGACGTAGTCAAACTCCGTCTCACGGTGCGTCATGATGTCGCGACGCAGCGTTCCGTAGGTGGTGACGACAATATCCCAGTCGCTGATCGAGCCCGTTTCGTCGGCGCGCGTCGTGCCCGTGTGATTCACCACCCTCAGTTGCGGCGCAAACTTCCGTGCCTCGTCGAGCCAGTTGAAGACGAGGCTCCGCGGCACGATCACGAGCGATGGGCGGTGGGGGATGCCTGCCGCCTTGATCTCGGCCTGGCGCCGGGCGAGGAGGGCGAGCACCTGGATCGTCTTGCCGAGACCCATGTCGTCGGCGAGGCAGCCGCCGAGGCCGCATCGCTCGAGAAAGACGAGCCATCCGAGGCCTTCGCGCTGATAGTGACGGAGGGTTCCGTGGAATCCCTGGGGCTCGGGCTCGGCCTCGGGCTGCTCGCCGGCGGCGAGCTGCTCACGAAGCCGCTCGAAGGCCTCGTCGACCGCCGACTGCGGCTGCCCTGCGAGCAAGGCGTCGAGCAAGGCCATCTGGATGCGGCCGTAGCGGAGCTTGCCGTCGTGCTTCTGGGCCAGGGCCATCATCGGTTCGAGGTCGCGGGCAAAACTGTCGGGAAGGATGCCGATCGATCCATCGGAAAGCTCGACGGCGCGGCCGCCGCGTGCGATGGCCTCGAGGAGCGCCGGGAGTTCTGCGGTGACGCCGCCGAAGTCGATCGCCGCCGACAGTTCGAACCAGTCGATGCCGCTGGTGACGTTCCACGCCACGCTCCCTGCCGGGCGATACCGACGTCCGGCCACCTCGACGAACCAGCCCACCGATGCCAGCTGCGACACCGAACTGTCGAGCCGGTTGCGGGCGATTTCGACATGGTGTGTGGCGGCGCTTCCGTCGAGGGCCAGCCCCCGGGCGGCGAGGGCGCCGTGTTTGGGAAGGAGGGCGAGCGCCTCCTGTTCGATCGCTCGGTCACGCCGCACGAAAACCCGCCGCGACGAGTCGGCCGCACCGCCGGCGGGATCGTCGGCGGCGATCACGATCCCCGCATAGTCGAACCACACCTTGCCCGCGAGCTGCACCTTCGGCTGTCGCTTCCGGCTGCCCGACCCGTCGGCGTCGAGCGATACGGCGGGTGAATCGTCGAGCACGAGCTTGGGGGAAGGAGCTCCCGACTCGATCCGCCAGCCAGTCCACGCCGGCAGGACGAGCCGAGGCACGTCGGCAAGCAGGGCGAGACGCTCCACGAGGCCGTCGATCTGGCTCGATGCAACTTCGATGGGCCCCCGTCGTTCGAACTGCTCGAGCCACGCTGACGATACGGCTGCCGTTCCATCGGCGCCCGCATCCTTCAGGCGGGCGATTCGATCGGCAAACACGACCAGGCCCGCTCGGAGAATTGCCCGTGGTTCGCTCAGGTCTTTCCGCTGGCTGCCTCGAACGAGCATGCCGCGGAGCGTGGCCTTGGCCGGCTTGGCAGGAGGGGCGTCGTCGTCTCCGCCACGCGACGGTCGGAGGTCGTCGTCGTCAGGCTCGACGACAAATGCAAACTCCCACGGCTGTCCGCTATCCCAGGTCAGGGGAATCACGCGTTCGGGATCACGCCGGGGTTCCGGCTGGACGACGAGCCTTCCGGTTTCGCAGAGGTGGGCGAGGTGCGTGGCGGCCGACCTCGGGCTGACCACGATCCGCGCGATCGTGCGGCGATCGACCGGCTCAGGCAGCATGGTGGCGCCGGCGGCCGACGCCCCGACGAGCCGCTCGACAAGCGAACGCTCCTGGGCATCGAGGTGGGAAAACTCCACCTCCTCTGGCCCGATCGTGATGGGCCTTGGACGGCCTGTCGCATTCCCGGCGACATCGAGTTGCATGCGTGCCGGCACGATCACGGCAGCGCGCGCGTCGGACGATGCGGTGAGGTCGAGGAGAAACACGAGCGCGCCACCGGTGCGTCGCTGATCGGGGATCGAAATGCCATGTGACCGCACGGCCGGCTCGACGAGCCGGCGCCGTTCCTCGAGTTCCGAGGCCCAGGCTGGAAGCCGCTGGCTCGGTCGCCGAACCGATGCCGGTGGAGTCCAGCCAGAGGGCTCAGCCTCGGCATCCGGTTCCTGCCCGGAGGAATCCTCCTCCACGGGCTCTTCCTCGTAGGCCGTCGCCTCGTCAGGCTCCTCGGCGACGATGTCGAGTGTGACCGGAGTCTGATCGCGAATGCCCGAGAGGAGCCGCCGGCGATCGATCTCGAGGAGCACCGATGCGAGCACGGCGCACGGCCTGCCCGCGCGGCCAGCCGGAGTGGAACAGCGGGTTTCCAGGGTCATGCCACCGCGACGGTGGGCTGAGAGTTCGAGTTCAACCTCGTGCTCTTCCCCGTCGTCGCCGATCACCGTCGCCCGGACATGGCCCACCCTGGGGCAGGCGACCGAGGCGGGGGTCAGGGAACGGGCCTTGGCGACGTCGGCCGGAGGAAAAAGGTGAAAGAGCCGCTGCTCGAGAGTCTTCATGCTGCCGATTCGAAGGTGCTGGGGCTCTGCGGCGATCCGGAGCTCAGCAGGTCCGATCAGGCGCAGCACGATGTTGTACCTCGCCGGGCCCTTTCGTGACGAGGCCCGGTGCTCGCACCCTTGGATTCGCGACCATCAGCCGTGCTTCACGGTGGCGATCAGTTCGAGAACGTTTTCGACCGGGGTGTTCGGAAGGATGCCGTGGCCGAGGTTGAAAATATGGCCGGAGCGGCCCGCGGCGCGGGCGAGGATGTCCCGTGTGCGAGCACGGATCGTGTCACGGTCGGCCAGAAGGATCGCCGGATCGAGGTTGCCCTGCACGGCCCGATCGTAGCCGACTGTTTTCCACGCCTCATCGAGGTCGATCCGCCAGTCGATGCCGATGACCTGGCCTCCGGCTTCGCGAAGGAGCGGCAGCAGGGCCGGATTGCCGGTGGCGAAATGGATGGTGGGAACCCGTTTCACGGCCTCGGCCATGGCGGTCCGCGAATGCGGAAGCACATACCGACGGTAGTCGTCGGGCGACAGGCAGCCAACCCAGCTGTCGAACACCTGCACTACCTGGGCGCCGGCATCGATCTGAGCGACGAGGTAGCGGCTCACGGCCCTCGCCACTCGGGCCATGAGGTCATGCCACGCTGATTCATGCCGGTACATCAGCGACTTGGTGTGAAGCCAGGCACGACTCGTGCCCCCTTCGATGCAATAGCCGGCGAGCGTGAACGGGGCTCCCGCAAAGCCGATCACGGGAATCGACGGGTCGAGGCCGGCCCGCGTCGCCCGAACGGTGTCCATCACGAAGCCAAGGCGGTCGATATCGTCGAGCTCACGCACCCGGCCGACATCGTCGGGTGAGCGGACCGGGTTGTGAATCACCGGACCCTCACCGGCTGCAAACTCCAGATCGAGCCCCATCGGCTCGAGGATGGGAAGCAGATCGCTGAAGATGATCGCGGCATCGACGCCGAGCCGCTCGACCGTGGCGATCATCACTTCCGCCGACAATCGGGGGGTCTTGCAGAGCTCCATAAAGCCCACCTTGTCGCGCACCGCCCGGTATTCCGGGAGGTAGCGGCCGGCCTGGCGCATGAGCCACACGGGAGTCCGTTCCACCGGTTCCAGGCGGCAGGCCCTCAGGAACAGGGGGTCGGTGGAACGGGGCGACGGCGGGCTGGTGATGGGCATCTCGAGGAGTATAGGCGGATTGTGGGCGGTCGGCAGGCGGGATTTGGCAACTACAATGCAGAACTTCCGACACCCCCGATGCACCGCATGGCCGCCTTCCTTTCCGGCATCTCGATCGTCTGTTTCGCAGCGAGTTATGGCGTCGCGTTGGCGTGCGAGGCCTCTCGGCTGGTGTTTCGCTCCGGCGTGCGTGGGGCGGTGATGGTGTTTTTTGCGGCGGCCGGTCTGGTCGCCCACACGTTGTTTCTCGGATGGCGCGCGGCGGCGTCGGGCACGCTGCCCCTGTCGAGTCCCTTTGACTGGTATCTCCTTGCCGCATGGGTCCTCGCGGTCGCCTACCTTTGGCTCGCGCTGGCCAATCCAAAGACACCGATCGGCCTGTTTCTCCTCCCGGTCATTCTCGGCCTCGTGGGGGCGGCGACGGTCGCAAGCCGTGAGCCTTTTCTCCACGACGCCGCCTCGTTGTTTTGGGGCCGCGTTCACGGGGCCTTTCATCTGGTGTGGAGCGTCAGCGTGGTGCTCGGTGCGATCGCCGGATCGATGTGGCTGCTGCAGGCTTGGCGACTGACGGTCAAGTCGTCATCGGCCGGTGGGTTGCGACTGCCGAGCCTCGAGCGGCTCGAACATGTCACCTCGCGCACACCGGCGATCGCCGCCTGGGCCGCCACCGCCGGCTTCGCGTCGGGGCTCATTCTCAACGCGGTCAATCATCGACGAGGCTTGATGGAGACCGTGCCCTGGACCGATCCGGTTGTCATGCGGATGGGACTCGTGGTGGCCTGGCTCATCGTGGCGTCGCAGTGGGCCGCGATGGCGAGGAGGCGGCCCGGGGGTGGTCGCGTGATGGCGTGGCTGTCGCTCGCGAGCCTCGTGGTGATGGCGGGGTCGATCGCGTGGGGCCTTGCCGGAACGACGCGGCATGGCAGGCCGGCTGAGTCACCGTTGGGTGTGGCCGATGCGGAGGTCGTGCGATGATGCTCGCGCTCGTGGGTGCCACCCATCGCACGGTGCCACTGGCGCTCCGCGAACGGCTCGCCTTCACCGCCGAACAGGCTGCCGACGCGCTCGCACGGTTTCGCGACCGCTTTCCCGGGCGGGAGGGGGTTCTGCTGTCGACCTGCAACCGGGTTGAGTTCTACGCAGCGGGGGAGGCCGAGGTGGCCGCTCCGCCGGTTGAGGAACTGCTCTCGTTTCTGGCCGAGTGTCGTGGGCTCGAGGCAGCGGCGCTGGCGCCCGTGCTCTCCAGAGAACACGACGAAGCGGTGGTGCGGCATCTCTTCTCGGTGGCCGCCGGGCTCGACAGCATGGTGCTCGGGGAGCCCCAGATCCTTTCGCAGGTGAAGCAGGCGTGGACGATCGCGCAGGACAACCGCACGGCGGGGCCGCTCACGGCAGGAATGTTTCAGGCGGCTCTCCGCACCGCCAAGCGTGTGGCCACGGAAACGGCTCTGGGCCGGGAGCGGGTGTCGATCCCGAGCGTGGCGGTGGCGGAGTTTGCCAGCAGCGTGTTCGAGCGATTCGACGACAAGCGGATTCTGCTCATCGGGGCCGGCAAGATGGCGGCCGAGACGCTTCGCTATCTCCGGGCCGCTGGTGGCCGTGACGTGGTGATCGTCAACCGCACCGCGTCGCGGGCGGATGACCTGGCTGCTCGGCTCGGTGCGAAGCCGGCGTCCTTTGATGAACTGGAGCGAGAACTTGCCGCAGCCGATCTCGTGGTGAGCACGACAGGATCGAGCGAACCGGTCGTTTCACTCGATCTCTTCGATCGAGCCGAGGCTCATCGCGAAGGGCGGCCGCTCGTGGTGCTCGATCTCGCCGTCCCGCGCGACTTCGATCCACGCGTTGGTGAACGGCCCGGGGTCTGGCTTTCGTGTGTCGATGATCTGGCCGAGGCCTGTGATGCCAATCGTCGCAGCCGTCAGCGGGAGCTTCCGAGGGCGTTGGCCATCGTCGACGAGGAGACGAGCCGGTTCATGGGCGATATGCACCATCGCTCGACGGCGCCGGTCATCGAGCAGCTGCGGGCGGGCTGGTCGGAAACCGGCGAGGCGGAACTGGAGCGGCTGTTTCGACGCCTTCCCCACCTCGACGACCGCGATCGCGACGAGATCCGTCAGTCGTTTGACCGGTACGCCGCAAAGATGCTCCATCCGCCCCTGGCCTCGCTGCGAAGCGAGAGCCATGCCGGCCCGCCGCACGGACTGCTCGATGCCCTGAAGCGGCTGTTCAATCTGAAGGACTGATCTGCAGGCTGAAGGACTGATCTGCAGGAATGACCGTCAGGACGCCGTGACCAACTCTGGCGAGGGGGTCGTGGTGCCGCGGTCGTGGCTGTGATCGGTTTTTTTCGTGCCGTGGGGATTCGGCGGTGCGCAGAATGTACATCGCGCGTCATCATGGTATAGTTCCTGGCATCATCATCTGATAACACGTTTTGTATGGTGACAGATGCGTGATGTCATTCCATGACCATGTGCCTTCAACCGTATCCCGCCCCGGAGTTCCCATGTCAGAAAAAGCCGAAAAAGCAGCCGACAAGAAGTCGCCCAAGGATGTCAACAAGTCGGCCGAGATTCGCAAGGTCGCCTCGGCCATGAAGGCGAAGGGTGAAAAGCCGCGTCCTGTGGCGATCATTGCCGTGTTGCAAAAGCAGGGCATCGAGGTTTCCTCGCCGCAGGTGAGCATGGTGCTCAAGCGGATGGGGTTCCGGCCGCGCAAGCGCAGGAAGTCGATCAATCTCGCTGCTGCCGCCGCTGCTGCCACCAAGAGTGCCGCCAAGGGCGGAAAGTCAAAGTCGCGGATTTCGGTGGAAGACCTGGTCGCCGCGAAAAAGGCGGTGAGCCGGTTGGGAGGCCTGGATCGGGCACTGGCCGCAATCGAGGCTCTCCGGCAGTTCGAGTAGATCTCGTCCCGGCGGTGGCCGCCCCGGTCCGGCCGACTATCCTTCAAGGGGTTTCCCTCGTGGATCAGTCTTCCGCGGGGCGCCCCCGTGGCCAGGGAGTGCGAGGTGCCCGATGGTGGACGCTGGAAATCCAGAAGTGGTCGTGATCGGGGGTGGGCCCGCCGGCGCGACAACCGCCACCCTTGTCGCCCAGCACGGTCGGACCGTCCGGCTGTTCGAGCGGGACCGTTTTCCTCGCTACCACGTCGGGGAGTCGCTGATTCCAGAAACGTTCTGGGTGCTGGAGCGGCTTGGAATGCTCCCGAGGCTTCGGGGGGGGCCGTTCGTCGAGAAGCACAGCGTGCAGTTCGTGTCGGAGCAGGGGCGTGTTTCCGAGCCGTTTTACTTTGCGGATTACAAACCGCACGAGAGTTCTCGCACCTGGCAGGTCACCCGCCAGGAGTTCGATCAGATGATGCTCGACAACGCCCGGTCGCACGGCGTTGATGTCAGAGAGGGCGTGCGCGTGCTCGACGTGCTGTTCGAGGGACGGCGGGCGGTCGGAGTTCGCACCCTGGATGAAGATGGCGTGGAGAGCGAGGTGCGATGCGACGTCGTCGTCGATGCGGCAGGGCAGAGCGGGATCATTCTCGATCGTCTGGGGCTCAGGCAGTGGGACCCCGTGCTCAAGAAGGCCGCCATCTGGACCTACTGGAAGGGGGGGCAACGGGAGCCCGGTCTCGACGCCGGCGCCACGCTCGTGATGCAAACGCAGGGCAAGGTGGGATGGTTCTGGTACATCCCGCTCCAGGATGATCTCGTCAGCGTCGGTGTCGTGGCGCCGTTCGACCATCTTTTCAAGAACCGCGATTCAAAGGATCTCGAGGCGATTTATCGCGATGAAATGGCACGATGTCCGGGCGTGCAGCCCCGCCTGACGTCGGCGGAACGCGTGGCTCCCTACCGCGCCGCAAAGGAGTATTCCTACCGGGCTTCTCAGGTGGCGGGCGATGGTTGGGTGCTCGTGGGCGATGCCTTTGGATTCCTCGACCCGCTCTATTCCTCGGGGATTCTTCTCGCGCTCAAGAGCGGGGCGCTGGCCGCGGACGCGATCGCCGAGGGGCTCGACTGCCACGACACCTCGGAGGCGAGGCTGGGTTCGTGGGGACCCGGCTACACGGCTGGTCTCGACCGGATGCGGAAGCTCGTGTGCGGGTTTTATGACGGCCTCAACTTCGGCCAGCTCGTGCGACGACACGGCGATGCCAAACCGCTGATCACGGACATCCTGATCGGCGACATCTTCAAGGGCGATATCGACGCGCTCTGGCCCCTCATGGACGACGCCATCGACCAACGGGCGTCGACCGCATCCTGAGCGAGCCGTCCCGATCGAAGGGCCTGGGGCGATCTGGGGGCCGGCTGTACGGCCTGTGAGGGTCGAAAGGGCCGTCGTTCCATGCCCGAGATCGGCCGCATTTCACGGGGTATGCTTACCGCAAGGCTGCCGGCAAACCTTGCGCAGTCGGAATCCTTTCGCCCAGCCCCTCATCTTTCCTCGGGCCTGATCTGGTTCGATTTCCGGATGTCTGACAACCGCGAGTTCATCGAAGAGTTTCTTGTCGAGTCGAGTGAAAACCTCGATCAGCTCGACAAGGACCTTCTTGCGCTCGAGGCGGATCCCGCGGATGCGCCGCGACTGGCGAGTGTTTTCCGCACGGTTCATACGATCAAGGGCAACAGCGGCTTCTTTGGCTTTTCGAAGCTTGGGGCGCTCGCCCACAGTGGTGAGCACCTGCTTGGGAAGCTTCGTGACGGCCGGCTACGGCTGGACGACCGGATCGCCGGCACGCTCTACACGATGGTCGATGCCGTTCGTGCGATTCTCCGCTCCATCGAAGCGACCGGTGGCGAGGGTGATCAGGACTACCGGGAGCTCTCCAGGTCGCTGACCGCAGCTGCCGAACAGGCGGAATCGACGCTGCCTGGTGCGGTTGGGCCCGACGAGTCGAAGGCGACACAGGCAAGTCCGGTGGCCGCGAACGCCGCCCCGGCGCCAGCACCATCGCCATCGACGACGGAGTCGACGCCGAGCACGGGCATCCCAGCCGCCGGTGAAAAGCCTGAGGATGGGCCGACTCCTGCGGCGGCGGTGACTGCGACCCCCGCGACGCCCTCCCCCGAACCAGTTTCCTCCGTTGCCACGACGGGAGTGGCGGCAGCGGGCGTGACGGCGGCGGAGTCGAGCGTGAGAGTCGACGTGGATCTCCTCGCGTCGATTCTCGATCTGGTGGGCGAACTCGTGCTTGCCCGAAACCAGCTGCGAAGCATCGATAGCGATGATCCGGCCGTGCAGGCCTGCAGCCAACGGATCAACGCCGTCACCAACGCCCTGCAGGAAACCGCGGTCAAAACGCGACTCCAGCCGGTGGAGCACGTCTTCAGCCGGTTTCCGCGCACGGTCCGAGACCTGGCCGTGTCGTGCGGGAAGGAGGTGCAGCTCGTCATCGACGGGGCCGACACCGAGCTTGACCGATCGCTCATCGAGAGCATCCGTGACCCGCTCACGCACCTGCTTCGCAACGCGGTTGACCACGGCATCGAACCACCGGCTGAGCGCGTGGCCAAGGGCAAACCCCGCGCCGGGCGGCTGTCGCTCCGTGCGTTCAACGAAAGCGGCCGGGTGACGATCGAGGTGTCGGACGATGGGGCCGGCATCGCGTTCGAAAAGGTTCGGGAGAAGGCCGTGACGCGAGGCCTCGTCTCAGCGGCCGACGCGGCATCGATGCCCCCCGATCGCGTCTTGCAGTTCATCTTTGAGCCGGGGTTCTCGACGGCCGCCCAGGTGACGAGTGTGTCGGGGCGTGGCGTGGGGATGGACGTCGTGCGCACCAACATCGAGGCGATCGGGGGAACCGTCGACATCCACAGCGCTCCCGGGGCTGGCACCACGGTCTGCGTGCACGTGCCGCTCACGCTGGCCATCATGCCGGCGCTCGTCGTGCGCTGCGGCACGGAACGGTTCGCGATTCCTCAGTCGGCCGTGGGGGAGCTCGTTCCGCTGGCCAAGGATCGATCCGGTCCACGGATCGAAGGGCTACACGACGCCCCCGTGATGCGGGTTCGTGGCCGCCTGGTGCCGATCGTGTTCCTCGATCAGTTTCTTGGTGTACGGGACCAGACCGCCTGCCGCGAGGACGGCACCGTGGTGCTGGTGAGGGTCGACGATCGTGAGTTTGGCCTCGTCGTCGATGGGATGCGATCAGCCGGTGGTCACCTGCGGTGCCGTGAACTCCTTGATTCCGCCAGCCTGTCGACCATCGTCGTCAAACCGATCGGAGCGTTGCTGGCCGGGCTCGGCCTCTATTCGGGAGCAACGGTGCTGGGCGACGGAGGCGTGGTGCTGATTCTCGATCTCCGTGGACTCCAGCGGCTGGCCAAGCTTCCTCCCGTTGATCACGAACCCGATGCGCCGGCGGTGCCTACTGCCGAACTCGCCGATCGCTACCTCGTGTGCGGCACGCCGGCGGGCAGACGGGTCGCCGTTCCGCTGGCCGACGTCGTGCGGCTGGAGCGTTATGCGCGGCAGGACGTGCAAGAGGTCGGTCGCCGGCGGGTCGTTCGGCGTGGCGACGCCTTTACCCCGCTGGCCGACATCGATGCGATGCTTGGCAGCCCGTCGGTGACCTTGCCCACGAACGTGAACGTGGTGGTGGTGTCGGCCGACAGTGGCTGCCTTGGACTTGCGGTCGACAGCATCCTCGACGTGCTGGTTGCTGAGTCACCGCTGCAGCCTGCCGGCATGGCAGGCCTGGCGGGCATGCTCGCGCTCGGGGGGATGGCGACGGAAGTGGTCGACCTCGGTGCCATGCGAAACCATGCCATTGTCGAGGGGCACCGATGAACGTCACGGATCGTCGAGCTCCTGCACCGACTCCCGTTGCCCATCGATACTGCGCCTTCCGCCTGGGGGATGCGTGTTTCGCCGTTCCGGCGGACGGCGTCGTCGAGGTGCTTCGCGGCGGACGGCTCACGACCGTGCCTCTGGCGCCAGAGGGGGTGCTCGGGCTGCTGCACCTCCGTGGACGCATCGTTCCCGTCATCGATCCCGGAGTGCGACTGGGCCTTGCCAGTGGAGCGAGGGACCGGGCCACGCACCTGGTGATCGCTCTTCAGGACGACTGGTACGGGCTCCTGATCGACGAGATGCTCGACGTCGTCGAGATTTCGGAAGACCACATCGATCCCTCGACATCATCGCTTTCTGAGGGCTCCGGGGAGGCTCTGGCAGGTGTTTTTGCGGCGCCCGACCGGCTCGTGCACCTGCTCGATCCCCAACGCATGATTCATTCACTCGTGCGGCCACGGCCGCCATTTTCCGAGAGGCAGGGAGTTCATCATGGCTGATCGTGATCACACGGCCGGTGCCGGCTGGCGTTCGTTTCTCACCAATCCGCTCCTCCTTGCCCTCCTCGGGGTGTCGCTCGTGCCGATGGCCTTCATGGGCACGACGAGCTACCGCGCCTCGTCATCGGCGATCCGCGAGCAGGCACTCAAGCAACTCGACACGGTCAACGCCGTGACGGCAAAGTCGGTGGAGCGTTATTTTCGAACGCTCCGTCAGGAACTGGCGGTGCTGGCCGAGGGTCGCGTCGCCCGCGAGGCACTCGACAAGCTCCGCACGGGACTTCAGTCGATTCGAACCGACGACGGGGTGAATGACCAGAGGTTGGCCGACGCCCGGCGTGACCTCGAGACGTTTTATACCGGCGAGTTTTCGGCGGAGTTTCGCCGTCGCTCGGGTGACGTAGGCGATGTGAAGGTGCTCTGCGACTCCCTCGATGATGACGCGGCCTATCTCCAATACCTCTACATCCGTCGCAACGACAACCCGCTTGGCACGAAGGCGGCGCTCGACGCGGCGGACGATGCCTCGGCCTACACGAAGGCCCACGCGACCTTCCACCCCTTTTTCCGAAGCCTGGTCGAGAAATACGGGCTCTACGACGCCTTCCTCGTCGACGCACAGAGTGGGGCGGTGGTGTATAGCGTGTGCAAGGAGGCCGACCTGGGGGCCTCGCTCCGTGAGGGACCGTTGGCGTCGTCGAGCCTCGGGCTCGCCTTCCATCAGGCTGTGGCCGCCGGACGACGTGACGCCATGGGCTACGGCCCCTTTGCGAGGTACCTGCCGTCGTACAACGAGCCGGCCAGCTTCATCGCGGCGCCCATGTTCGACGGGCGTCGGGTGATCGGCGTGGTCGTCTTCCAGGTTCCCATCGACAAGGCCGACGACATCATCGGCGAAACGACCGGCATGGGCGACACCGGCGAGACCTACGCCATCGGTCCCGACCGTCTGTTCCGAAGCAACTCGCGATTCGTCAAGGAACTCGGCGTCAAAACCACGATCATCAACTCCGATCTGAAGGTCGACACCGAGGCCGTCCGGAGCGCCCTCGACGATGGCAAGGCCGGGGTCGCCGAGATGAAGGACTACCAGGGCCGGCAGTCGCTGGTGGCGTGGCGTCCGGTCACCGTGTTCCACGACCCATCCGGAAGTCATCCGGACATTCGATGGGCGCTGATCTCCGAAATCGACACCGCGGAGGTGTTTGCGCCCGTGCATCGTCTGCTTCGGGTGGGGCTGACGGTGTTCGGCCTCACCGCCGCTGCGGTGCTCGTGGTCTCGACGCTGATCGCCCGACGGCTGACCCGTGAAGCCCAACGGCAGGCCACGCTCGTCGGTGGCATCGTCGACAATACCCATGCCCTCGCAAGCGCCTCGGAGGAACTCACCAGCGTCAGTCAGCAGATGAGCGCCGCCGCCGAGCAGACGACCGCCCAGGCCAACCTCGTGTCGGCCGCGGCGGAACAGGTGAGCGGCAACGCCCGAACGGTGTCTGGCTCCATCGACAACCTCGTGGCCAGCATCCATGAAATCGCGAGGAGTTCCCAGGACGCCGCCACGACCGCCCGTCGGGCCGTGGACATGGCGTCGGCGACGTCGTCCACGATGGACGCGCTCGGCCGGTCGAGCAATGAGATCGGTGCGGTGATCAAGGTGATCACCTCGATCGCCGAACAGACGAATCTCCTGGCGCTCAATGCCACGATCGAGGCCGCCCGTGCCGGAGAAGCGGGGAAGGGCTTCGCGGTGGTGGCGAGCGAGGTCAAGGAGCTCGCCCGCGACACGGCGAAGGCCACCGAGGAGATCGGCGGCAGGATCGAGTCGATGCAGGCCGATACAAAGCGGGCCGTCGACGCCATCGCTGAAATCGGCAAGGTGATCGAGCAGATCGACAGTCTCCAGACGAAGATCGCCGCCGCCGTCGAGGAGCAGTCGGTGACGACCGGCGAGATCAGCCGCAACATTGGAGAGGCCACCACCGGCTCCTCGGAGATTGCGGAGAACATCGTGCAGGTCGCTCAGGCGGCCCAGAGCACGGCCGAGGGGGCTGCCAACACGCAGATGTCGTCGCAGGAACTCTCGCGGATGGCCCAGGCACTGCAGCGCCTCGTGGAGGAATACAAGAAGAGTTAGGCTGCATGAATGCCGGCCATTTGGCTGGTGAGGGCAAGGAGGATCCCGATCGTGCGGGCGCTCGTCGTTGACGACTCGAAACCGGCCAGAAGCATCGTCGCCCGGGCGCTGCAGGAGCTGAGTTTTGCGTGCACCGAGGCGGCGAACGGCGCCGAGGCGCTCGAGGCCCTGGCCACCGAGCGTCCCGACGTGATCACCGTGAACTGGCACATGCCGGTGATGGACGGGATCGAACTGGTGCGACGGCTCCGCCAACACCCGGGCTACCGTTCCCTGCCGATCCTGATGATCTCGACGGAGCATGAGCAGGATCGAATTGCGCTGGCGCGACAGGCCGGGATCAACGAGTACCTCGCCAAGCCCTTCACCGCCTCCGCCCTCGCCCGGAAGCTCGTCGACCTGGGCGTGCTCGACGACGGCCAGGTGGCCCTGGGTGGCCGTGGACCGATCGGGGTGCTCATCTGCGATGACTCAGCCACCATTCGAGGCATCCTTTCGGCGACGCTCGCTGCTGATCCCGACATCAAGGTGGTGGGCACGGCGATCAACGGATCGGCCTGCCTCGACGCGATTGCTGCGACGGCACCCGATCTCGTGCTACTCGACGTCGAGATGCCCGTGATGGACGGCCTCACGGCGCTCAAGGAGATTCGCCGTCGTTTCGGCAAACTGCCCGTCATGATGTTTTCGAGCCTCACGGAACGCGGGGCGAAGGCCACGGTCGAGGCGCTTTTGGCCGGGGCCAACGATTACGTGGCCAAGCCGGCCGGACTCGATGCCAGCGAGGTGGCCGAACGAATTCGCACCGACGTGATCGGACGGATCAAGTCGCTCGTGCCCCGCGGCACGGTCGGCCACCCACGGCTGTCCCGCTCGGCGGATCCTCGCGCGGCCGGCGCGGCACCCCTTGCCCGCACGGCGGTTCGTCAGGAGCGCATTCAGGCCGTGGTCGTCGCGGTGTCGACGGGAGGGCCGACGGCCCTCGCCGAGGTGCTTCCCGCATTCGTCCCCGAGGCCCGTGTGCCGGTGCTCGTCGTGCAGCACATGCCGGCGTTCTTCACCGCACACCTCGCCGAGCGGCTCGCGAAATCGTTTGGACTACCGGTGTCGGAGGCCGTCGACGGAGCACCGCTCCAGGCGGGGTCGGTGCTGCTGGCGCCAGGCGGCCGGCATTTCGAGGTGGCGGGTGACGCGGCGCAGCCCAGGGTTCGGCTCACCGACGCACCTCCCGAAAACTCATGCCGTCCGGCAGCCGACGTGCTGTTTCGCTCGGCGGTTCGGGTGTGGGGCGGGGCGACGTTGGGCGTGGTGCTCACCGGCATGGGACGCGACGGTCTTGCCGGCGCCAAGGCGATCGTGGCCGCCGGAGGAAGCGTGATCGCCCAGGATGAGTTTTCGAGTGTCGTCTGGGGCATGCCAGGCGAAGTCGTGCGGGCGGGCCTGGCCGATGCCGTGCTGCCGCTGTCGCAGATCGGCGTGGAGATTGGCCTGCGACTCCAGAGGCGGGGCGGCTGAGGCCGCGTCGACACGGACGATCCATGAAGGTCGCAGATCCGCAGTACGAGTATCTCTGCGGCCTGCTGCGGCGCCGCACCGGCGTGTGCATCGACGAAAGCAAGCAGTATCTGGTGGTCGCCCGGCTCATGCCGATCGTGAGGCAGCGAAAGATTCCGAGCCTCGAAACCCTGATCGACCGGGTGCGGCAGGGGGTCGATCCGACGCTCGAAAAGGATGTGCTCTGCGCGATGATGACGCACGAGACGTCGTTCTTCCGCGATCGGGCGCCGTTTGAAGCGCTCCGCGAAGTGATCGGCGGGCTCATAGAACGTCGGTCCGCGGAACGCCAGTTGACGTTTTGGTCGGCGGCGTGCTCCACCGGGCAGGAGCCTTTTAGCATCGCCATGACCCTGGCCGAGCATTTTCGTGATGTGTTGGCCACGTGGCGGATTCGAATCATCGCCACCGACTACTCAGACCCGATTCTGGCGCGGGCTCGTGAAGGCATTTACAGCGAGCTCGAGACGAACCGCGGGATCGCCCCTGCCGTGCTCCGCCGATTCTTTCGACCGCTCCAGGGGCGGTGGAGCATCGTGCAGGAGTGCCGACAGCTCGTCGAGTTTCGAACCATGAATCTCAACGGCACCTGGCCGATGATGCCGATCGTCGACGTGGTGTTTCTTCGCAACGTGATGCTCTATTTCGACGTGCCGACACGAGCGGCTCTCGTCGGAAGGGTGCGGCGGATTCTCCGACCGGACGGCGCGCTCTTTCTGGGCGGGGCCGAGACGATGATCGGGATCGACGACGGGGGGTGGGATCGCGTTGTGACGCACGGCTGCAGCTACTACGTGCCGAAGCCACGACGGTGAGCGAATCGCCCTACGGGCGCCACTCCAGGCTGAGGATCGACACGTCGTCGAGTGGGCCATTGGGCACGCACCACGCCTCGACAGCCTCGAGGAGCCCTCCGACACATACATCGAGCGGGGCACCGCGCGATCGATCCAGGCAGGCGGCCATGGCCTCGTCGCCATACGGATTCCGTTCCTGGTTCATGGCCTCGGGAACACCGTCGGAGTAGAGCACGAGGCGATCGCCCGGAGCGAGCTGAAGCGATCGCTGCTCGTATTCCACCTCCGGCACGAAGGCGATCGGGAAACTCTCCATCGGATGAAACTCCACGGCCCCTCCTGTCGCCGGAATGCGAACCAGCGGTGGATGGCCGCCGGAGCAGTAATCAAACCGACCTGTAGGGAGGTGGAGCACGCCGTAGAGCAGTGTGAAATAGAGACCCGAAAACTCGTCGGCCTGGAAGATCCGGTTGAGCTGCGTGGCGACCTCGGCCGGCCTTGTGACCACGACACGGCCGTCGGCACCCTGCCGCACGAGGATCGACGAGTCAGAAACCTTCGGCGTCAAAAAACGCCCCACCGTGACGGCCATGAGCGACGACGGAACGCCATGACCGCTCACGTCGACAACAAACAGGCCGGCATGCTCGTCATCGAGCGGGAAGATGTTGAGAAAGTCGCCCGCGAGATTATGGCAGGGCACGTACCGCCAGGCGACGTTCGATCCCGGGATCGTCACATCGTCGGCCGGGAGCAGCGACCGTTGCACCTTGGCGGCGGCCTTGAGGTCTCGAACCATCTGGGCGTTGATCCGAGTGACCTCCGCGTTGAGCGAGGTGAGCTCATCGTTGGACTTTTGAAGGTCGTCGCGGGCGACCGAGAGCTCCTGGTTGGCGACGACGAGTTCCTGGTTTTTGGCGACGGCGTTTTCGAATGTCGAGACGAGCAGGTTCAGCACCTGCTGCCGCCCCGCCTTGACGCGGAAGGTCTGACCCGCGAGGGTGACCTCGAGCAGCGATCCGACGTCATCGCCGCTGTCGATCGGCGTGGCCAGGAGCGAGGCCATTCGGCCGAGGAGGTAGTCAGGGTCGTAGGGCTTGGTGACGTAGTTGTCGGCTCCGGCGTCGAGCCCCCGGATGATGTCGATGGGGTCGGAGAGCGTCGACAGCAGGATCAATGGGATGGTCTTCAGGGCGGCGTCGGTCTTCACCGCCTTGCAGAACTCGTAGCCGGTCATTTCCGGCATCTCGATGTCGGAGATGATGACGTCGGGCCGTCGCTCCTTGACAAGGGCGAGGGCGAGGGCGCCGTTTTCACCCCAGCGCACCGTATGGCCGGCTTCGGTCAGCCGCTTCTGCAGCATCCTCGCCTGGATGCGGCTGTCTTCCGCGATGACGACATCGACGCCCGCGGTCGCGGCAGGAGATGGTGCGGAGGATGGTGCAGCCACGACCGGCTCCGCCGTCAGGTGAAGGTCGCCAGCGCCGTGGGGGCATCCTTGTGGATGCTGAAGAGCTTGTCGAGGTTGGTGATCTTGAAAACGGTGAGGATTTCCGGGCGGATGCCACACATCTTCAAGCGGCCGTGGCCCGTCGAGATCTTGCGGTGAAGCTGGCCGAGGAGGCCCAGCATGGCACTCGACATGAACTCGACGTTCGAGAAGTCGAGAAGCACGTCCGGCCCCGAAGCCTTGCCGATGAGCTGGGTGATTTCCGTGCGGATCTCGTCGAGGACCGTGTCGTCGAGAATTTTTTTGTCCTTGAAGAGCACGAGGTGGATGTCGCCCTTCTTTCCGGTTTGGATGCGGCGGAACTGGTCCATGGAAACTCGCTCTGGCAAGAGGGTGAAACGGCGCAAATAAAAACGGCTGCCGAGGATGAGAGCCTAGCGTTTTGGGAGGCATCCCGCCACCAGCGGGCGACACGCGGGCGAAGGCCGCAGAGTCGACGCACTTTACCCGTGCTCCGGAGCCGTTTGTGCGGGATGCAACGATTCTCATGCTCGTGACGAAAAAAACCGATCGCTCCCTCCGGGGTGGAAGGATCGCCTTCCACGGGTTGGGGGCTCGAGGGCCGGGGGGCCGTGCAGATGAAGCGAGTGGGCCTTGGTGTGGCGATGGTGGCGGTGGCGATGGCTGCCGCTGCCGCCCAGGAGTTCGTCGGTGAACCGCTTGTGATCGGTGCGGCTGAGCCGACGCTGGCCGCATCGGATCCGACGTCGGTCGACGGGGTGCCGGAGTCGTCTGGAGGCGATGCGTCGATCGTTATCGACGAGCCGATGGCCATGGGCGAGTCGCCGGCCCCCGAGATGATGGCTCACGAGGGATGTCGACCAGGGTGCACGTCATGCGGTCGATCACGCGTGGTGGATCGCGACTACGTCGTCTTCGATGTGCTCTTTCTCGATCGTGACAACGCCACGAACAACCAGCCCATCGCCGTTGAGAACCCCAACGGTTCACGGCCCGGGGCCACCGTGCTCACGACACGAAGCATGACGCCCACAACGGCGCCCGGCGTCAGGCTGTTTGCCGGGCGTCACGGGTGCGACGGACTGGGGTGGGAGGTCGGCTACTGGGGCGTGTACGGTTGGTATGGCGATGCCCGTGCCGATGCGGCAAACGGACTCGCCGTGCCGGGCAACCTCGGGAAAGGCGTGCCCCGGTGGAGCTCTGCCGACACGATCCGCGGAGCATGGTGGTCGAGCCTGAACGTTGCGGAGCTGAACCTTCTGTCGAGCGACTTCTCGAGCGGCTGCGAGCCGTGCTCGCCGTGGCCCCAGCGACGATGCCGCCACGACACGGAACTGGACTGGATCGGCGGACTCTTCTGGGCCGGACTCGATGAGCAGGCAGCCCTGTTGGTGAATCCATTTTCAGGCGGCCCGGCCGATCGCTACCAGGTGACGACAAGTTCGAACCTCTTCGGGGCGCAGCTTGGCGTGCGTGGCCGACGCACCTGGGATCGATTATCGCTCGAGGGCTTCCTCAAAGCCGGTCTTGGGGGCGCATGGCTCGAGCAGTCGTCTCCCCCGATTACGAGCATCTACGGCGGCAGCCACGAATATCGCCCAGGTCGCTCGGCCATCGACACTGGCATGGGATTTCTCTCGACGATGAATCTCACGCTCGCCTACCGCTTCAGCGAAACCTGGGGCCTGAGGATCGGCTACAACCTCGCGTGGCTATCGGGGGTGGCACTCGCGCCCAACCAGTTTGATTTCACCGACACCGGCACCAGTGGCACGGGGGTTCGCGGCGCCGGCGGTATGTTCCTGCACGGGGCGAACCTCGGTCTCGAGTCCCGCTGGTAGTTGAACGGTGATTCAGCCTCCTTCGGATCGTCGGCGACGACGCGAGGGAAGCGCGTCGCACCTCCAAAAGACAGGGGCCGGCCGCCGAAGCGGCCGGCCCCCTTTTTTGGGCACGGCGTGAAACGGGCTGGGCCCGTCTCGGTCAGTGCTCAGCAGCCACAGCCACGGCGGCAGCCACAGCCACGGCGGCGGCTTCCGCACGAGTTGCAGGCGTCGCCCGACTCGCAACCGCAAGCCGAGGCATCACCGCAGCTGCCGCAGGCCGAAGCCTCACCGCAACCGCCGCAGGGCACCTCGACGGCGACCCGCACGCACTTCTTGACGGGCACTTCCTTCGTGACCTGGACCGGCACGCGAACCGTGTAGGTCTGCGTCTTGGTCTCGGGCACGCAGTCGCACACCGTCACGGTGTACTTCTCTTCCTTCTGCTGCGGAACCATGACCGTGTAGGAAACTTCCTTCGTCATCGCTTCCGGCACGCACTTGGTGACCTGATACTCGCGGGTGCGAGTCTCGGTCTTGCACTTCTGCACGCTGACCTTGCGAGTCCGCTGCTCCGGCACGCACTTGGTGACGGTGTAGGTGCGGGTCCGCTCTTCGGGACGGCACTTCGTGACCGCGACCTTGCGGGTCTTGGTCTCGTTCACCATCTTCGTCACCGTGTAGGTGCGGGTCCGCTCCTCGTCACGGCACTTCTGCACGCAGACCTTGCGGGTCCGCTGCTCCGGCACGCACTTGGTGACGGTGTAGGTGCGGGTCCGCTCTTCGGGACGGCACTTCGACACCGTGTAGGTGCGGGTCCGCTCCTCATCACGGCACTTCTGCACGCACACCGTGCGGGTCCGCTCTTCCTGACGGCACTTGGTGACCGTGTGGGTGCAGGGAACTTCCTCGGTCACGCACTCGTAGGTGGTGACGGGAACTTCCTTCGTCTCACACGTGGGCACCCAGACCCGCTTGCAGCAGGTCTTCGGGGGGCAGGGGCAGCCGCAGGCGTCGGTGCCGCCGGCGACCTCGACCTGCTGCGTCTCCCAGTGGCCACCACGGACCTGCACCGTCTTGGTGCCCTGGACCGCAACGCGCTTCTGCACCTTGCGGGTCGAGGTGACCTGCTCGGTGTAGGGGACGTTGACCATGTACTTCTGCTCGACCTGCTCGGTGTAGGGAACCTTCACCGTGTAGGTCTGCGTCTTCTCCTCGGTGTAGGGGACCATCACCGTGTAGGTGGCGGTCTTCTCTTCCGAGACGGGCACCATGACCGTGTAGGCCTGCTCGACCTGCTCGGTGTAGGGGACCTTCACCGTGTAGGTGGCGGTCTTCTCTTCCGAGACGGGCACCATGACCGTGTAGGACTGCTCCACTTCCTCGGTGTAGGGGACCATCACCGTGTAGGTGGCGGTCTTCTCTTCCGAGACGGGCACCATGACCGTGTAGGTCTGCTCGACCTCTTCGGTGTAGGGGACCTGGACGGTGTATTCGGCCGTCTTGGTCTCCGTGACGTTCTTGTTGACCGTGTAGTTCACGGTCTTGGTCCGGGTTTCGGGCACGCACACGGTGACGGTGCGAGTCCGCTCCTCGGTCCGCGGAACACGCTTGGTGACCGTGTAGGTCCGTTCACGTGTTTCATTCTTGTACTCGGTGCAGGTGACCGTCTTCATCTCGGTCACATACTGCCGCTGGTACACCGTCTTGGTGCCGCACGAACCGGCACAGTTACCACACGCACCGTTGCTGACAACGGTGCCTTCGCCACTGCCGCAGGCGCAGTCGGCAGCCCATGTGCTGGAGCACAGGGCGACGACGGCAACTGCCGGCAGGAGGCAGGTCAGAATTTTGCGAATCACGCAAACCTCCAAAAGAAAAAGGAACACAGGTGAAAAACGAGCAGGCTTGTCTCGAACACGCCCGAACGTCGGTCGTTTGAAGAGGCCCATCTCTTCCGACGACCGAACCACTCGGCCGCCTGGTAAGATAGATAGGTTACGTAGACTTATCCGGCTTTCAAGCGTTAGTTGCCCGTATTTTTGAACGAGACGAGCGCGGGCGGATTCTAGGCGTTAGGGGGTCTCCACTCCCGCCAGGGTGGCCCCGACCAAGAGGGCGTTTCGAGGCCAAAAGAAGGCTGAAAACGGCAGAAAACGGCGTTCGCAGGGAAGCGGTTTATTCCGCAGATTCGGATGAACCCGTCTCGGACACTTCCGGCCGAGGTGCGTCGAACGCGGGCGACGCCACGGCTTCGGAGGGTTCGGAAGGGGGCGTTGGCTCATCCAGCCCGCCCGCCCGGGATCCGCGACGGGCCAGGGAACGGGCAAAAACCTTGTTCCAATCACGGGATATCCGCACCACCTGCCAGCCGTGTTTCGCGGCGGCGTCGAGGGAGGCATGCGAGGGCTCGTCATAGGCCATCTCCCGCTCGGCATCATCGTGAACCAGGAGGAGTTGCAGGCTTGGGCGCCGGTCCGATTGTGACCACGTGAGCATTGCGACGTCGCCCGCCGTCCCGACATTGCCAACGGCCAGAATGGGCCGCCGGCCGATCGCGGCACTGATGCTCGCGGGCTTTTGATCGGCATCGTTGAGGATCAGGACCTCGGGCAGGATGACGAGGTCGAGCTGCGGGGACGCTTCCTTTCCCTCGTCCAACGGCGTGGCGGTTTCTCTCAGTTCGGTTCGAGGCTGGGAACCGATCACGTGATCCGGGGGGATGCCATGCCAGCGCTCGGCCACGGGCCTCAGGAAGTGGATGCCGCTTCCCGAACAGATCCAGACATCGAATCCGCGAGCCTTGAGCAGATCGAGGAGTTCCGACATCGGCTGGTAGGCCACATCGCCCAGTGGCGCATCGAACACCGGATGCTGCGCCCGATCAAGGAAGTCACGGGCTGCCTGCTCGAGGTCATCCTCCGACATGCCGGCGATCGCGGCAAAGGTGACATCGAGCACAAACTTCTTTCCCAGCCGTCGCACAAAGTCGAGATCTCCCGTGAGGAGCGTCGCGAAAGGCTCTTCCTGGGCCAGTTCGGGTCGGCGCTCGACGACGTCCTTGGCACGATCCACGAGAAACAGCCCGTGGAGGATGGGCTGTTCACAGACAAGGGTCCCGTCGTGATCGAACACAGCCACCCGCTCGGCTGGTGGAACGAATGTTGCGGCGTTGGGGTCGGTGACAGCCGTGACGAACTCGAGGATCGCCTTTTTGGATGGGCCGTCGTTCCATGAGGGCAGCGGGTCGCCAGCGGAGTGTGATGGAACGGCCGGCGTGGTGGTGGCGACTTCCGCCGGAGGCAGCGGGCCGGGCATCGACCCAAGCCACACCGCCGCCGCGAGCAGCCCGAGCGCGATGATCGGAACCGCCACCGCCGAGGCGGCGGATCGCTCACCGCTCGTCTGCTGGGTCGCGTTCTCCGCGTCGTGGTCGCGGTCGTGGTGGTGGTCGTCGTGGCCGTGTTCGTCCGCCATCGCCTGGTCTCCGGTGCTCCGGCCTCACGGTGCCGTAGGCTCTCACGATACCGTCGCGGATGCGGCGATGCGAGAAACCACGGCGGGATGCGGCGGCTTTGCGTGGCCGCGGGGGGCCGCTACGCTCACGCTGGGGTTTTCACAGGTCCGTGCCTTCACCGTGCCATTCGGAGAGAATTCATGCCACGCCGTTGCCTGATGCTCGCTGCCGTCGTTGTGGTCACCATGACGAGTGTTCGTGGTGATGTTGCGATCAACAACATGTTCGGTGACCACATGGTGCTTCAGCAGGGCATCGCCAATCGGGTGTGGGGGAAGGCCGATCCCGGTGAACAGGTCACGGTGGCCTTCGCCGGGCAGTCAAAGAAAACGGTTGCCGCCGTCGATGGATCGTGGGAGGTGAAGCTCGACCCCGTTGTCGAGTATGGAGGCCCTCACACCCTCGCCGTGAAGGGGAAGAACGACATCGTCTTCCACGACGTACTCGTGGGCGAGGTGTGGCTTTGCTCAGGACAGTCCAACATGCAATGGTCGGTGAACCAGGCGAACGACGCCGACCTCGAGAAGGCAGCCGCCACGCATCCGGGGATTCGATTCGTGTCGGTTCCTCAGGTGGGCACGCAGGAGCCGCAGTGGAACTTCAAAGGCGCCTGGCAGGTCTGCTCGCCCGCCACCGTCGGCGACTTCTCGGCGGTCGGTTACTTCTTCGGGCGGCAGCTTCACGAAACACTCGGGGTACCGGTCGGGCTGATCGACAACGCGTGGGGAGGAAGTGCCGCCGAGGCATGGGTGCGCCGCGACAAGATCGCGGCCCATCCGAGGCTCATGCCGATCCACGACCGCTGGGTGAAGATCGAGCAGGACGCGGAGACGAGCCGCGACGAGTTCGCCCGGAAGATGGCCGAATGGAAGAAGGCCGCCGAGACGGCGAAGGCTGAGGGAAAGCCCGAGCCGAAGAAGCCGGATGATCCCGCAGGAAAACTGAAGGGCAACGCCCGTCCCGGCAACATCCATGCCGGGGTGCTGACGCCGTCGATCGGCTACGGCCTGCGGGGTGTGATCTGGTATCAGGGCGAGTCGAACGCGAGTCGGGCGTATCAGTATCGCGAGCTGTTTCCCTTCCTGATTTCGTCGTGGCGCGAGGAATGGGGGCTTGGCGACTTCCCGTTCTACTGGGTGCAACTGGCCGACTTTAAGGACGAGAAGCCAGAGCCTGGCGAGAGCGACTGGGCGGAACTCCGCGAGGCGCAGACCATGACGATGAAGGCGGTTCCCAATACCGGCGAGGCCGTGATCATTAACCTCGGCGAAGGCAAGGACATCCATCCGACCAACAAGCAGGATGTCGCCAAGCGGTTGGCCCGCTGGGCGCTGGCCGAAACCTATCACGTGCCGGGAATCGTGTGCCGCAGTCCGATGTACGCGGGAATGGAACGGCAGGGGCCGAAGATCGTGCTGACGTTCGACCATGTCGCCGGCGGCCGCGGTGGCTGGCGGCCGTTTGACGTGAAGGAGCCGATTGGGTTCACCATCGCCGGAAGTGACCGAAGGTTTGTGCCGGCCTCCGCACGGATTCGTGACGATGGCCGGATCGAGGTGTGGAGCGACGCCGTGGCCGAGCCCGCCGCGGTGCGGTATGCATGGGCCGACAACCCTGTGTGCAACATGTATTCGTCGGCGGGACTGCCGCTCACGCCGTTTCGCACCGACGACTTTCCAGGCGCGACGGCTGACGCGAAGTGACTGTCCGATTTGGCGGGAAAACGCTACGCTGACGGCTCAGGGGCACGATGGTCTTTTGTCGCCCGAGTGCCGAATGCGGATCACAGGGTTCGGACGCAGGGAGGGCATGCGGTGATGCAGCGAACATGGTGGTGTTCTGTGGCGGCCATGATGGTTGCGACGGCGGTCGGATGTTCGTCGGGCTGGGACGACCGCGGGTTCCATTCGGCCAGGGTTGAGCCGGAACTCGTCGCTCGTGCAGGGCGTTCGCCGGTGGCTGTCCTGGTGCCGGTGGTGATTGCAGGCCCCCGAGCCTTCTCACGCGATACGCCCCGTCCCGTGGCCCACCGTGGGGAACCTCGCCGATTGGCCGTTGGCGGTGGTGCTCCGATCGCCACGGCAGCTGCGGAAACCGAGATCGCCGGCATGCTCGCGACCTACCTCGACGACTTCAATCGTCACGATGTCGCCGCCGTGGCGGCCCATTGGAGTGAGGACGGTGAGAATGTCGACCTCGTCACGGGAGACGTGACGCGGGGGCGTGATGCCGTGGAAGGGGTTTTTTCGGCCCTCTTCGCGGACGATCCCGATGCCGCGATGAAACTCGAGGTCGAGGCGATTCATCCCGTGCGTCACGACGTGGCCGTCGTCGACGGCACCACCACCGTGGATTTCGGCGACGGCGATCGAGCCGGGAGCCGGTTTTCAGCCGTTGTCGTGAGGAAGGAAGGCCGTTGGGTGCTCGAGACCGTTCGGGAGTCGGCCCGTGCCGATCTCGAGGCGACGGAGCGGCCGCTCGACCAGTTGGAATGGCTCGTGGGGACGTGGCAGGACCTCGGTCCTGGCATTGCCGCCACCACGACCTGCTTCTGGAGTGCGGGGCGGGGTTTTCTGATTCGGTCCCACGCCGTGGCTGAAGATCGTGATGAGCCTCGGCAGGTTTCGGCCGAGGAGGGAATCCCGGGATTGCTGCCAGCCGACGACGCAGTGTCCCGTGAGGTGACCGAGATCATCGGCTGGGATCCCGAAGCGCGCCTGGTGCGTTCGTGGCTTTTCACGTCGGAGGGACGGTTTGCCGAGGGAACGTGGACGCGCGACGGCAAGGCCTGGCGGGTGCGGGTGGAAGGACGAGGTGGCGATGCCGGTCGCTTTTCCGAGTGCACCGTGTCGCGGTTGAACGCCGGCGAGATTGCCGTTCGCGGTGAGTCCTCGGGATTTGCCGAGGCGCTCGTGCCGGTGTGTGACTTCATCCGCGTCGGTCAGTGACGTGATGGGAATCCGGCGACTGCTCGACCTGGCAGCCAACGCGTTTCCCGTCTGGGTGGTCATGGCGTGCGGCGTGGCGCTCGTGCAGCCGGAATGGTTTACATGGTTTCGCGGGTCGGCGATCGTATGGGCGCTGGCGGTGATCATGCTCGGGATGGGCATCACCCTGTCGGTCGACGACTTTCGCGGTGTGACCACGCGTCCGTTGGCTGTCATCACGGGGTTCGTCGCGCAGTTTCTCATCATGCCCGTCGCGGGATGGAGCGTGGCGACGGTCCTCGGCCTTGATCCGCCCTTTGCCGTCGGGCTGATCCTCGTCGCCTGTTGTCCGGGCGGAACCGCGTCGAACGTGGTCACCTACATCGCCCGAGCCGATGTCGCTCTCTCGGTGGTGATGACGACCTGTTCCACGCTGGGGGCGGTGATTCTCACCCCGCTGCTCACCAAGGCCCTGGCCGGTCGGATCGTCGATGTTGATGCGTCAGGGCTCTTCATCTCAACCCTGCAGGTGGTGGTGCTGCCTGTCGCGGCCGGGGTGGTGATCAACCGGCTCATGCCGCGGCTCGCCACGACGGTCCTGCCCGTGGCGCCCCTGGTGAGCGTGCTGGCCATCGCGCTGGTCTGTGCGAGCATCATCGGCCAGAACGCCGCCGCGATCGCGTCGAGCGGAGCCACGCTGCTGTTCGCCGTGGTTGCGCTTCACGCCATTGGATTTGGCGTCGGGTATCTGTTCGCCCGCGGCTTCCGCTACGACCGGATGGTCGCCCGCACCGTGTCGATCGAAACCGGGATGCAGAACTCTGGGCTTGGGGTCGTGCTCGCCCAGCGGCATTTTCCAGCCGAGCCGCTCACCGCCGTTCCCTGCGCGATCTCGAGCGTTGTGCACTCGGTGATCGGCAGCGGGCTGGCCGGGTGGTGGCGTCTGCGGCCGTGAATCAGCGGCGCGTCGCCTTCGACGTGGCCATCTGGGGTCGCTTGACGAAGTAGACCTTCGGGTCGTCGATCACCCACGGGGTGCTCCACGTGCGGCCGTCGTCGTGGGAGCAGACGTTGAAGAAAAACGTCTTCACCAGTTCTGTTCGGTAGCCATACGGGTTTTGCGAGGTGATGTGGTCGTCCATCGTCAGTTCATCGACGCCGGGGCTCGCGAAATAGTGAACCATGCCGTCGGGTGAGAATGAGAGGCCGAGGGTCCACCAGCCGAGTTCCTTGATCGAGGGCCCGCGAATCTCACCGCCACGACGACCGCTGCGAACGCGGATGTATGCGGCATCTTCCTTGTAGCGTCCGTCGTGACTGCTCTCGAAGCAGATGAACATCCCGGGCCAGTATTCCTCGAGCCCGAACTTTCCCTCATCGGGATGGTCGTCTCCGGTGATGATGGCGTGGGTGAAGCACCCGGTGCGGAATCCAAAGCTCGGGCCGCTGCGGTTTTCCCACTGTTCGAACGGTGGCATGTAGACACGGACGGTGAAGCTCGGGCTGTCGGCCACCGACATGCTCCTACCGGTGAACTTCGAGAGGTTGTAGATGAGGTCATCCTGCTGCATCTGATAGGTGACACGGTTGGGGATGCCGCCGTGCAGCGTGGCGACGAGCAGCCCGTGCTCGCTCCCCTCGAGGCCGGGTGCCGGGAGGTCGACTCGCTTCACGACGTCGGGGGTGCCGCGCTTGGGTCCCTCAAACCAGCGGCCGTTGGTGCTCTTGCCAAGCGGACCGCGCATCCGCTTGTCCTGCTCCTCAGAGCTCTTCGGGTGGTTGTATTTCCAGGTCCACTTCTCATCTTCGAAGTCATCGACCACGTTTTTCACAAGCGAGCCCGTCCCGGGCACCAGCACGGGCTTCTTCGGCTCCGGAGCCTTGACGGCGGCGGGCTGGGCTGGGCGAGGGGCGGCGGCGGTCGCCACGGCCACCAGGCCTCCCGCCACGCATCCTGCGACGATCAGGACGCGGCTGGTGAACGATGTGGTGGCGATGCGCGACATGGCAACGGTCCTCGGATGATGACGGAGATCGGGCGGCTTCCCGCTCCGCACATATCGGCCAGCCGGTGGGACGCGATCACCAGGAGCAGACCTTGCCGGTTGGATCGCGTGTCAGTTGCGTGGCCATCCCAGTCGACCCAGTTCACGAAAAAGCTTGCCAGGACGACGTCGTTTGCCCAGTCATCCTCCGGGCATCCATCGATCGATCTGGTGTGGTGACGGCTGAATCGTCACATACCGCTCGTCCGCCGCGGAGATGTGCTGCGCGGATCACTCCTTGGACCGGGAATCCATCATGGACCGAGCCCTGCTGTCGAGCCGTCGATTGGTCGTTGGCGCGATTCTTTCTGTCATCACCTCGGGGGCCGGCGCGACCATCGGAGTCGCAGCCGACATTCTCCGCTCGCACCTCGAGCCGGCAGGCATGGCAGCGGCTTCTCCTCCGCCCCCCGCCGGGTCCGGCCTCGATCTCTCGCGAGCCTCGACGGTGCTTCGGCAGCAGCTTGGCCTGGAACGAGGCGCCGGGCTCGTGGTGGATGGGGTGCATGAGGGCTCGTGGGCTGCCGAGGCAGGATTCCGCCAGCACGACGTGCTCGTCCGACTCGATGAACAGCTGCTGGTGCTGCCGGAGCAGTTTGATGCCTTGATGGAATCGGCGTCGCCACAAAGCTGCACCGTTCTCCGAGCTGGGCGCGAGGTGTCGATCACGCTCGGGGCGGTGGCACGAGTCGCCTCACCGTCGAAGGCATCGCCGGGGCCATTCGGATTGCGCCCCACTCCATCGAGCGTTGCCATCATGCAGGAGGCTGTTCGACCTGCCGGTGGCCAGCCATCTGGGCGAACACCCGATGAAACGCTCGTGCGACAGGATCCCGATTATCTCATTCGGCTCACCAGCGGCGAGGAGACGCGGCTCGTCGTCTTCGAGCCGGGTGGTCGCATCGTGTTCAACGACGCGATCGACTCTCGTGAGGGACAGGAGCGAATTCCGCCCGCCGTGCGGGACCGCGTGGCCGACATGGAAAAGATGCTCGAGCGACGGTCGACGCCGCCGGTCATCCGACAGGCCGATGCCTCCGAGGCGATCCTCCGCTGACGACGCGGACGAGCGCTACCAGTTCACCTGAGCGATGTCGGGCGACCAGCCGCCTCCCGCAGGCCGATGCGTGGCGGTGGTGGAATGCCATGGATGGGGCCCGGTGACCGTTCCGCCGGGAAGCCGCACCACCCACGGTCCGGTGCCGCGCGAGGTGCGGGAAAACGACTCCTCCATCTGCCGCCGCTGCAGCTCCCGTTGGCGCTCCAGCCGACGTCGATCGGCCTCGGCCGTGGCAGTCGCGTAGGCGAGCCGAGCCTGCCGAGAGGCTTCGGCTGCCGTGCGGATCGCATCTTCGTAACGCTGGCGAGCCAGCAGGGAGGTGGCGGCATCGACGGCCGTCGATGCCGACCGAACGTCGGCCTGCACGCCCTCGTCATACCAGGCGGCAACCCGGCGGACGAGGGAATCCGTCTCGTCGATATCGTTGGCGGCCTGACGGGCGAGTCGTGCGTCTTCGTCGGCGAGTTCCTCGCCCCTCGCGACGGCGGCATCGGCAGCATCGACGAGCGCCGACACCTGTCGCAGGTCGGGCCGGGGCCCCCCGAGGCTGCTTCCGGCACTCTCGAGCAGCCGCGCCGCCTCCCGGCACCGCTCATTGGCGCTGATGCGGTCAGTGCGCTCGTTCGTGAGCCGTTGTTGGAGTGAGACGACGCGTCGCGCGGTCGCCTCCTGCCTTCCCGGCAGGGCTGCCTTCAGGGCGTCGAGCTCGTTCACACGATCCACGATGGCGGCGAGGCAGGCCTCCATCCAGGCCTCCTGTCGGGCGGCCTCTTCGAGCGTGGCCACCGCCCGGAGATCGTGCTGGATTTCGGGTGCCAGGGCTCGTCGTGCTTCATCGAGGAGCGTCACGACCCTCGTTGACGCATCGTCGGCCCGCATGAGGTTCTCGGCGACATCCGACCATGCGGATGGCCCGTGATGCGACGCGAGCCTGTCGTGGGCGACCGCGGCCAGCCGGCGGCGTTCGGCCAGGGCCTCGGTGCGGGCGAACAGGGACGGGAGGAGATCCTGGGCCTTGGCTCGGGCGGCTGCGATGTTCTCCAACAACGCCGAAGTCTCCGCGGCGGCATGCTCAGCCCGCTCGACGTGGGAGATCGCCGTGTCTGTTTCACCGGCATCGAGAAGCTGGGCCGCCAGTTCGATCTGAGCCTCGGCGACATCGAGTCGCTCGTCAGGATCCGCTCCCGGCTCGGTCAGCAGCCATCCGTCCGCGCGGCGCCGGGCCACACGCTGCCTGATCGATTCGATGGTGGTGGCTGCCGCCTTGCGGCGATCATCCGCCGACTCGAGGGCGTCGAGCCGCCCAAGCAGGGCGTCCATCGACGCGGTAGCCTGCTCGAGCCCTCCCCGGGCGGCGATCGGATCGGATTCGATACGATCGCCAAAAAGCGATCGTCCGCGTGTCACCTCCGCGAGCGTGGCCTTGAAGGCCGCATCGGAGCGGCCGCGACGGCCGAGGCCCTCGAGCCGCCCTGACGCGTGAGCGATTGCTGCGTCGAGCGACGTCGCGGTCTCGCGAGCCGTTTCATGGGCGTGTTCAAGGGCATCGAGCGGGGCCCGACATTCCGCGGCAACGTTCGCAAGGGGTGGACGTGCCTCGGCTGAGTCGAGCAAGGCGATTGCCTCGTTGGCTGCCGCCGTGCCGAGAAACCATTCGGCCTCCACCTTTTCCTGGGCTCGTTCCCACACGTCCATCAGGCTGAGCCACCGCTCGCGATACCGGCCGATGGCGGCCTGCACCCCGTCGTACGCGGTGCGGGTCATTCCCTCCATCGGCGTCGCAAAATCGGGATCGGTGTGCGGCAGCATCCTGTGCCGCTCGCGCTGCGCATCCAGAAGGTCTGAAAGGGCCACGACATCGCCCTTGAAGGCGGCGAGCTTCTCGCGGGCCTGCCGGAGCCGCATGCCATGGCGAGTCCATTGGACGAGGAGCATGACCAGCACCCCGGCGGCGCCCAGGGTGGCGAGGCCGAGCGGCAGGGTTTTGGTGGTGAATCGGCGCCTCGCCTCAGCGCGATGTGCCTTCGCATCGTTCCGGTCGCGGACCCACGCCTCGGTTGCCAGCACCAGGTCGGCGATCCCCTCGTCAACCATCCGGTCCTTCGCCCGCGGTACGAACGTCGTAGCGATCAGGTCCTTTTCGAGTGTCGCCCGATCGAGGCCGGCCGAGGCTTCAAGCGACCATGGCACGTCCATCGCGATCTGTCGATCGTCGACATCGATGACCATGGTGACGTCGGCGGCTGGATTGAATCCGGTCGTGGCTGCGTCGGCGCCGGATCGCCACTGCGTGATGATCGCCTCGAGCAGAGCGGCGGCGCTTCCCGCCTCACCGGCGTTGTCCACCACCACCACGCGGTAGTCGCGTCCGGACGTCCGCTTGGCGTCTGCGACGGCTGCACGGGTTCGATCGAACTTGCCGGGCACGTTGTGGATGACCACCGTCGGCGGATCATCGATCGCGGGAGACGGGGGAAGCCACTCGGCCGATGAGGCACCGGTGAGCACGATCACCGCGAGCGTGGCGATCGCGGGTTGATGCACGAGCCGACCGATGGGAGGTCGCATCGCAAAACTTTCAGTCAGGCGTGAAGGGTGACTGACGGAAAAGTCTACGGTGCTGCCTGGGCCTCCGCTACGGTTCAGGAACCGTTCGCCGAGGCAGCGAGGACGCGACGGCCAATCCCGTCGGCGGCAAGGATGGCGGCGGCGACCGCTTCCGATTCCACCCGAAACGGCATGTGGTGGATCGTCTCCCCGGCGGCCGTCGCGCGCCGTGCAACGGTGGCGACTGCCTCGTTGGTGGCGTCGGCGATGCCAAGCTGGTGAAGGGTCACCGGCAGGCCGATGGCGTGAAGAAAGCTCGCCACGACCATCGACTCGGCGGAGGCTTCGGTGCGGCGGTCCTGTTCGTCCAGGTGTGCCTCGAGCGCGAGCTGGACGAGCGTGCCGAACGCGACCTTCTCGCCATGGAGGAGGTCGTGCGTTGCCGGAATCGCGGTGAGACCATTGTGGATCGCGTGCGCGGCGGCGAGGCCTCCTGACTCAAAACCCAGGCCGGAAAGGAGGGTGGCTGCTTCGACGACACGTTCCAAGGCTGGCTCGAGCGTTCGACGCCGACAGGCATCGAGGGCTGCGTGGCCTTCGGCGAGCACGATGTCTCGGCAGAGTCTCGACAGCTCGAACGCGGCGAGGGTGGGGCGGCCTCCTCGCATGGTCGGGCTTCCGGAACGCATCACGGCCCTGGCCTCGTAAAACGTGCTCAATGCGTCACCGATGCCGGCGGCGAGGAACCGGGGAGGGCTCTCGACGATCACACGGGTGTCGACGAGCACGAGTTCGGGGGAACGAGGCTGGATGTCGATCGCCTCCACCACCCCTGCCTCGTCATAGATCACCGAGAGGGCGCTGGTCGGGGCGTCGGTGGAGCAGATCGTCGGGCACGACACGAACGGCACGCGCCGCTGTGCGGCGGCTGCCCGGGCGGCATCGAGCACCTTGCCTCCGCCCGCTCCGACAATCACCGCAGCCCCCAGGTTTTCAGCCTCGTCGAGGATGGTGCTGATTTCATGGAAGGTTGCCTCGCCGCCAAACGCGACGACCCGGTGCAGCCATCCGACGGCGTGGAACACCTCGGCCCACTGACGGGCAAGATGCTCTGTGGCCGTGTGCCCAGCCACCACCAACACTGGACCGCTGAGGCCGATCGACGTCATTTCATCCGCGAGCCGAGCGCTGGCATCGGGGCCCTGCACGTAGCGCAGCGGCGAGCAGAACACCATCGGCACGGGGGCTTCGGCGGGCATGGGCGACCTGATGGTCAGTAGCCGCCGATGTCTTCGGCGGTCACACGCGGAGGCTTGGGCGTGATGGGAGGAGGAGATGACGCCCCTGGGCGGCCGGTGGTGGAGGGCATGAGCCCACCCCGTGGCTGATAGGGGGCGCCGCCCGTTCCTGGGAGGAGCGACCGGGGACGGCCGGCGTTGAGGTCGGGCTTCGGACCGAGCGATCCATAGCCGGGCCTCGCTGCCGGGGCGCCGGCCCGCAGTCCTCCCCAGAAGGCGCCCGACGATGGGGGTGTGCCTCGGCCCTTGGTGGCGGTCGTGCCCGGGGCGGCACTGCCGTTGGTGCCCGACGACGACGTCACCGGTGTCGGAACACGGGTGCCCGGGAGGGTCGGTCGATCCGACGTGGTCGTGGCGCGAGAGGGCACTGGCTCAGGAGGCAGTCCATCGGGCCGGGCAGCGGCCTCGCCCACGTCGTCTCCATCGGCCGTGCGGGGCTTTCCCGTGACGGGATCGAGGCTGCTGTCGAGCTGCATCTCCATGCGGGCCTTGCGCATCCTCGCCTTGGCGATGGCCGCCTCCGAGGTGTCGATGGTGCCGTCGCCATTGAGGTCCCATTTTTGGACGAGTTCTTCGCGACTGGCTCCACCCGGGAGCGACGGCATGTTCCACTTCTCCCGCAGTCCCCCCGTCGGATCTGCTTCATCCTGCTGGCCGAGGCATGGCCTCCAACAGGCCACGAGCCACGCCACCGCCATCAGGGCTCCGAGCAGGCACCGGGTCCAACCACGAGACGACATGGCGATTCCTGTTCACCGAAGGCTGCGCTGACCACCGCATGTCATCTTACCGGTTCGGCGGCTGCCACCGCCAGCGACGAGGAGAGTCGTGCCGACGCCGCCTGGACGTCGTTTTCCGATTCCGCCATGAATCGTGTGGCGATGTGGCACGACACGGTGTGTCCACCGTGCGAGGTGGCCGACGGATCGACCGATCGACAGACCGCCTCGGCCAGCGGGCACCGCGGGTGAAAGCGGCAGCCTGGTGGCGGATTCGCCGGGCTCGGCACGTCACCCGGCAGCACGATCCTTCGACGACGACGATGGAGCTCCACCGACGGCACCGCCGAGAACAGGGCCAGCGTGTAGGGATGGAGCGCCGCCCGGCGAAGCTCGACGGCCTCGGCCTGCTCGACGATCCGCCCCAGGTACATCACCGCCACGGTGTCGGCGATGTATTCCACTGCGCCGAGGTCGTGTGACACGAAGAGATAGGTCAGCCCCAGCTGTTCCCGGAGCTCCACGAGAAGATTGATCACCTGGGCTTGGATCGACACGTCGAGCGCCGAAATCGGCTCGTCGAGCACGAGAAACTCGGGCTCGAGCACCAGGGCCCGCGCAATGGCGATCCGCTGACGTTGGCCCCCGGAAAACTCATGGGGGTAGCGATCGAGAGCCACGGACGGCATGCCGGTTCGGTCGAGTGCCGAGAGCATCCGCTCGCGTCGCGCGGCCGCATCGCCCAGGCGGTGGATGACAAGCCCCTCTTCGAGGATCTGCCGAATCGTCATCCTGGGATTGAGCGAGCCATAGGGGTCTTGGAAAACGATCTGCATGCGCTGCCGCATGCGTCGGAGCGCATCACCCCGAAGCGATCGAATCTGCGATCCGCCGATCTGCACGCTTCCACCGGTCGGCTCAACCAGCCTCAGGATGCTGCGTCCCACGGTGGTTTTGCCGCATCCACTCTCCCCGACGAGGCCCAGCGTTCGGCCGCGTGCGATGTCGAAGCTCACGCCATCGACCGCCCGCACGGCGCCGACGGTGCGTCGAAGAAGGCCGCGGCGGATTGGGAAGTGGGTCGTGAGATCGGTGACGCGAACGAGCGGATCAGGGGAGATCATAATGGGCCGACCTCCATCGGTCGCGGATCGCCGAGATCAGATGCGTAGGGGCAGCGGACAAAATGGCCTGGTTCCACCTCGATGAGCGCCGGTGGTTCGCTGGAACAGGCCGGGCCCTTCGCCGAGGCGGCGTGACGAGCATAGCCGCAGCGAGGATGAAATCGGCAGCCTTTCGGGAAGTGCTGCGGAGGGGGCACCATGCCGGGAATCGTTCGCAACGCCGGCCGGCCATGGTGTGTGACGTCATCAGTCGCAGGGACGTGATCAGGATCGGGCCGAGCGGCCAGAAGACCCTTGGTGTAGGGATGAAGCGGTCGCTGAAAGAGAACCTCGGCAGGCGCCTGCTCGACGATCTGGCCCGCGTACATGACCGCCACGTCGTCGCAGGTCTCGGCGACGACCCCGAGGTCGTGCGTGATCAGCAGGATCGCCGTGCCAAGCCGCTTCCGGAGATCGGCCAGCAGGTCGAGAATTTGAGCCTGGATCGTGACGTCGAGCGCCGTGGTCGGTTCGTCGGCAATCACGAGATCGGGTTCGCAGGCCAGCGCCATCGCGATCATGACCCGCTGTCGCATGCCGCCGGAGAGCTGGTGGGGGTATTCATCGATTCGGCGTTCGGGGTCGGCGATGCGCACGAGCTGAAGCATCTCGAGAGCCCTGCGGCGGGCATCGGCTCGGCTTGCGCCGCGGTGGAGGCGGACAACTTCGGCTACCTGATCACCGATCGTGAACACCGGATTGAGGCTCGTCATCGGCTCCTGGAAGATCATCCCGATGCGTCCTCCGCGCACGCCGCGCAGGGCCGGCTCGGCCATCCGGACGAGATCGGCCGGCCCGTTCGGGCCATCGAGGAGGATCGAGCCCGACTCGATGACGCCCGGCGCCGCGACGAGCCGGAGCACCGACATGGCGGTGACGCTCTTTCCGCACCCGCTCTCGCCGACGAGCCCGAGGGCGCGGCCCCGTTCGATCGCGAGCGATACGCCGTCGACCGCCGGCACACGGCCGGACGGCGTGTGGAAGGCCGTCACGAGATGGCGGATGTCAAGCAGCGGCATGGCCTACTTTCGCGCCTCCCGCAGCCGTGGGTCGGTCGCTTCCTGAAGTCCTTCGCCGATGAGGTTGTAGGCAAGAACGGTGAGGAAGATCGCGGTGCCCGGAAAGACCACGAGCCACCACATGGCGAGATTCGATCGTGCGCCATTGAGCACCGAGCCCCAGCTCGCCGACGGCGGGGGTGAGCCAAATCCCAGAAATGAAAGCCCGCTCTCGGTGAGGATCGCCGCGGCGATCCCGAAGGTGATGGGGACGAGAATCGGTGCCAACGCATTGGGGAGGATGTGTCGCACCATGATGCGGAGCGGTCCGGCCCCCGACGCGCGGGCCGCCGTGACGTATTCGCTTCCACGAATGCGGAGAAACTCACCGCGGGTGAGCCGTGCGATGCCCGTCCAGCCCGTGAAGCCGATGATCGCCATGGTGTGCCAGATCGACGGCTTTTCGATGATCGCCACGATCGCGAGGATCAGCACGAGCGTCGGGATGCACATCACGATCTCGGTGAGACGGCTCGTCACGCTGTCGATCCAGCCGCCGAAGAATCCGCCGATCGCCCCCACCACGATGCCGATCGTGCCGGCGATCCCCATGGAGACGAAGCCGACGAGCAAGGCGATGGTGGTGCCATGGACCATTTTTGCGAACACATCGACACCTCCCTGATCCGTGCCGAAGAGATTCGACCAGGTGGGGTGTCCTTGATCCATGGCCGGATTCTCCGGACGTCCAGGCCACTCGTCGGCGCGGACGGGACGGTAGGGATCCTGGAACACGAGGGGCCAGATCGCCCAGCTCTCGGGATCCTTTGCGGCAAGGTTCTTCGGATAGGTGCCGCGAAACTTGTCCTTCGCAAAGATGGCCGGCTCGAGTCGGCGGTCGAAGTAGCCGAGGCACGGGGCGTAGAGGCGGCCCTTGTAGCGACAGAGGACCGGTTTGGTGCCGGCGATCGCCGGGGCAAACACGGCGATGACCACGAGCAATCCGACGAAGCCGAGCGCGGCGATCCCCAGTGGCCGACGCCGGTAGCGCCGCCAGGCTTCCGCCCAGAATCCAGAAGAACGATGTGCCATCAGTCCACACTCACCCGCGGGTCGACGAGGCAATAGAGCAGGTCGGCGAGGAGCTGCCCGAGGAGCGTCAGCACGCTGAACATGAGCGTGAGGCCCATGATTGTCGGGTAGTCACGCTCGCGGATGCTCTCAAAAAAGAGCCGCCCCATGCCGGGCCAGGTGAAGATCTGCTCGATGATGATCGAGCCGCCCATCAGGGACGGAAGCGACAGGCCCAGCAGGGTCACCAGGGGAATGAGCGTGTTGCGGAAGGCATGTCGAAACAGCACCCGCCATGGTCCGGCCCCCTTGGCCCGGGCGGTGCGGATGTAGTCCTGACGTACCGCCTCCTCCATGTTTGCGCGGATGAAGCGAATGTCGTAGGCCAGGCTGACGTATGTCTGGCACGTGACGGGCAGGATCATGTGGCGGGCAACGTCGACGAGGCGGCTGCCGATCGGCGCGTCGGTGGGGAGGTCGGTCATCCCGAAGAGCGGCAGTTCCCAAGGGGTGCCCTTCGCCCATACGGCAAACACGACCTGAAGAAACAACGCCGCCACAAAGGTTGGGAAGGAGTAAAGGGCGTAGAGCGCGAGGCTCGTGAGCCGCTCGTCCGGTTTGCCGGCGCGAGCCGATGAGTAGAGCCCGATGGGTATGGCGAGCATCCAGATCAGCACGAACGCCGTTCCCGATACGAGGAGTGTCGGTCCCAGTCGTTCAGCGATCAGCGATGCGACCGGCTGCTTGCGGGTGATCGACCGCCCGAGATCGCCACGGAGGAGGTTGCCGGCCCATTGCAGGTAGCCTTCCGGCCACGACTTGTCGAGGCCGTAGGCGCGTTGCATCCGCTCGTAGTCGGCGGCGTTGATCTTTCGGCTCGGGTCTTCACCAAGCTGGGCCGTGAGCGGGCTTCCCGGCATGTTGCGGGCAAGCCCATACACGATCGTCGTGATCGCCACGAGCGTCAGGAGTCCAAGCAAGAGCCGTCGAACGAGGTAGGTTGCCATCGTTCACTCGGCTCGAGGCTTCCACAGGCTGCCGAAGCCGGGGGAGTAGTGGTACGGGCCACGGGGGCTGAAGACGTAGCCACGGAGGTCCTTCGAAAAGCCATAAAAGCTGTTTCGCCAAAAGAGCCAGAGGTAGGGCTGATCCTCGTAGAGAATCTCCTGGATGCGTGCGTATTTCTCGGCGCGACGGCCTCGGTCGAGTTCGCGCCTTCCCTCGACGAACAGGCGATCGACTTCGGGGTTGGAGTAGCCGGAATAGTTTCGCATCTCGCCGGTCTTCCAGATGTTCTCCGAGGTGTCGGGATCGGTTCCCGACCCCCAGCCGGAGAAGCAGGCCTGAAAGGAACGCTTCTGCATCGTCTCCTGCAACGCGGTGACCTCCACGGGTCGCACGTTGACGATCACGCCGATCTGTTCGAGGTTTTCCTTGAGGAGCGTGCAGATCGCGATCCGGAAGGGCTGCTGGTTGACCAGCAGCGTGAACTCGAAAGGCACGATCCGCCCGTCGATTTCCTTGTCGCGGATCCCGTCGTTGTCGTGATCCGTCCAGCCGGCCTCGTCAAGCAGGGCCTCGGCCTTGTCGAGGTCTTGCTTTCCGGGCGCCAGCTTCTTCGGGCCCGCCATCCACGATCCCGGTGGGAAGTTGCCGGCGCAGGGCTCATACAGCCCGAGGCAGATCTTTTCGAGCATCCGGTCGTGGTCGAAGGCGTAACTCATCGCCCGTCGAACCCGCCGGTCGGCAAAGAATGGTGTGTCGATGTTCCAGGCGAAGTGAAAACTCACCCACTCGGGAGCCGTGGCCTTGGTGTTGAGCCGATAGAAATCATCATCGATCGTCTGGGTCGTCCACTGCTCGGGCTGAAGCACCATTTCGTCGATCTCGCCCGACTTGAGCGCGAGGAGGGCCGTGTTGGGATCCTCGATGATTCGAAAGCGGACATCGCGAAAATAAGGCACATCGCGCACCTTCTTCCCCTTCACGGTGCTCCAACTGTCGCGACGCCGCAGCACGATCTCCTGGCCGCGCTTGCGCGAGACGATCTCGTAGGGGCCGCCGCAGATCGGCTTCTCCTCCAGGGCCACATGGGCCGGGCTGTCCTTGAGTGTCGGGTCGTCCTCCCAGGTCTTCTCGTAGACGTGCTGAGGGAGAACGGGGAAGTTGATGTTCCAGACGTTTGTGGCGAGCGGCTCGCGATGGAAGAAGACCAGCGTGCGGTCGTCGTAGGCGTGGACGCCGCGGAGCTGGTCGGTGCCGCTCCGCACGGCTGGTACCGGAACACGCGGATCCATGATCACGCGGTAGGTAAAGGCCACGTCGTGGGCCGTGATTGGCCGGCCGTCGCTCCACACGAGATCGTCTCGCAGCACCACTTTGTCGATCAGGCCATCGGCACTCGTTTGCCAGCTCACGACCGTTTCGGCATTGGCGAAAGGCTCGAGTTGGCGGTCGAATGAAAACAGTCCGAAGCCGGTCAGGCCGAGGATGTCGAACTCGGCATTGGAACTGATGAGGATGGGGTTGGTGCTTCCGAGGTCGCCGGCGACGTGACGATCGATGCGGGCCTCGAGATCGGCCGCCCCCTCGGCGGGAAGTTGTCCAAGGGCCGAGAGGATCGCGGCGTTGTTGGAGGGCGTGTCGTTTCGAAGGGTGAGGGCCTCTGCGACGGTGGCCTTCAGCGGCTCGGCATCCTGTTCGGCGCGGAGGAGGGTGAGGGCGTCTTTGACGGGCCGGTCAATCCACCGCGCGTCACGGTCGATGGTTTCGAGGGCGGGAGGCTCGAACGACTCCTCGACGGCCGGAGGCGGCGTGGCCGTCGCCCCCGATGCAGCAGCCGGCGCCTCGGGCTCGGCCACGAGCCGCGGCTCGTTCGTCCGCTGTCCACACCCGCCGAAAAAGAGCAGGGAAAGGCCCGTGAGGGCCACCCGGCGGGAGATCGAACAGCGCCGGCTCCCGGCAGAATGATGGGGCATGCAGGCCTCCCGACGCGTGGGAAAGCCCCGATGCTACGTGGCCGCGCGATGCTGGGTCAACCGCCGGTCTTGCGGGAGTCGACGGGAAAACGATGCCCGAGCTTCTCCCGCTTGGTGGCGAGATACCGTTCGTTGAACTCGTGGACCGTGGGCAGGATCGGCACCTGGTCAACCACCTCGAGATCGAATCCGCCGTAGATGAAGGCGTCGGTCTTCTTGGGATTGTTGGTGAGGAGCCTGACCTTTCGGAGACCGAGGTCCTTGAGCAACTGAATGCCCACGCCGTAATCGCGGGAGTCGGCCTTGAAGCCGAGTGCCAGATTCGCCTCCACGGTGTCGAGCCCCTGATCCTGGAGTTCATACGCCCGAATCTTCTCGACGAGGCCGATGCCGCGGCCTTCTTGCGGGAGATACACGAGCACACCGCAGCCTTCACCGCCGATCATCTCCAGGGCCATGTGCAGCTGGTCGCCGCAGTCACAGCGCAGGCTGTCGAGCAGGTCGCCGGTGAAGCACGAGGAATGGAGACGCACCAGTGGCGCCTCGCTCTGGGCCAGGTCTCCCATCACCAGCACGATCGGCTGCTGTGACTCGAACTTCACGCCGTAGGCGATCACCCGAAAGCGGCCCCAGTGGGTGGGGAGGTCGGCCTCGGCGATGCGTTCGACGAGCTTTTCACGGGTCCGTCGATGGCGGATCAGCTGTTCGATCGAAATCACGACGAGCTTGTGACGCGCGGCGAGCGCGAACAGTTCGTCACGATTGGCACGATTGCCGGAGTCGTCGAGGATCTCGCAGATCACCCCCGACGGAGGCAGGCCCGCCATCCGCGCCAGATCGACGGCGGCCTCGGTGTGGCCGGCGCGGCGGAGCACGCCCCCTTCCTTGGCAACGAGGGGAAAGAGGTGTCCGGGGCGGACGAAATCAGACGGCACGCTCGATGGATCGAGGATCGCGGCGACCGCCGAAGCCCGTTCGGCGGCGGTGATGCCGGTCTTCGCCGACTTGTGGTCAACCGGTACGGTGAAGGCCGTTCCAAGCGGTGCGGAGTTGGTCTCCACCATCATCGGCAGTTCGAGCCGGCGTGCCACGTCTGGCAGAATCGACATGCAGACCTGGCCGCGGCCCTCCTTCAGCATGAAGTTGACGATGGCCGGCGTGGCCATGCTGGCCGCACAGACGAAATCGCCCTCGTTCTCGCGATCTTCGTCATCAGCCACGATCACGACCTCGCCCCGGGCGATGGCGGCAACGGCGTCGTCGATGGAGGAAAATCGGGTCGGCATACGGGCGGCTGGGAAACGGCTGTGGAAGGAAGTGCTTCATTATAGGATGCACGCCGGTCCCCCGCTGCCGCTGGCATCGATCCACCCCCTTTGCCGTTCATTTTTCCGGCCCTGCCATGCTCGACCGTGAGGAATACATCGAACAGGCCTACCTGTTTCGATCGTTCGCCGAGCGCATCACGGCCGGGATCGCGGCTCAGGAATCCCTCACGGCCATCGGGCAGGAGGTGCTCGCGACATCGAAGCTGCCGATGGCGCTCGACTTTCTCGCGAGCGAACTGAAGCTCGTCGGCACGCTCTCCACGGCGATGGCCCGCCTGCGGCACTACTTCACCGACTTTCAGACGTTCGTCATCGCCTCCGCCGAGGAGGAAGGGGGCCGATTCGACATGCGCACGGCCCTGGCCATCCTCGAGCGAGAAGCAACCTACCGCGGTGACGGGGCGACACCCCAGGGATTGTTCGTCTATCGCTTCGAATGCCTTTCTCGGAACAGGCTCGACTACGGCCGTGGCCTGAAGGCGGTGGCGGCCGACGACATGTTCGATGACGAATGGAGGGCGTGGATCACGACGGTGTCTCGACAGGTGGGCCTCATCGATCTGGCGGACCTCGTGTATGTTCGCAGTCCCGAGTATTGGCGGATCGAGCGTCGCGATGCCGCGGTGGCGGGGCGACCCGTGCCCGAGCCCGATCGTGCGATCCTTTTCGGTGAGAAGGAGGGAAGGATCGCGCGGGCCAATCGTGGCAAGGACCCGCTCTTTTTCTTCGCCGCGCTTCAGCGGCAGTTGGGGTATCCGATCGTGCCACGGGTGATGCCTGCCACTCCGTCGGCGGAGTCGCCGGCCCTGCTCGCGCGGCGGCTCGAGCGGCTCGAGATGCGAGTCAAACTTCTCGAGGAAGAGTCGCGAGGCGGCATCGATCTCTCGCGGTTCGACCCCAAGAACTTTTCCATGCCGCGTGACGAATGAGTGCCTCGATCCTCCGCGGCGATGCCGCCTTCATTCGACAGGCCGTCATCAGCGCGGTTCGCCCCGAATCGCTCGTCAGCGCGAGGCTTTCCTGTCCGGGGCGTGAACTGTTGCTGGATGGGCTTCCCCTCGACCCGCCCGCCATCACCACCGGCCGCGTGATGGTCGTTGGCGGGGGCAAGGCGGCGGCAGCCATGGCGGTGGCCGTTGAGCGAATGCTCCACGACCGCATCGGCGCGAATCGGGCCGTCGAAGGCCTCGTGAGCGTGCCGGGAGGGGCCGGGGACGGAGGCGAGGGCGTCGAAGTTCGGGGCACGCGGCCGCCGGGCGTGAATCTGCCGACGCCCGAGGCCGTGGAGGCGACGGCGACGATGCGATCGATGCTCGCGGCGCTCGGCCCTGCCGATCTGGCCATCGTGCTCGTGACGGGCGGCGGTTCGGCACTCATCGAGGAGCCTCGTGCCGGTGTGTCGCTCGACGATGTGATCGCCGTCACCCGGTTTCTCTCCGGGGCGGGCGCCGACATTCGCCATCTCAATGTCGTTCGGCAGGCGGTGAGCGCCGTCAAAGCGGGGGGATTGGCGAGGGCGTGCCGATCGGGCCGGCTCCTGGCGCTCGTGCTCTCCGACATCATCGGCGACCCGCTCGACCTGATCGCCTCCGGCCCATGCATGCCCGTGCCACCGGATGCTCATGCGGCCCTCGAGGTTCTTCGTCGATGGTCGGCGCTCGGAGTCGCTCCGGCGATCACGCGGCTGCTCGAATCGAGCGCCGGCATGGGTGCTCCTGCCACCGAGCGATCAGCGACAGGCACGGGTGAATGGACGACGCCGTCGGGCTGCCGGGTGAGCCATGTGCTGCTCGGAACGAACGCAACCGCCGTGTCGGCCGCGGCGCATGCCGCGGCGGAGCGCGGCTATGAGGTGCTCACGCGCCATGCCACGCCGAGATCAGAGTCGGCCAATGACGTTGGTGCGGCCATGGCCGCCGATGCGGCGCGGCTGCTCGAGCAATCTCACCACGACGGAAAGCCGCGGGCGATGATCTGGGGAGGCGAGGCGACCGTGGCCGTTCCTCCGAAGCACGGCCGTGGTGGCCGGAACCAGCAGACGGTGCTCGCCGCGATTGCCGCGTGGCAGCGGTCGGGAGCCGAGTGGCCCCGCGGACTTCTCATCGAGAGTTTTGGGACCGACGGTGAAGATGGCCCAACGGATGCCGCCGGAGGGTGTGCCGGTGCCGACACGGTCTCCGCACTCAGCGGGGGCGTGGACGAGCCGCTTGCGAGGTGCGATGCCTATCCAGCGCTGGCCGGTGCCGGTGGCCTGGTCGTGACAGGCCCGACTGGCACGAACGTCGCCGACGTGCGAATCGTGCTCGTGCGGCCGTAACGTTCGCGTCGGGATATCGGCAACCGTCGCTCGTCGATGCGCGCGACGGGCTGTGTCTTTTGAAGGGCGACGGTGTCGAGCCGCTGGGTTCGTGCTCGTGTCAGATCACACGTCGCAGACCGTCACGGCTTGCTTGAGGCCGGCGACAGGGTCGCGGGTCGGGATGAACTCATGGCCCACCCAGCCCTTGTAGCCGATCTCGACAAGCTTCCGCAGGCAGGCCGGGAAGTTGATCTCCTGGTTCTCGTCGAGTTCGCCACGGCCTGGATTGCCCGCCGTGTGGACGTGGCCGATCACGTCCTTGCACTGCTCGATCCGGCGGATGAGGTCGCCGTTCATGATCTGCACGTGATAGAGATCGAAGAGCATCTTGACCCGGGGGCTGCCGACCCGGCGGCAGATGGTGGCGACATAATCGACGTCATCGCCCTGGTAGCCGGGATGCCCCTTCATGGGGTGCGAGTCGTCGCGGGTGTTGAGGTGTTCGAGGCAGATCGTCACCCCCTTCTGTTCGGCGTAGGGCGCGAGTTCCTTTAAGGCCTTGACGCAGTGGTCGGCCCCTTCCGCAGGCGAAATCTCGCCGCTCGTCGGCTCCTCCGCGTCACGCCACTTGTAGCCGGTAAACGCGATCACCGACGGGATGCCAAAATCCGCGCAGGCGTCGATCGTCTTCTTCGTGCAGGCGATCACCTCGTCGTGATAGCGAGGATTGTTGAGCCCCTTTACGAACGGAAGGCCTGGCATGCCGTTCATGGCGATGGCACTCGTGAGCCCATGCTTCTTGATGGTGGGCCAGGTGTCGGGATCCGACAGTTCGATCGAACGCACGCCGAGCTGCTTGGCGACCTCGCAGGTACGGTCCATGTCCCACTGCTCGCCGGCGACGTTGAAGCACCAGAAGACGATCGAGTGGTTGATGTTGCCCTTCAGCGGCATGGCATGGCTCCTGCGGCGATGATTGAAACGGGGGGCGAAACCGCCGCCACCCGCGGAGTACACTACCATTCACCTGCGGGTGTCGGAAGCATCCGCGGCACCATCCCAGAATCCCGAAGCCATGGCCTCACTGAAGCGCATTCTCGTCACCGGCGGTGCCGGTTTTCTCGGAAGTCATCTCTGCGAACGTCTTGTCGCCGACGGTCACGATGTGATCTGCCTCGACAACTTTTTCACCAGTCAGAAGTCGAACGTCGCCCACCTTCTCGGCTGCGGCAACTTCGAACTCCTGCGGCATGACGTCGTGCATCCGTATTGGCTGGAGGTCGACGAGATCTACAACCTCGCCTGTCCGGCGGCTCCCGGTCACTATCAATACAACCCCATCAAGACGATGAAGACGAGCGTCATGGGGGCGATCAACGTGCTCGGCATGGCCAAGCGATGCCGTGCGAAGGTGCTCCAGGCCTCCACGAGCGAGGTCTACGGTGATCCCGAGGTGCATCCCCAGCCCGAGACCTATCGTGGCGCCGTCAATCCGATCGGGCCTCGTGCCTGCTACGACGAAGGCAAGCGGGCGGCGGAGACGCTCTTCATGGACTACCACCGGCACAACGGGGTCAATGTGCGGATCGTTCGCATCTTCAACACCTACGGGCCTCGCATGCACCCGTACGATGGACGGGTCGTCTCCAACTTCATTCGTCAGGCCATCGAGGGATCCCCAATCACGATCTTCGGGTCGGGCAGCCAGACGCGGAGCTTCTGCTACCGGGATGATCTCGTCGAGGGCATCATTCGGATGATGAACGGGCCCGACGACTTTGTCGGGCCGGTGAACATCGGCAATCCTGGGGAGTTCACGATCCGCGAGCTTGCCGAGCTGACGCTGGAACTGGTGGGTTCGTCGTCGCCCTTGATCGAGAAGCCTCTTCCGGCCGACGATCCGGAACGGCGTCGGCCCGATATCGCGCTGGCAAAAAAGCGGCTGGGATGGGAGCCGACGGTGCCGCTCCGGGAAGGCCTGGAAAAGACGATCGCCTGGTTCCGCTCGGTGCGACTGTCCGACTTCCGGGCGCCGACGCCAAACTACTAGGTGGCATCCTTTCCGGCCCGATCGCGGGCCATCCATGCGCCGAGGCAGGCCACCGCCACGAGCCCGATGCCGATGCCGATGCCGATGCAGTCGTAGACCCAGTCGATCGGATCGGCATGCCTCCGAAACCAGGGCTGGGTCACCTCGTCAGCGATGCCGAACCCTGCCAGCCCGACGCCGAGCCGCGCGGCCCAGGATCGCCAGGGTCGTCCCGACGCCAGGAGTGCCGACCCCGCCAGGCTGGCGAGGGTGGCATAGGCGAGGAAGTGGAGTGTTTTGTCGGACGGCGCATTCGGGCCGAGCAGGTCGTCAGGTTTCGGATAGTGCGTCGCAAATGCAAGCACGCACGCGTACAGGGCCGTGATGGCAGCGAGGAGGCGGGCGATCGCGGGACGGCGCGTGGAGGGAGTTGGCGACGTCATGGCGAGGCGAGGCATGAGATGGGGCGGAATTTCCCCAAAGAATACACCAGTTTTTGCTCTTCGCCCGCCGGCTCCGGTTCGCTACTTTCCCGCCCTTCCCATTCGACCACCCGCCGGAGAGCACCACCCATGAGTCGCAAGGAACTCGCGTCGATCGTCCACGAACTGCTCGAAAAGGAAACCGGAGAATCCTACCCCGGGCTCGAGGAGTCGACGTCGCTTCGTGAAGGCCTCAATCTCGACTCGCTCGACATGGCCGGCCTGGTGCTCCACATGGAAAGCCGGTTCGCCATCCAGATCGAAACGGAGCTGCTCGAGAGCATCGCGACCGTCGGCGACATGCTCGACGTGCTCGAGCAGAAGCTCGAAAGCAAGGCGGGCAGGCACGCCGCCTGACCTGTGCGCTCCGTTCCCATTGTCACAGGGACGTTGCCCATGAAGCCATCGCCTGACCATCCGGGTGTCGTGCCCGCCGGCTGTGCCATCCTCGCCCATGCCGGCGTGGCCGTTTCGTTCACCGAGATCGCCGCTCTGCGCGACGCTCCCGTGCCGGAAGGGGCGCCGGCGCTGCCGGCCCGCTTTCTTCGTCACTGCGACGAACACACCGTGGTCGCGATGCGCGCCGTGCTCGACGCCATCGCGTCGATCGAGGTGCCGCTCTCGCTCGAACGCTGTGGCGTGGTGGCAGCGCCGTGTCAGGCGGGCCGGATCGCCACCGCCCGATCCCTCGCACAGCTCCCTGTGGGTGGGGCCGTCACCGTGTCGCCGCACATCGTTCCCCAGTGCTCGCTCCATTCCGTTGCCGGAGCGGTGAGCGTGGCCCTGGGAATGCACGGCCCGCACATCGGGGTTGGCGGTGGTCCCGACGCGCTCGCCGAGGGGCTCTTTGCCGCCATGACGCTCTTCCAGTGCGGTGCGGCGTCAGGGTGCGACTCGGCCTGGGTCATTGCCACGTCGTGGGATGAGGAGCCAACCCTCGCCGCCGACGGCACGCCGGAGGGAAACCCCGTCTGCCGTGCCGTCGCCATGCTCGCGACCGCCACCGAGATGGCGCCCCATGCCCGGCTGACGCTCGCCCTTCACATGACGGGGGAGGCCGGCGGCGCAGAAGCGATGCCCACGCCGCTCGCCTCGTTTGCCCGTGCCCTCGAGATGTGCGGCCATGGCATGGCCCTCGCCGGCTGGTCGGTCGCCTGTCCGTGGGGAGCTGAGATTCGTCTCGCCGTGCGTCCTGCTGACGATCGGCAGCAGGGCCTGGATCGCATGGCCTCGCTCAGCCTCCGCCGTCGGGAGGCCGCATGACCGCTGTCGATCGATCGTCACTCGAGCCCGTCGTCGTCACCGGGATTGGCGCGGTATCCCCCCTGGGGTCGTCGTTCGACGAGATCGCCGACAATCTGCTCGGCGGCCGCACGGGGGTTCGTGCCATCGATCCGGGTCGGTTTGCCCGCGAGCACGTGCAGTTTGCGGCTCCCGTCAGTGGGATTCCAGCGCCGTCGGAAACCATCTGCGGACTGTCGAGTGAGGCGTTCGGTCGGCTCGGACGCCTCGAGCGGCTCTGCCTGTCGCCGCTCGCCGCGGCGCTCGACGATGCCGGCCTCGCCACTGACCGGAGCCCGAGAATCGGCCTCGTCTTGGGAATGGGGGCAGAGCATCTCAAGGACTGGGAACTCGACTTTCTCGACGGTGGCTCGGAGGTGTTCGGCGATCGACGCGACCGCACGCTCGTCCACCGACTTGCGGGTCGGGTCGGGATCAAGGGGCCTGCGGTAACGGTGGCGGCTGCCTGTGCGTCCAGCGGCTATGCCATGGCCATGGGGCGCACATGGATCGACTCGGGTTGGGTCGATGCCTGCGTCGTGGGCGGCTGCGACATCCTGAGCCCCGTGGCGATTGCCGCGTTCTACAACCTTCGGGCGCTGTCCCGCCGCGCCGACGACCCGGCCAAGGCATCACGCCCGTTCGACGGCGACCGCGACGGATTCGTCATGGGCGAGGGTGGGGCCTTTTTCGTGCTCGAGCGGCAGCGCGATGCCCGTGCCCGCGGCCGGCGGATCCGCGGCGAACTCGCCGGCGTCGGCATGTCGAGCGACGGCGGCCACATGGTCATTCCAAGTAGCGATCCGGTTCAGTCGTCCCGGGCCATCACGGCTGCGATCACCAATGCCGGTGTCCGTCCGGATGAGATCGACTACATCAATGCCCACGCCGCCGGTACGCCGGTGGGCGATGTGGCCGAAGCGGGAGCCATTCGAACGGCACTCGGCGATGCCACCGATGCGATTCCCGTGAGTTCCACCAAGAGCATGTCGGGCCATCTGATCAGCGGAGCCGCTGCGTTCGAGGCGCTGGCGTGCCTCGCCGCCATCGACCGCCAGGCAGTGCCACCGACGATCAATCTCGATCGTCCTGATCCGCAGTGCCGCCTCGACCACGTGCCCCACGAGTTTCGTCCACGCCGGATTCGGGTCGCCGCCAGCAACTCATTCGGGTTTGGCGGCTCGAATCTCTGCCTGGTGCTCAAGGCTGCCTGATCCACCCTCGTTCACATCCGCGTTTCGGAGCCCACCTCATGACCTCTCCTGCCCTGCCCCCGGTTGACATGCCGACGATCGACGCCCTGCTCACGCATCTGGTCGATCACTGGCATCACTTCGAAGCAGAGCACATGGAGGAAGGCCTTCGTGGAAGGGTGTGTGACCTCCATCGCTACAACTTTCTCCTCTGGCATGAGGAAGACATCGCCCGCTCCCCGACGGTCACCGATGGCAGGATTGCCCAGGTGAAGCGGGCCATCGACCGCTACAACCAGCTCCGAAACGATTCGATCGAGAAGGTCGACGACTGGCTGATCGCCGACCTGGCCGACCGCGGCATCGCGGCGGCTGCGGACGCCCCGGCGGCGACCGAAACGCCGGGGGCTGCGATCGATCGGCTCTCGATCCTCGAACTCCGTCGCTATCACATGCGGGAGCAGATGGAGCGCAGCGATGCCTCCGGGGAGCACCGTGAGAAGGCGGCGGCGAGGATGGTGGTCCTCGATCTCCAGCGGCGGCACCTGATCGAATCGACGGGACGGCTGATGGCCGAAATCTATGGCGGGCAGCGGCCGCTTCGGGTGTTTCGCCAGATGAAGATGTACAACGATCCGATGATGAATCCCTATCTCTACAAGTCGGCGAAGGCCGCCTGAGCCGGGATCAGCCGTCGGTCACGGCACCTGGCAGGCGGCAAGGGCGAGGAGGGCGTAGGCAGTGGCGAGATCGGCCTCGCCCTCCATCCATCGTTCGTTGTCGTTCCGCCAAGAACCATCCGGCCGCTGGCGGGAGATGATGGCGGTGGAGAGTTCGTCCCGCCAGTCGTGTGCCGTGCCGGCATCATCGGTGAACGCATCAGCGCCAACGGCACCGAGCGACTTCGCAGCCGTGTGGAAATAGTAGTAGAGGCCGGCATCCCCCATGCCCGGGTTTTCTTCGAAGGTGTAATGCTTCGCGAGCCACGCGAGCGCCGCCGTGACGCGAGGGTCGTCCTTCGTGACCCCGGCATAGATCATGCTCTTGAGGCCCGCGTAGGTCATCGAGCCGTAGCTTCGAAGGCCTCCCTCCGGGGTCGTGCCGGCCTGGCTCTCGCCACCCGCAGCGGGCGTGTAGTAGAAGCCGCCATCGGGATTCTTCGGGGCGAAGGGAAGGGTGTTGTGGGGGCCAGGGAGATTCTGGGTGCGAGACACGAACTCGAGCGCCCGTTGGATGGCCGGGTCGTTTTCGCTGGTGCCGATCGAACGAAGGGCTTCGATCATGAACTGGGTGTTGGAAAGGTCGGGCCGTGATTTCTTGCCGTAGCCGGCGCCTCCGTAGGCCGGATCGGCGAGATCCTTTCCCTCGCCGTCATCCCACTGGAGGTTTTTGATGAACGCCGCAGCGTCGCGGATCGTGGGATCGAGCGAGCCGTCGGTGTTGCAGGCGGCGAGCGCGAGGAGGCCGATCGACGTTTCATAGTTGGCGGTGGGGGATCCCGGCGCGTAGAGGCCGCCGTCAGGCTGACGAAACGTGAGAAGGTACGCGAGGCCTTTCTGCACGGGGACCGCATTGACGGGCATGCCAGAACGGGCAAGCGCCGTCACCGCAAGCGCCGTCACCGCAGGCCCCACCTCGGCCGAAAAGCTTCCATCGTCGGCCTGTTCGTGGTCAACGAGAAACGTGGCTCCTTTGGCGAGTGCGGCGCGAATCGCCGGAGCATCGGCGGCATGACCAAACGTGGGGGCGGCCACAAGCATCGCGAGCGTGAGGGAAAACTGATGGCGCGTCGGTCGCATGATGAAGGGTCCGGTGGGGGTGGGATGACCGAATGATACGGCCTTTCATGCCCCGGGCGTACCGGTGAGATCCTTGGAGGCGTGGCGAAGTTTTCGCCATGGCTTCGGAATCGCGGCCCTGGGCCCAGAATCAGGGAGCGACGGGAAGGGCTCGCGGGAAGCCCGGCACCTGCTTCGCGGGAAGCTCGCGTCCCTGTTCGAGTCGCCACTCCTCACGGTCTTCGTCACTGGCGTAGAAGATGAGCCAGTTGGTGGGGTCGCCGTCCGGCGTGGCACTGCAGTCCCAGTGGACGTAGTTTTCGGGAAGATCGACCTGCTTCACCTTCGCCGGAAGGATGTCGCGGCGAATGAGCGCGTAGAGATCCCGATCCGAAAGGTGGTCGGCGAAATCGAGGACGATCCGCTTTTCGTAGAGGGCGTCGATCGTGCGCCAGAGCCGATCGCGAATCTGATCGTCGTCGAGCGTGCAGGCGGGCTGGAGGGCCAGTTGCGGCTCAAACCACATGGCCACCGGCGTGAGTGGCGCGAGTTCCCACGCCAGCATCGACTCCAGGTAGCGGTTTTCCACCGCCGTGGGGAGGCTGCGGAAATCGATCTCCCAGATCGACTCGTCCAGAAACGGCTCGATGGCCGTCCGGAGCTCGCCGTTGCGAATCAGGCAGTCGACTTCGTGCGAATCGGGATGATGATGAGCGAGGGGCATGCCGGAGGGGTTCCTCGGGGACACCTCCGGGCGGCCTGATCGCAGCCAGACCCCGGGGATGCAGCCTCGACGATACCAACGCCACGAAGGGCTTCAACGCTTTTGGAGCGGGATTTTGCCAGTTTCGTGGCTGCGAAGCCGTCACGACCGCTACGATGCGTCGACCTTTCGCCACCTTCCATGACGGCCAGGATTGCCTGGGTCACGCGAAGGTCGCCCGCCATCAGCCGGGGTTGGAAGATGGGCTGGCTGCCCCGTCCCGGCACTCGGTTTCGAGGGCCGAGATCTTCGCGACCCGTCGGGCGTGCCGGCCACCCTCGAACGGGGTGGACAGCCAGGTGCGGATGATTTTGTCCTGCACATCGGGGCCAATCAGTTCTGCGGAAAGACTCAGCACGTTGAGGTCGTTGTGCCGGCGGCTCATCTCCGCGGTCACTTCATCGTGGCAGGTGGCGGCACGCACGCCCGGCAGCTTGTTGGCCGCGATCGCCATCCCGACGCCCGTGCAGCACAGGAGGATTCCACGATCGACCGTGCCATGGCTCACGCGACGAGCGACATCCGCAGCGATATCGGGATAATCGACCGCCTGATCGCCATCCGATCCGCAGTCGACGACTTCATGCCCCATGCGTTCCAGCAGCCCCATGAGCCGCCGTCGAGCCGCCACGCCACGATGGTCGCTACCGATTGCAATCCGCATGAATCCACAGACTCCACCTGGCCGCCCGCCTGGCGGGCTTCGTCGCGCGGGTCACCGGGCCCGTCGTCGAACTCCGAGTGTATCCATTCTTTCGGCGACGTGCCCGCGGATCTGGGACGCGCATTTCCGGTAGGTTTCCAGCGTTCCACCCACGGGGTCGATCACATCCCGGCGTTCCGGCGAGAGCATCGCCACCCGCCCGCCCGCCTCGGGAAACTGGGTAAGGATTGCGGCCCGGTGGGAGGCCGTCATCGTGAGGATGATGTCTGCCTCCTGCACGAGGGACTCCGTCAGGGGCTGGCTCTCGTGGCCCCCAAGATCGGCCCCCATCTCCCGCATCACCTCGACGGCGTTGCCGCTGGCGGGACCGCCGCCCCATGCCGCCAGGCCCGCACTCGCCACGACCACTCCGTGCCGGTCGATCTCGTGGGGCTGGCACCCAAGCCGCTCCGCCACCAGACAGCGGAAGATCGCCTCGGCCATCGGGCTGCGACAGGTGTTGCCGGTGCACACGAAGAGCACCATGAGACTGGCAAGACGACGGAGGGTCTCTTCGCCAACGACGCCGGGGCGAATCACGCGAAAAGAATCATCGTCGAGCTCGATGGTGGATGGCGACTGGGCGTACCGGGTCCGACCGTCATCCAAGACAAGGGCCAGTGCGTCGGCAGATGCTTCGATCACGTCGGCGGCGGTGAGCGCCATTCGGTCCGGCGAAAGACAAGGCTCCGCCAGAACGATCGGACCAGGCAGCATTCGGAGGCAGTCGGCCAGCAGGGGGTGTCCTGGGACGCGAAGCCTAAGTCGCCCGGCTTCCACGAGCGCGGCGCGCGATGCGGAAGGCAGTCGTTGGACGAGACTCTCGGGATGATCATCGGGCACCACCATCGCCACGGGCCCGGGCCAGCAGCGCCGCGCGAGCCTCTGTCCCACCGGGGGGATGCGTGGGGCCCAATCGAGCGCCTCCTCGGCACTTTTGAGCGCCAGCGACAGGAGCGGCTCGTTGTCGCGGCGGGTGGCCAGGGGAACGAGCCGATGGATGGCCTCGGGAAAACGTCCGCTGGCGGCGACTACATAGTCGGTTTCCGTCGGAAAGGCGACACACCGCCCCTCGGCCAGCGCCTGCACCGCCCGATGCACGACATCGCGGGCATCGTCGGATCGGCGCACATCAATGACCATCGGCGGCATGGTGGAGTCCGCGGTCGGGGACCGAAACCGCCCAGCCCGCGAAAAACGGCCAGAAAAACAGGCTTCTCCTTCAAAACTACAGCGGTCAGCGCGGCCGAGTCAAGCATCACGGGCTGGGTAAACCGCGGAGCATGCGGCGGTTTGGAGACGCTTCGTGGTGCTGCGATGCCGGTCCGTTCGGGCAGGATTCGCGTTCGCTCGATCTTCACGGGTGGTTTTCGCCTTGTGGCGGCTCCATCGGGTCGGCTATTTCTCCGCGGCTTTCGCTGCCGCAACCCGGGGACGATCTCCCTTGATGGCCATCCGCACCACGTTGTCGAACTCCATGTCGCGGGGCCTGTGCGCCGTCGTGGTGGGCCTGTGGGGATTCTCACTCGTCGCCCAGGAGGCGGGTGAGCCGAGGCCGTTGCCGCCCGTCGACGATGCGAAGGCGGCTGATGCCGCGGCCAGAACCGAGGACGTGATCGTCGAAGTTCGCATCGAGGGCAACCGGACGACCGACGTTTCAAAGCTCCCGAAGCTCGTCACGAGAGCCGGCCAGGTCTTCGATGCCCAGGCGATCGAAGAAGACGTTCGCACGCTCCATCGTTCGCGGAAGTTCATCGACGTCCACCCGAAGTATGTCCGTGTCGCCGAAGGCGTGGTGGTGGTGTTTCAGGTGGTGGAGCGCCCGATGCTGGCCTACGTGAAGTATGTCGGCAACGAGCGAATCACGACCCGGACGCTGCGGAAGAAGTCGGAGATCGACGTGGGCGATGCGATGGATCCCTACGTGGTCGAGGAAGCTCGGCGGCGGATCGAATCGCATTACCACGAAAAGGGGTTCGAGGCGGCCCGGGTGACCACGGTCGAAGGCGACAAGGCGGGTGACAAGGGGGCGGTGTTCCTCATCGACGAGGGGCACAACCGGAAGGCCCTGTGGACGAGCTTCGTCGGCAACACCATCGCCAGCGATGCCCGCCTCCTCACGCAGATCAAGTCGAAGCCGGGCGTGCTCTGGATGTTTGGAGGCAACGTCGATCACGAGGTCGTCGAACAGGACGTCGAGGCGATCACCGCCTACTACCGGAGCCTCGGGTTTTTCCAGGCCAAGGTTGGCCGCGAGGTCGAGGTGGTCCACGAGGGCAGTCGTGACTGGGTGCATCTCACCTTCGTCGTCAACGAAGGCCCCCGCTACACGGTTCGCAACGTCTCGTTCACCGGCAACACGAAGTTCAAATCCGAGTTTCTCGACCGCGATATCAAGTTGAAGGGAGGCGAGTATTTCAACCAGTCCAAGATGGACGCCGACCTCAACCTCATTCGCGACATCTACGGCGGACGCGGGTTTGTGTTTGCCGACATCCGGGCCGATCCGCGCTTCCTCGAAGAACCAGGGCAGCTTGACCTGGTCTACAACATCGCCGAAGGACAGCGGTATCGCGTGGGGCAGATCAACATCCGCATCCGCGGCGAGCACCCCCACACCCGTCACAGCACCGTGCTCAACCGGCTGTCGCTTCGTCCCGGCGACATCCTCGACATTCGAAAGCTCCGAGACGACGAGCGGCGACTGAAGTCGAGCAGCCTTTTCCTCGCCGATGCAGCCAAGGGCGAGGGACCGAAGATCGTGTTCTCGAAGCCCGAGGCCACCGACAGTCGTGTGGCGAAGGAGCCGTCGTCGTCGAGGCCGAATGGCTTCCGCGGGCAGAGTCCCGACGAGGCGGTGATCGATCTCGTGGTCGAAGGGGAATGGACTCCCGAAGAACAGGCCGTCGAGCCACACGCCGCGCCCGAGGCCGCCGCGACACCCGTCACGATTGCCCGTCAGCCGGTGTGGCGTGGGCAGAGTCCTGTGGCCCCGGCATGGCCGGCCCAGCAGGCGTCTCCACAGCCGATGGTCGGCCAGCCGGCGTATCAGCAGCCCGTTTATCAGCAGCAGCCTGTCTATCAGCAGCCAGCAGGATGGCCGCAGCAGCCGGCACCGCAGCCGCTCGTGGCAGCTCCAGCGGCCGTGCCCTGGGGTGGTGCAGCGATCGCTCCGGCGGCCCCCAATGCCGTCGATTACTCGCGAACCGTGGCCCCCGCGGCCCCGGTCTACACCGTGCAGCAGCAGGTGGCCCCGGCCTATCCCGGGGCTCCTCAGCCCGGCATGCTGCAGCCGGCGATCGGCACGCCGGCCCCCTTCGGTGCCACCCCCGTGGTGCAGGCCGATCCGAATCAGCCACCGGCGTTCCAGCAGCCTGGCATGGTGCCCGACTTTGGTGCCGAGCCGATGCAGGTCTTTCCGGGAAGCGATCCCTACGTCGTGGTCGATGTTGACGTCGAGGAGACGCAGACGGGTCGCCTCATGATTGGTGCCGGCGTCAACTCCAACGCCGGCCTCGTGGGCAACATCGTCGTCGACGAGCAGAACTTCGACATTCTTCGCCTCCCGCGAAGCTGGGACGACATCAAGAACGGCACGGCGTTTCGTGGTGCCGGTCAGCGATTCCGTCTCGAGGCGGCCCCGGGCACCCAGTTGCAGCGGTACATGGCGACGTTTCAGGAGCCGTATCTCTTCGATACCCGAATTGGCCTGTCGCTGTCGGCCTCGTACTACACCCGGGCGTTCTACGACTGGGCCGAAGGCCGCACCGGCGGACGCATCGGGCTGGGCTACCAGTTTCAGTTTGCCCCCGACCTCTCGGTCAACGCCGGGTTTCGTGGGGAGAGTGTCGATGTCTACAACCCACGGATTCTCGCTCCCGACGTGGTCAACATGCTCGGCACGAACTCGGTGTATGGGTTCAGCGCGGGCCTGATCCACGACACCCGCGACAGCCCGTTCCTGCCGACCCAGGGGCATCTGGCGACGTTTGAGTTTGAACAGGTGATCGGCACCTTCGTCTACCCGCGAGGCATCGCCGAGGCACGGCAATACTTCCTGCTGAACGAGCGGCCCGACGGCTCCGGCCGGCATGTGCTCTCGATCGGCTCCGTGCTTGGCGTGTCGGGCAATGACACGCCCGCCTACGACAACTTCTTCGCCGGCGGCTACAACACCCTGCGAGGCTTCGTGTTCCGAGGGGCCAGCCCCCGGCAGACCGTCGCTGGCACCGAACCCGCACCGGGGCAGCCGGCGGCGATCGTCGGTGGGCCGTTCGAGTGGCTCAACACGATCGAGTACATGTTCCCGATCACCGCCGACGACACGCTTCGCGGTGTCGTCTTCACCGACTTTGGCACCGTGGAATCGAACGTGTCGATCAACAACATGCGCGTGGCCCCTGGTTTTGGCCTTCGAATCACGCTGCCCGCCATGGGGCCGGCTCCGATCGCGCTCGACTTCGCCGTCCCGGTGGCCTACGCCCCCTACGACAGCAAGCAGCTGTTCAGCTTCTTCGTCGGCTTCGCACGATGAAATCAGCTCCCACCCACTCGACGGCCAGTTCGCGAGAGCGAATCGTCGTCGTCTGCACGCAGTACATTGGCGACACGCTCCTCGCGATTCCGTTCCTGCGGAATCTGCGGCAAGCCCACCCGGATGCCGTCATCGATGTGTGCGCCCAGGGCGGAGCCCGGGCGGTGCTGGCGCACTGTCCGTATGTCGACGATCGGATCACCTGGTCGCGTCCCCCGAGGGAGTCGCGTGGCGGACTGCTCGGCGCATTCGCCGCCCTTCGGGCACAGGCGGGCTGGATGCGGGCACGGGCCTACACGCGTGCCTATCTCCTCAAGCCGTCGATGTCGGCCGCCCTGCTGGCGTGGCTCGCGGGCATCCCCGTGCGAATCGGGTTCTCCGGGGAATCGAGTCCCTTCCTCACGACGACCGTGCGGCGCCGGCTCGGGCGGCATCAGGTGGAGACCTATCTCGACCTGATGCGGGCTGAAGAGGCGGCGGTTGACGACGGCCGCAATGAAAACTGGATTCCGGCGGAGTCGGCCGCCCGCATCCGCCCGATCCTCGACCAGTTTCCACGTGAGCGGCCGAGGGTCTTCCTTGCGATCCAGTCAACCGATGTGCTCAAGCACTGGCCGGCCGATCGGTGGTGCCGGCTGACGCGGTGGCTGGTCAAGGATCGTGGCTGCGAGGTGTTTCTGTGTGGCGGGGCGGCCGATCTGGCCGCACACGACGCGCTTGTCGACGCCATGGGCGCCGACGTGGCTCGTCATCTTCACGACCTCTCCGAACTGGTTCCCCTGGCCGACGCCGCGGCGCTCATGCAGACCATGCATCTGTGCGTGGGCGTCGACACGGGGCTTGTGCACCTGGCCGCCTCGGTGGGAGTGCCGACGGTTGTGCTCGCCGGGCCGACCGACCCAAACCGTTGGGCGCCGTGGAAGACGCCCTCGGTCACGCTCAGGTCGTCACGCGTCGTGCCGTCGTTGTGGGAGCGGGCGCGGGCCATGCTGGGACACACGTCCCACCTCGAGTGGCCGCTCGGGCGAGCCGATGCTGCCGACATTCCCTTTGAGGATGTCGAAGCGGCGGTGAAGACAATCCTTCCGTGTCAGCCGTTCCGATCGCTTGACCTCACCAGCGGAACGTATCGATACGAGGTGCAGTGCGATCGTATCGCAGATCCTCGGTCACCTCAGCCGATCGATGTAGTGGCCGAGTGAGCGAGGTCGCGCGCCGCGGATGAGCCGGCGACAAAGCCGCTGGCCCAGGCCCAGTGGAAGTTGAAGCCGCCGATGCGGCCGTCGACATCGAGCACCTCGCCCGCGAAGTAAAGCCCCGGGCAGACGCGGCTCTCCATCGTCTCGAGCCGAATCTCGTTCAGTGGGATGCCCCCAGCCGTCGCTTCGGCCACCGTGAAGCCACGGCTGCCCGTGATCGGAAGCGGTGTGGCCACCACAGCCTGGGCGAGCGATCTCCTGGACTCACGGGAAAGATCGCCAGTCGGCGGGGCGCCAGTCGCCTCGCAGAGGCAGCGGACGAGTCGCTCGGTGAGTTGTTGACGAAGCACGCCGAGTGCTCCACGCCGTTGCCCGTCGATCAGCATCCGATCGACGGACTCGACGGTCTCACCGGGCAGCCAGTTGATCGACAGCGTCACCACGGGATCGGCATGCCGGGTCACGAGCACGTGCCGGCTGACGTCGAGCACCGCCGGCCCCGAGAGCCCCAGGTGGGTGCAGAGCGTGCTGCCGGTGGTTTCGAAGAGCCGCCTGCCAGCCGCCGATCGGAGCGTGAGCGTGGCGGGGAGTGCGAGGCCGGAGAGTGACGCAATCCAATGGCCGTGAGGGAGGAGCAGCGGCACGAGCGCCGGCACAATTGGGTCGGTGAGCGAGTGGCCCAGGGATCGCGCGAGATCGAAGCCACCGCCGTCGGAGCCCGATTTTGGCAGGGACTTCCCGCCGGTGCAGAGAATCACCCGGCGGGCCGGAAGAACCCCGGAGGGCGTGACGACGGAAAAGCCTTCGTCGGTTCGTGCCATGGCGGTGACCTGGGCCGGATGGAGCAGTGTCGTGCCGGCTTCGCTCGCCGCGCGAAGGAGGGCATCAAGAATCGTGCGAGAGGAGTCGGTGATGGGAAAAAGTTTCCCGGTGTCGGGCTCACGGTAGAACTCGACCCCGTGTTCACTGAAGAAGCGGGTGGTGTCGGCGACGGAAAAACGTCGAAGCACCTTTCGGATCGCCGGGGGTGATGCGCCCGCGTAGTCGAGCTCGGAGACGGCGTGATGGGTGACGTTGCATCGTCCGCCTCCCGACACGAGGATTTTCGCGCCGAGCTTTCGTGCTCCATCGACCGCCACCAGGCGGAGGCTCCGGCCTGCCGCCATCGCGGTCCGCCCGGCCCAGGTGGCCGCGAAGAGTCCGGCCGCTCCGGCGCCGATCACGAGGATATCTGCAGGAGCGGCCGGAGAGTCGTCTGAGCACAACGTCATGATGCGGTGGACCGCTCAACGGGACGGTTCGGCTTCCGAATCACGAGGATGAATCGCCACGTCGGCCACCACCCGTTCGGCTGACGGCAGCGTGAACGACAGCAGATGGAAGCCGTCGTTGGACCGCTCGCGGGGCGTGGGGGGCGTGGCCGCTTCCACCTGCCACGCAATCGATGCGTGATCGGACGTCTCCGCAAGGATCGTCAGTTCGATGGCCCGTGCTCCGTCACGGAGAACCGCCCGATGGCCGTCGATGACCGGTTTCACGTCGACGAGCACCTGCCATCGGACGCTGCCGGCGGCATCGGTGAACAAGTCTCGGACATGGATCGTGCGACGGGAGGCATCGAAGGCGATGTCACGGGTGACTGTCGTCGCGAGGGTCTGATCGCGGAGTTGGTAGGCGGAACTGAGATCAACGTGAGCACGGAATGGCTGGGCATCGACCTCGGCCACGAGTGGGCATGGGACGCACGCAGGATTCTGGAGAGCCCCGTCGATCATCGGGACGTTGTGGGATCGCGAGTTCACCCGGAAATAGGTCCATCGCTCACGACTGAAGTAGCCGGGGAGGTTGTAATCATCGGAGCCGAGGTCATGGATCCAGCGACGTCCGCCCCATTCGACCACGAAACTGCCGACGTCCATGTGCCCGTGGCTGGCACCGGGGGTGCCTCCCTTCACGGCCAGGAAGAGGGCGTCGGGGTCGCGCCACGATGTGCGAAACGCGGCCATCGGCTGCTCGCCACGGAAAGCAGCCGCCAACGGAAGCACGGCTGCCGCATTGGGTGGGCCCGGCAGCCAGAGCAAGTGGAGGGGGAAAAAGCGGTCGTTCGTGCCTTCGATCTCGAGCGCGGGAGCGAGCGATTCGAGCTGGTCGCGGAGGTCGGCCACGATGGCCGGATCATCACACCGCGCGGCGAGCCAGCCGCGGGCGGCGACCACGCGATCCCGTCGCGGTGGGGCATCGGCGAAGTTGAAGAGTGTTCCGCTCGGCCCACGGGCGTGGGCCATGAAGGAAGGGCCACGCAGCAGCGCGTCGGGAAGCGGGGCCTCGCCATGCAGTGTGTGGAGGAGGATCAGACCGAGTACCTGGTAGCTCGTGCCATAATCCCAGTAGGACGGTCCTTCCGGATAACAGCCATCGGGCTCATAGAACCGGGTGGAGGCCTCGATGATGCGGCGGCATTCGGCGAGAAGCGGGTCGTCGAGGTCCTTCGGCTCGACGGCCGATGCGACGATCGCCATGCCGATGCCGGTCGCGCAGACCTGCGACCAGTTGTTTCGCACTCGGGTCCACGGGGCGTTCTGTTCGACAGATTCGCGAGCCGGACGGATCGCCTTGTCGAGCAGGGCCTGGCGATAGCGGGCGCGTTGATCCGGATCGAGCTCGTCGTGGAGCCAGTCGAGGCCAATGGCCACCGCCGTCGCCATCTCGGCCGTGTCGAGGAAGTGCGGAGGGTGCCAGTCCGGGAGGCCGCATGCGGCATCCAGTTCAACCACACAGCGGTCAACATGCCGTCGGTCACCGGTGAGCTTCCAGGCCATCGCCGTGTGAAGCACCGTGTCGAGCGCCCGACGCGACTCATGGAGCAGCCTTCGGCCGTCCGGGATGAGATACGCACAGGGACGCTTTGCATGGGCACGGTCGGCCGTGTCGAGGACGATGCGACGCAGCCTGGCCATCAAGGGATCGGAGCGACAGCGATCGTCGATCGTCGGAAACTGGTCGTTGGTGGCGATGAGCCGCGGGTGCCGCGGAAGGTCGGCGGCTTGCATGGGCGCACCGCCTCCGCCGCACGCAAGCACGACCCCTGCCGCCACAGCAACTGCTCGGATGGCTACCACCGGTGATGCACCAACGGGCGGATGAGTGAGTCGTAGACCTCCTGCACGGCCTCCATCGTCTCCGGGCTGGGGGCGGGCAGATCGGCTGCCCTCGCATTCTCGATCACCTGGGAGGCCCGGCGTCCTCCGGGAATCACGGTGGTCACGGCTTCGAAGGCGAGGATCCACCGCAGCGCGAACTGAGCGAGTGAGACGCCGGACGGAACAAACGGGCGGAGCTGCTCGACGGCCGCGAGCGCCGCGGCGTAGTCGACGCCCGAAAACGTCTCGCCCCGGTCAAACGCCGCACCATCACGATTGAACGCGCGGTGATCATCCACAGGAAAGGTGGTGTCGGCTGAGAACCGTCCCGACAGCATGCCGCTGGCCAGGGGGACGCGGGCGATGACGGCCACGCGTCGTCGCACGGCCTGTTCGAAGAAAAGTTCCGTCGGGCGAAGCCTGAAGGCATTGAAGATGATCTGCACGCTCTGGACATTCGGGTACTCGATCGCCTTGAGTGCCTCTTCGACCTTCTCCACACTCACGCCATAGAAGGCGAGCTTGCCCGCCGACACGAGGGCGTCGAGCGCCTCAAAAACCTCGGGCCGGTAGTAGACCTCGGTGGGTGGACAGTGAAGCTGCAGCAGGTCGATCCGTTCGACGCCGAGGTTGGCAAGGCTGCGATCGACGAATCCCGTGAGGTTGGCGGCCTTGTAGCCGTCGGCAGCATGGGGGGAGAGCCGGCGACCTGCCTTTGTCGCGATGACAAAGGGATCGTTTCGCTCACGGCGAAGACGGCCGACGAGCCGTTCCGAGCGACCATCGCCGTAGACATCGGCGGTGTCGAAGAACGTGATGCCGGCATCGAGCGCGGCATGCAGGGCCGCCATCGATTCGGTGTCGTCGGCGCCGCCCCATTGGCCGCCGCCGATGCCCCAGCACCCGAAGCCGATCTCCGAAACCAGCCAGCCTGTCCGTCCGAACGTGCGTGTGTTCATGGTGGAAGTGTGGAGGATCATCGCCCATGGTGCCAGCCAGTGTGGCCGAGCCGCCTCAGTCTGGCACCATCCAGGCCAGCGGGCCGGTCTGAAGCCAAACGAGAAGCCCCATCAAGGCGGCCAGCGCCACGGAGTGGGGAAACACCCGGCGAAGAATCACCCCCTCACGGCGATGGGTCCCCGTTGCCGTCGCCGACACGACGATGCTCTGCGCATCGATCATCTTGCCCATCACGCCGCCGGTGCTGTTGGCGGTGCAGATGAGCAGCGGATCGAGCCCCAACTGCTCGGCGGTGACTCGCTGCAGGCTGCCAAACATCGCGTTACTCGACGTGTCGGACCCGGTGAGCGCCACGCCCAGCCATCCCAGGAGCGGGGCGAAGAAGGCATAGCCGCTGCCGGTGGCGGTGAGGGCGAGGCCAAGCGTCACGTCGGTGCCCGAATACCTGGTGACGAACGCGAGGGCGAGCATGGCGGCAATGGTGCCGAGAGACTCCCGGAGCGACCGCACGGTGTCGAGAAAGATCATGGCGGCCCTCCGGCGGGGAATGCCGAGCCACGGGATCGACACGAGCGCCGCGGCAAAGATGCCGGTGCCGGCGGCGGAGAGCCAGTTGAATCGAAAGACAGCCCGTTCGATCTCACGTGGCTCGCGTGTCGCCGGGGGCACCTTCGCGACTCGGCCATCCAGAAAGGGCACGGCAAACGACGGCACGGCAACGGCTGCGACGAGGCCCGTCGACGTTCGCCGGCCCTCCAGCACATCCTTCACGACCGGCAGGCCCCAGGCGAGCACGGCGAGCGACAGAAAGACCCAGGGCATCCACGCCCACGCGATCCGCTGCGCCGGGTCGTGCGGGGTCGACGTGTCGGCTGAAGACGATGCGTCGATCGATCCGTGCCGCCAGAGCGCCGCGGGGCGCCACCACCGAAGGAAGAGGGCGAGCGCGAGGAGGCTGGCAACGCCGCCGACCACGTCGACGAGTGCGGCGCCGTGATGGGTGGCCATCGCGTATTGCACGGCCGCGAAGGTGCCGCCGCAGACGAGCACCGCGGGCCAGACGCCAAGGAGCCCTTGCCACCCGGCCATGGTGCCGACCATCCAGGCTGGCACGATCAGTGAAAAGAAGGGAAGTTGGTGGCCCGCCATCGCCGAAATCGCCCGCTCGTCGAGGCCCGTCACGCGTGCGAGGGTGATGATCGGCGTGCCGAGGGCGCCGAACGCAACCGGCGCGGTGTTGGCGATCAAGGCGAGGCAGGCGGCCTCGATGGCGGGAAAGCCGGCTCCGAGGAGCAGTGCCGCCGAGATGGCGACCGGTGCACCAAACCCCGCGGCGCCCTCGAGAAACGCTCCGAAGGAAAACGCGATCAGCAGAGCCTGGAGCCGATGATCGGCCGACAGGCCCATCACGGATCGCTTCATGGTGTCGAGCGCGCCCGCTTCGACGCACAGGCGGTACAGGAACATCGCGGCAACGATGATCCATCCGATCGGGAAGAGCCCGAACAGCGCCCCATGCACGGCGGCTGCCGCCGCGGCATCGGCGGGCATGCCGAACACCCCGACGGCGATGGCCAGAGCCGCCGTCAGGCCCGCGAGGGCAGCCTGCCTGCCCGACCATCCGGCGAAGGCCAGGAGGCCGAGCAGCACGGCCAACGGCACGGCCGCCGCCAGCGTGGAAAAAAGAGGCGATCCCAGCGGGTCGTAGGCGTGTTCCCAGGGCATGACGACCGGTCCTACGGCCTCATTCCTTGAGTGACTTCAGGAAGGTGATCACGTCGAGGAACTCGTTGGGCGAGAGCGTGGCGGCCAATCCCTCAGGCATGCTGCTCTGGCGAAGCTGGGTGCGTTCATCGATGTCGGCCGTTTTGATCTTCTTGGAATCTTTGCCGTCGAACACCACGACCTCCTCGGGAGTTTCGCTGATGAGGAGGCCGACAACGCTGCGGCCGTCATTGAGGAGAATCGACGTGGAGAGGTACTTCTCCGCCACGTCGGCATTCGGGTCGATGATCGACTCCACCAGCTTCACGCCGGCCAGCCGCTTGGCCACGCCATTGAGGTTGGGGCCGAAGTCGGAGCCTTCGTTGAGGGCGCGATGGCACGAGATGCAGACGCGACGGAACACCACCTTGCCGTTGTCTCGACTGCCTCCCTTCATGTCGGCAAGGGCCTGCATGGCCTTGTTCCGGACCTCGTCGGGCTGCGGTTCCTTGCCGGTGAGGAGCGACAGGTAGGGAATGATCTCCTGGGCTTTCTTCTCGAGCCCGAGAACGCTGTCGACGATCTTTGACGCCGGTGATCCTGTCCGCACGAAACGTCCTGCGGCATGCTCCGGCCGCCAGGCCGGGAGGTTCGCTCCCAGGGCCGCGTCGCAGGTGTAGGCGACAAAGCGATCGGTCGGCTCGATGTCGGCGGCGGTGACCACCGCCTTCATGGCCGTAAGAGAGGGGACGAAACTGAGGCCGCGCACGGCTTCGCATCGCACACGGGGATGGGCGTCTGAGGCACGGGCCACCAGCAGCGGCAGCGCGTTTGGCACCCGCGACCGCTCGTCGGCAAGCACCCGTGTGGCCGCCGCCCTCGCATCGGGGGTTTGGGCGGTGAGCACCGTCGTCAGCAGGGAGGCGTCAACGGCGTGAAAGCTCTGCTGCAGCCACAGCACTTCGGTTTTGAGCCGGTCGAGGACGTCGACAGGCAGCGTGGCGGCATCGAGCCGTGCAAGCCAGTCGGCGGCCGCGGCGAGGACCTCGGCCTGCGGCCGTGCCTGAAGATCGGCCCGGGCACGGTAGCGGGTTCGCCATTCGGGCGCCTTCAGCTGCTCGAGCACCTCCAGCGTCGTCTTTCCAAACTGCGTGTCGGGAGTGACGAGCGGCTTCTCGGTGTAGATGAGGCGGTAAATCCGCCCCTTCACATGGTCACGATTTGGGTCGCGCTGGCTGTACTGCATGTGGCCGATCAGCGGATTGGCCCAATCGCCAAACCAGAGCGCGCCATCGGGCCCGATCTGCGGATCGACGGGCCGAAAGTGCTTGTCGGTGCTCTTGAGCAGGTCGAACGCGGTCGCCGGGTCCTTCGGATCGTGGCGGACGCGCTCGCCCCGGTAGCCTGCTCCATCGTCCGAAATGGTCCATCGGGGAAGGCCGTTCATGTTGATGACACAGGCGTAGAGAAACTCGTCCTGCACCTCGGTGGGAAACTGCCTCGTACGGAGGTATTCACTGCCGACCACCGGTCTCATCTTCTCCGTGTCGAACACGGCATTGAGGCCCTTGCGGCCACCGTATTGAGCACCCGAAAGCGGTGTGTCCCAATGCTGGGACGCGCCTGTGCCATCGCCGCAAATGCCCTGGCCCCACTCGTTGAACACATAGCACCAGGGGTTGCCGTAGCCTGGCGTCTTGAAATGGGACAGCTTCCATGTGCGAGGGTCGAGCACGTAACAGCCCGACGATCCGAAGTTTCGAAATGGCCCCCACGGTGTTTCGACGGCGGTGCTCATGGAGACCCCTTCGAGCATGTGAAGTAGCCCGCCAGGACTCGCCTCGAAGGCACCGATCGTGTGGTGGGTGTCTTCGGTGGCCCAGCCGTCGAGGACGTGCACCACGACGTCCGCCTTGTCGTCGCCGTCGGTGTCCTTGAGCCACAGCATCCGTGGCTGATCTGTCACGAGCACGCCACCATTGAAAAACTGGAATCCGGTCGGGCAGTGGAGACGGTCGTAAAACACGGTGCTCGTGTCGGCGGCTCCGTCGCCATCGGTGTCTTCGAGAATCACGAGCTTGTCCGCCGGCGCAGGGTCACCAGGCCGCCACTGGGGATAACTCGGCATGGTTGAAACCCAGAGCCTCCCCTTCGAGTCGAAGGCGAGCTGTACGGGCTTGGCAATCTCCGGAAACCGAGACTCGTCCGCGAAGAGTTTCATCTCGAAGCCTGGCGGCATCGTGCAGGTTTTGATGAGGTCTTCAGGGGAAAGGATCGTCGGGCCTCCTTCCGGGTTTTCGCTGTAGGCCTGACGTGGCTCACCAAATCGCGTGTCGGGCACGATCAGGTCGCCCGTGGCGGAGTCGTCGGGCCGGTCGGGCACCGCCTTGCCTTCCGCGATGTCCCAGATCCGCCGGTCGCGAACGGCCGCCATGTTGCGGATCTTGAGATACTCCCGTGGAAACGTCTCGGTATCCCAGGTGCGGCGCCCGCCGTAGACATACCAGCCATTGAGCATGCGGTAGTCCTGAAGGTGCACCCACGACTTGTCATTGACCGCGGCCCGAAGTTTTTCGAAGGCATCAGCGGAGAGCTGGCTGGAGGCCGGCCCGCCAAACAGGCCGCGATCGAGCACGCCGGCCAGAAAGTCGTCGCCTGTCTCGTTCACATGGCAGCCGTTGATCGTGTAGTTGAGACCAGGCTTCGCGTCGAACTCGCGCTTCGTGGCGTCGAACACGTCGACGAAGGCAATGCCCCGCTTCTCGGCGATCGCACGGGCGGCGTCGCGATAGCGCGTGAGCATGGAGTTCTGGGCCGCTGCATCGGGGAGGAGCGGATCACCGCTGTCCTCGACGGCGATCGGCGAGACGATCACGAACCGTGGTGCCGCGTTCGTGTCGTCGCGAGGGTATTTGGAGGTGAGTTCGTCGAGCAGTTTTTCGTAGCTGCCGGCGAAGGCAGCCAGCCTCTCTGGTCCGGCGAAAGACTCGTTGAACCCGAAGAACAGGAGATAGGTGTCGGCGCCGAAGGCGGCGATCGGGTCATCGAGTTTGGTGTAGTCGCTGGCCCGCTGGCGGTTGCCGACTTCGTCAGCCGGTCGGCCGAAGTTGCGGACGACAAGCCGCTTCCCAGGGAATCGCTGATGCAGGAGCGCCTCGAAGTGGCCAAACAGGTTCATCCGTTCGGCGGTGGCGTTGCCGACCAGGGCAATTCGCTCGTCATCGATCAGTTGGAGCGGCAGGGTGCTCGGGGGCAGGCTCGGCCGCGCCGGTCGCGGGGGAATCGCAAGCAGGCTCCGGGCCGTCGCGAGTTGATCCTTCTCCTCCGCACGGAGTTGGGCGGTCCAGGCCACGGAGGCGAGGCCGGCGATGATCGCCAACGCCGACGCGGCGAGGCCGTGGCGCGGAGAGGGGGGGCGGTGCATGAAATAATCCTTTGGCAGTCGCGCTCGGAAGGGCATGCGTGGAGCGAGACCCGACAAGTCTATCCGCCCGTCGTGGCGCGACGCCAGCAGCCCGTTGGTCAGGCCAATAGTTCTTTCACCACGCGGGCGGGCTCCACGCCGGTGAGCCTCATGTCGAGGCCGAGATGGCGGAAGGTGAATCGCTCGTGATCGAAGCCGAGGAGATGGAGCACCGTGGCGTGAAAATCTCGGATGTGCACCGGGTCCTTCACGATGTTGTAGGAGAAGTCGTCGGTCTCGCCATGGATCACACCGCCCTTCACACCGCCCCCTGCCATCCACATCGTGAAGCATCGTGGGTGGTGATCACGGCCGTAGTTCTCCTTCGAGAGGCCTCCCTGGGAATAGACGGTGCGGCCGAACTCGCCCCCCCAGATCACGAGCGTGTCGTCGAGGAGGCCTCGGTTCTCGAGGTCTTGGAGCAGGCCGTAGCACGGCTGGTCGATGTCTTTGCAGCCATTCTTGAGGCGGCCCACGACGTTGGCGTGCGTGTCCCAGTGGTTGAGGTAGATCTGCACGAACCGCACGCCCCGCTCCACCATCCGGCGCGCCATGAGCACCGAGTTGGCGAAGGTGCCGGGATTCGTCACGTCGTCCCCGTAGAGGGCGAGTGTCTTGGCATCTTCGGAAGCAAGGTTGGCGAGTTCGGGAACGCTCGCCTGCATGCGAAAGGCCATTTCATACTGGGCGATGCGGGTGCGAATCTCGGGATCGCCGATCCTCTCGAGAGAGCGTTGATTGAGGGCCTGCAGCCCGTCGAGGGCCGCGCGTCGAATCTCCGCCGGCACACCGGGAGGGTTTCCGATGTAGAGGATCGGGTCGCCGGCCGAGCGGAAGCTGACGCCGGAATACTCGCCGGGCAGAAAGCCGCTCGACCAGAGCCTGGCGCCGATGGCCTGGGGCTGTTCGGGCTTGGTTGACCGGGCGACGAGCACGACGAAGGTGGGGAGATCGTCGTTGAGGCTGCCGAGGCCGTAGCTCGTCCATGATCCCAGACAGGGGCGCCCGGTGATCTGATTGCCCGTCTGCATGTAGGTGATGGCCGGTTCGTGGTTGATCGCTTCGGTGTGCATCGAGCGAATGAAGCACATCTTGTCGACCAGCTTCGCGGTCCACGGAAGCAGCTCGCTTACCCACATCCCGCACTCACCATGCTGGGCAAACTTGAACACGGACGGTGCGATCGGAAACCTCGCCTGGCCGCTCGTCATGGTGGTGAGTCGCTGGCCGTTGCGCACACTCTCCGGGAGGTCCTTGTCGTACCAGTCGTCCATCACGGGCTTGTAGTCAAAGAGGTCCTGCTGGGGTGGTCCTCCGACCATGTGGAGGTAGATGACATGCTTCGCCTTGGGAGGGATGTGCGGCTCGACCATGCCTCCCACACGCTTGGCCGTCTCCGCGGCAGCCGACGGCAGGCCGCCTCTGGCCAGGGCGGCGATCGCCGCACCGCCAAGGAGGTGGCTGCCGCGCTCGAAAAAGCGTCTTCGGGTGAGCGTGAGTCCAAGCTCGTCGAGGGGTGAGCGGATCGGCGGGTTCATTTGCACAGCGTCTCGTCGAGGTTCATCAGTTCGCTGGCCAGCAGGGTCCAGGCCGCGAGGGTTGAATGGTCAGCGGCACGGGCCTTGGATTCGCCAACCTTCACGAGGGCCTCGGCGTCGTCCGGGTGGGCCTGGTAGTGGGTGACGAAGGTGTTCAGGGAGCGGCGTGCGACCTCCAGCTCATCGGGGTCGAGTCGTCGTGAGAGGAGCCGCATGGCCATCGACGCGATGCGGGCGTCGTCGGTGGTGCTTTCATCTTCCAGCGTGCGATCGGCCAAAGCCCTCGCCGCCTCCACAAACTGCGGATCATTGAGCGTGACGAGCGACTGGAGCGGTGTGTTGGTTCGCTCGCGTCGGACACAGCAGGTTTCCCGCGATGGGGCATTGAAGATCTCCATCGATGCCGGCGGCGCCGATCGCTTCCAGAACCAGTAGAGGCTCCTGCGGTAGAGGCTCTCACCGCTGTCCTGCTTGTAGAAGCGGGTGTTGCTCGTATCCATGGCCACGGCCTCCCAGACACCTTCGGGCTGGTAGGGCTTCACGCTCGGGCCACCAATCTTCCGCACCAGCAGGCCGCTGACGGTGAGGGCGGTGTCGCGGACCATCTCGGCGTCCATGCGATACCGCGGTCCTCGCGAAAGGAGGCGATTGGCGGCGTCCTTGGAGAGCTTCTCGGGGGTTGCGATGGCGGCCTGACGGTAGGCGGCGCTCGTCACCATCAGTCGGAAGAGCTTCTTGATGTCCCATCCGCTCTCGCGAAACTCGACCGCCAGCCAGTCGAGCAGTTCCGGGTGGCTCGGGAGTTCTCCCGTGATGCCAAAATCACCACTCGTCTTCACGAGTCCGTTGCCAAACACCTCCTGCCAAAAGCGATTGACGGTCACGCGGGCCGTCAGGGGATGTTCCTGCAGGAGGAGCCAGCGGGCGAGGCCGAGGCGGTTTTTGGGGAATGACTCCGGAAAGGGGGGAAGCACATCGGGCGTGTCTGCGCCGACCGTGGCTTGCGGCTTGTCGTATTCCCCCCGATCGAGAATGGCGGCCTGTGGCATCTCGCCTTTTTCGTTCATCACGTGGGCAATCGTGCCCCGTGTACGGATCTGGGCCTGCTCCCTCTCGAGGGAGGCCACTCGGGACGACGCCTCACGAAAGGCGTCGTCGACCGTCACGAGCCACCAGTCGTAGAGCCCCTTTCCAGCCTTCGTGCGATCCTCCGCGGGAAGGGTTGCCAGTTCGCGAACCAGACCCGCCTTGGCGAGCCCCTGGGCATCGCCCTCCGAGAAGCAGCGATCCCAGATCGTGAGGTTCGCGAGTCCAACGCCGTGGGCCGTGGCTCCCTTGAGGCGGCCACCGATGACAAGCGGCGACTCGGATCGCACGCTGCCCCCTGAAAAGGTCTTGGTTTCCGGTTTTGTTTTCTGCCGCGTGCCATCGAAGAAGATCGAGATGCCTGCGGGAGAACCGCTGCCGTCGTAGGCCACCGTCACGAGGGTCCACGTGTCGGGCGGAAGCTGCTTGGTGGTCGCCACCTTCACGGCGTTGTCGGGCCATGAGTCGATGAGGTGCATGGCGATCCGGCGCGACTGCACCCAGACATCCCACCCACGGTGGTGCGCGTCGGGGTTCATGCGGGAGACGAGGGCGTAGGAGGAATCATTGGCGGGCACGCGGGTCCACATCGAGACGGTGAAGGGCTGGTCGTATTCAAAGGCTCCTGCGTCTGGCAGTTCGATCGCTCGCCCGTCGAGCAGGGCGGCGGGTTTGCCCCTGGGGCCCTCCACCCACGTCGTCGAGGCGGTGAGCGGCACCTCACGAGGTTCGCCGACGAGCGAGACGGTCGCGGAGGCACCGCTCCCCTCGGTGAATGGAACATCCACAAGCGGCGTGCCGTGCGGCAGGAGCCCTTCGAGTGCCAGCGGCGTGATGGTTCGAAGCCAGGCGTTGAAGTCGTCGCGTCCATGACGCCGGCGGTCACTCACGATCTTCTTGGTGTCGGCGAGAAGCGGCTCGAGTTCGGCGTGCCGCGGCTGATCATCAGGATGTGGCACCACGAGAATGGGCGGCGTGTCGCTCACGTTGCCATCCTTGGCGGCCTGGGTGGTGTTATTGAAGAAGGCCGACAGTTCGTAGAACTCCCGCTGGGAGAGTGGGTCGAACTTGTGGTCGTGGCACACCGCGCATCCGGCCGTGAGTCCCAGCCATACCGTGGCTGTCGTCTCGGTGCGATCTCGCGTGTAGAGGACGAGATACTCCTCGTCGATGATCCCTCCTTCGTTCGTCGTGACATTGCAGCGGTTGAATCCGCTCGCAATGCGGTCATCGAGTCGATTGGCTGGCGACGTGTCCGGGGCATGGTCGTCGACAAGGTCACCGGCCAGTTGAACGATCGTGAACCGGTCGAAGGGCATGTTGCGGTTGAAGGCGTCGATGACCCACTGCCGATACGACCACATCTCCCGCTCGTTGTCGAAATGGATGCCGTGCGTGTCGGCGTAGCGGGCGTAGTCGAGCCAATGGCGTCCCCGGTGCTCGCCCCATTCAGGGGTCGACAGGAACGACTCGACGAGCCGCTCGTAGGCATCGGGGGCCGGATCGTCAACGAACGCATCGACCACGGAGGGGTCGGGCGGGAGACCGGTGAGGTCGAACGAAACCCGACGGGCCAGGGCATGGCGATCGGCTTCGTCGGCCGGAGTCAGGCCTTCCGATTCGAGGCGGGCGAGCACGAAGGCGTCGATTGGATTTCGGATCCAATCGGTCCGGTGGACCGTCGGCACGGGAGGCCGTGACGGCGGCATGAACGACCAGTGCGGTTCGTATTCCGCACCGTCCGCGATCCACTGGCGCAGGAGATCCTTCTGCTCGGCAGTGAGCGGCTTCTTGACCGACGGTGGGGGCATCACCTCGTCGGGATCGTCGGAGAAGATGCGATCGAGCATCGCGCTCGAGTCGGGGTCACCCGGCACGATGGCCGTCGATTCCACGGCGTCGTCACGACGATCGAGGCGGAGATCGGCCTTGCGGCTCGCCGAGTCGGCGCCATGGCAGGCAAAGCAGTGCTCCACCAGGATCGGCCTGATATCCTCGTTGAAACCGGGCGCGTCAGCCCAGGTGAGTGAGGCCGACACCGAAGCCAGCACGGCTAGGGCAGTGACGAGGCGATGCATGCGGAAGCCTGCTGGGGTATGCCGGGCGTTGCGATCCGCTGGCTCCCACGAACTGATACCCTGATTCATCCTTAAATTATCATCCCCGTGTGCGTGGGGCAACGCACCGGGATTTGTCATCGGAATGAGTGACGCGACGTCACCAGCCTCGTTGGAGACCATCATGACGCGACGAGTCGGGTTCGGTGCCCTGCTGTGCCTGCTGTTCGTTCCGACGGGTCTGGTGATGGCCGATGGCGCGGCCGACACCGCCTGGCCGGCCATCACCCGGGAGGCCAGGCCATGGACACGATGGTGGTGGCTCGGCAGTGCTGTCGATGCGCCGAACCTCACGAGTGAACTCGAATCGATCGCGTCGGCTGGGTTTGGCGGGGTCGAGATCACGCCGATCTACGGCGCGAAGGGCGCCGAGAGTCGTTTCCTGAAGTTTCTGTCGCCCGACTTCGTCAAGGCACTCACCCACACCTGTGCGGAGGCCGAACGGCTCGGGCTTGGCGTCGACATGGCGACGGGAACAGGCTGGCCGTTTGGAGGCCCTCACGTCGGCCCCGACGACGTGGAACTGAAGATTGCAGGCAGAGAAGGTGTGTTCGATCCGCAGCCAACGCGGTTCAAGGTGAAGCGGGCGGCCCCCGGGGGCGAGGGATTCGTGGTGAATCCCTTTTCACCTGCGGCGGCACGACGGTACCTCGAGCCCTTCACGGCCGCGCTCGGGACCTTGCCCACGGGCGCGATCCACGGCCACTTTCACGACTCCTTCGAGTACCAGGCCAATTGGTCCGCCGAGGTGCCCGAGACCTTTCGAGCGATGCACGGCTACGAGCTATCGTCGCAGCAGGATGCCCTCGAAGGTCGGGGAGATCCTGACACGGTCGCCCGGGTGAAGGCCGATTACCGAGCCACGCTCGCCGCACTTCATGCCCACTACCTGAAGGTGTGGATCGACTGGTGCCACACGATGGGGAGCCTCGCCCGCGAGCAGGCGCACGGGGCCCCGGCGAACATCATCGATCTCTATGCGATGGCCGACGTGCCCGAGACGGAGGTGTTTGGCGCGAGCCGTTTCGAGATTCCCGGCTACCGGCGTGATCCTCGCCAGATCAGCAAGAATCTGCCCCAGCCGCTCGTCTGCCGCCTCGCCTCATCGGCGGCCCATCTCGCGCGGCGGCCGAGGGCTTCATCGGAAACGTTCACCTGGATGAGGGAACACTTCTGCGAGTCTCCCTCCCAGATGAAGCCGGAGATCGACCAGTTGCTGCTCGCAGGCATCAACCAGGTTTTCTATCACGGCACCGCCTATTCCCCGGCCGATGCGGCCTGGCCGGGCTGGCTTTTTTACGCGTCGACGCAGGCCAACCCGCGCAACCCGCTGTGGCGGGACCTCGAGGCGGTAAACGTTTTCATCGCGAGGGCGCAGGCGATGCTCCAGTCGGGCGAGCCCGACAACGACCTCCTGATCTATTGGCCCATCCACGACCTGTATCACGCGCCGAAGGGATGGCAGCGGGCTTTTTCAATGCACGGTGACGATTGGCTCACCGAGGCACCGTCGGGGAAAATGGCGCAGGCGCTCCTGGACATGGGGCTCTCGTTCGACTTCGCGTCCGATGCCCTGCTGACGGAGGCACCCCGTTATCGTGCCGTGGTCGTGCCGCCGTGCCGGCTGATGCCGCACGACACCCTTACGCGGTTGCTTGATCATGCCGAGGCGGGAGGCACGGTGATCTTCGTCGGCCAACTTCCCGACGATGTGCCGGGATTTGGACGGCTGGAGGATCGACGGGCGGCCCTGGCCGCGCAGAAGCGGCGGGTGGTGTTGCCGACCCAGGATCGCGGGACGCCGGTGGCCCCGCTCGGCGCCGGCAAGGTGGTGATCGTATCCGACGCGAACGGCGTGATTGACCCCCTCCCGGTTTCTGTACCAGTGCTCATGAGAGGTTTGGGGAACAGTCCG
>JAFMIU010000091.1 GCA_017853835.1 Pirellulales bacterium | reverse complement strand
TGTTCTGCACGTGCTCCTTCACCGTCTCCACGCTGATCGTCAGCGACTGGGCGATTTCCTTGTTGGAGAGCCCCAACGCCATATGCCGGAGCACCTGGGTTTCTCGCTGCGTGAGGGGAATGTCCGGATCGGGCGTGGCCACGCGATTGGCCATGGTCGTGGCCACCCGGCGAAGCTCACCGGCCCGCATCGGCAACTGCCCCGATGCGGCCCCCGTGATCGACGTGATGAGTTCGGCCCGCGTACAGCCCTTCAGCATGTAGTCATGCGCCCCGGCCGCCACGGCGCGTGCGACATATGTCGGATTGTCGAACGTCGACAGCATGACGCACCGCACGCTCGGCATGTCGGCACGGATTTTCTCCAGGGCAGAGAGCCCGTCTTTGCCATCCATGCGGATATCGAGAAGCACCACGTCGGGCTTCGTCTTTTTGCAGACGCGAACCGCCTCGTCGCCGGTGGCAGCCTCACCGACGATCTTCACCTCGGAGCCGGCGAGAAGGCTTGCGAGCCCTCGGCGAACCACCTCGTGATCGTCCGCCACCACCACCTTGATCGCCATAGGACGCGTGCCCTCGGTCACATGGAAATATGATCCCTCGCCACCGCCGAAGTGTACTGCGATGCAAGGCGACCAAAACCCTCCGCTTGGGCGGGCTCCTCGAGGATCCTGGCACGAAAACTCGCCCGGAGAGGCTCGTTAGCCAGGCAGGGTTCGCATGTGGGCAAGCATCTCGGCGCCGCCGCGGTCCAGGATGCCCCGCGCCACCGCCTGGCCCAGCGACGCGGCGGACGACGACGGATCGTTTCCGATCGCCACCCCCTCTTCCACCACGACCCGCCGCACCTCGCCGCTCGACTCATCGAGATCGAGCACACAGCCACCCAGGGTCAGAACACCGTGTGACGTGACACGTCCCCAGCCGCCGATCGGCGCCAGACAGCCGCCGGCCAGGGTCTCGAGCATTCGCCGTTCGGCCACGACCGCCGCGTGGGCGACGGTGTCGTCCAACGACGCCACACACGCCCGTGTCGAATGATCCGATGCACGTGACTGGATGGCAATCGCGCCCTGCCCCACCGCCGGCCAGAACTCGGGCGGCTGCACGAGGTGCGTGATGCGGCCGTCGAGGCCGAGTCGCTCGAGCCCCGCAGCCGCCAGCAGCAACGCGTCGCACTCGCCGGCATCGAGCTTGCGCAGCCGCGTGTCGACGTTTCCACGCACTGGAGTCGTCACCAGGTCGGGCCGGAGGAGCTTGAGCTGCGCCACCCGGCGAATGCTCGAGGTGCCGACGACAGCCCCTGGCGGCAGGGCGTCGAGCGGCCGCCCATCGCGGGAAACGCACGCGTCGAAGGGAGTCACTCGCTGAGGCACACACGCGATCACCAGTCCCTCGGGCAATGCCGTCGGCATGTCCTTCAGGCTGTGCACCGCCACGTCGATGCGTCCATCGAGGAGCGCCTGCTCGAGTTCTCTCACGAAAACCCCGTCGCCTCCGATCCGGGAGATCGGGATGTCGCGTCGCTCATCGCCACGAGTCGAGATGGTGAGGATCTCGACGGCGGTTCCGCGGTCCTGGAGCCTTGCCGCGACCCACGTCGTCTGGGCCATGGCCAAAGCGCTTGCGCGAGTCCCGATGCGAATGGGCGATGAGGTCATGTCCGATTCCACGGTCCCGGGATGAATCTACGGTGCAGGAGGCGATTCGGCGGTCCGATCGGCCTTGGCGACCACTGCAGCGTAGACTGCCGCGGCTCCGGCCTCCACCAGCGCCCGCCGACACTCGGCAAGGGTGGCCCCTGTGGTGGTCACGTCGTCGACCAACAGGATTCGTCGCCCCGCACATCGCCTCCGGGGCCGGAACGCATCGTGAACGTTCCGACGGCGGTCCTCCCACGGCAGTTCGTTCTGCATCGGCGTGGCACGCACCCGCCGAACGAGCCTTCGGCACGGCAGGCCCGTGGCACGACTGATCCCGACCGCAAGCTGGTCGGCCGTGCTCGTGCCCCGTGAGCATCGTCGCCACCAGTGCATCGGCACCGGGACCACCGTGTCGATCTGCCACGTGGCCAGGGTGTCACGGTGTCGGGATGCCAGGAGCGTGGCGAGGGCGGTTGCCACTGCTTCCGCCCCGGGCCGCTTGGCCCGCAACACGTGCCTTCGCAGGTCGTCTCCGTAGGGCCCAAGCACCACCAGGCCGTCCCAGTGCGGGGACGGGCACCGTCTCATCGGGCAGCGGCCGTCGATCATGACGTCGCCACATCGCAGGCACCTCGCGGGACCGGCAGCCACGACGGCCGCACAGGCGACGCACACCGTCGGTAGGTCGCCTCCATCGGTGTCGGCACCGCATAAGGCACACCGAGGGGGGCACGCCAGGTCGAGCAGGATGGTCCCGAGAGACCGAATCGACCACGCCATCCGCGGGGTTTCCCAGATTGACCGTCCGCCCTCCGCCTCCTACCCTCTGCCGCCCCGAGAAGGCGGCATGGTGGACGGTTGGCGTCCTTCAATCGTCCGCCAGGCATCAGCCCCGTCAAGCACCCATGCTTATCGACCGCTACATCGGCCGTGCCCAACTGCACGCGTTCGTCGTGGTGTTTGTCAGCCTGGCAGGCCTCTATTTCGTGTTCGATGCCTTCACGAACATGGAGGAGTTTCTCTCGCACGCCGCCGACACCGGCAGCCTGGCATCGGTGCTGGCCTCGTATTACGGGTGCCGGCTCGTGTGGTTCTTCGACGCGACCAGCCCCGTCATTTCGCTCGCCAGCGCCATGTTCGCCCTGTCGTGGCTCGAACGACACAACGAATTGACGGCACTCCTGGCGGCCGGCGTGACCCGTTGGCGGCTCGCGAGGCCGGTGCTGGTCTTTGCCGCGACCGTAGCCCTCGTCGCCGCGACCAACCGGGAGGTCGTCCTCCCTCGGATCCGCCAGGCGTTTTCCCGCAACGCGCAGGACCTCAAGGGCGAACTCGTCCAGTCATTCGAACCCCGCTACGACAACAAGACCGAGATCCTCTTCCGAGGTCGTGGAGCCCAGTCATCACGATGCCGGATCGACCAGCCGAGCCTCCTGATGCCTCCCCAGCTCAGTAGCTTCGGCCCCCAGATCACGGCTGGCGAAGCCTTGTGGAAGGCGGCCGACAGCGACCATCCGGCCGGATACCTGCTGATCGGCGTGCGCGAGCCGGCCGACATCGACGGCCTTCCAGCACTCGAGGCCGGGGGAGTACCCGTCGTGCAGACGAGGGCATCATCACCCTGGCTTCAGTCTCGCGAGTGCTTCGTGGTGAGCGACGTGAGTTTCGAGCAGCTCATCGGCTCAACCAACTGGAGCCAATACTCCTCGACCTTCGACCTCGTGCAGGCCATTCGCAATCCGAGCCTCGGCGTGGGTGGTGATATTCCGCTTCGGGTCCACGCCCGCGTCGTCACCCCGTTTCTCGACATGGCCCTCGTGATGCTCGGGGTTCCGCTCGTGCTTGGCCCGAGTCGCCGCGGCGTGTTCGTGGCAGTGGGACTCTGTGTCGCCATGACCGTGGTGTTCTTCCTCACCGTCATGGGCTCGCACGCCCTGGTGGCAGGTGACGTCATGAGCCCGTCGATCGGGGCCTGGACCCCGCTGCTGATTCTGGCCCCGCTGGCCGCCTGGCGGGCTCAGCCGATGTGGCAGTAAGGCCGACTCACGGATCACTCACGATCCTGGGGCGGCTCGGCGGCGGGCTCGACGAACTCGGCCGTTCGTGCCATCAGCTCGACGAGTTGCTTGGGAGGCACATCGAGCTTCTCGGCCAACTCCTGCGGCACGCGATAGGCCAGCACGATGGCGTGTTCCTGCTTCGGGTCGGCCGACACCCAGATCTCGCCGATCCCAGGCAGCCGCTTGTCGACGAGATTCGATCCCTCCTCGATTTCGAACACCTGATCACCGTCGAGCGAGAGAACGTCCCAGATGGCCGGTCCACCCGCCGTCGGCGCGACCTCACGTCCGCGTTCCCATTCGGCTTTGGTAAAGGAATCTTCCCTGCGAACCTGCTCGAGGATCATGGCCTCCACGTCGGCCACTCGCCGACGCGCCGTCGGCTCGACTCCGACCGTCAGCACCTCGGGCAGTTTCGTGGTGCCCGCAACGGCCATGCGCTCGTAGGCCGCGATGTATCCGGGAAAGTCTCGCAGAAACGGCGGCTTCGCCCGGAGGTTCGTGCCGTCGTTGGCCTGCGGGATGGAGAGGCCGCCCGGGACACGCATCCGCACATGCTCCGCGAACGATTCCGCCGGCTGCGCCAGCGTCGAAAACTCGGCATCTCCTCGAAAACCCCGCAGCCGTGCCTCGTAGTCCTTGTCATAGGACCCGACGGAACATCCAGCCATCGTCACGAGAATCGCCAGCAGCACCGACGGCCGAACGGCATGCATCGTAGGCATTCACTCTTCCGGCGGTTGGCCGGTCCTCCTGCACCATGGATTCCGATTGTGCCGAATCTGGCGGCCGGTCAAGACGGAGGCAAAAACCCCGCGATGTTCCGGATTCACCGGACCCGTACCACCTTCCGCACCCATCTCTTTTCGCCAAACCATTTTTCTTCACCCCAAACCGCCCCGCCTGCCGATTGTTCTTTGGTGGGACAACTGGTTCCACCGGCCCGACGGACGGCCGCCGGATGTCCATCTCGGCAAGGGAGTGCCATCGCCATGCGGTTCACCACGACCCGATTCGGGCGCATTGACGTCGACACCGGGGACATCCTCCGGTTTCCGAGCGGACTGCCTGGATTGGAAGACTGCCGCGAATGGGCATTGCTCGCCGACGCGACCAACGACGCGCTCGGCTGGCTGCAGAGCACGTCCCGCCCGGACGTGGCGATCGCCATCGTCAGCCCGCGACGATTCGTGCCTGACTACCAGGCCCGCATCCCTCGGAGCGAACTCAGCCCCCTCGCCCTCGCCGACATGCGAGACGCCCAGGTCGTGGTCGTGGTCGGACAAAACGGCAAAGGCCTTACGCTCAATCTCAAGGCGCCAATCGTCATCAACCTTGATACCCGCATGGGCCGTCAAGTCGTTGCGAGCGGCGACCTTCCGCTGCACTATGAACTTGGAATGGAACAGCCGCCTCTCAAAAAGAGCGCATAATCAGTGGTGTCCGGCGGCATCGGATTGCCGCCCCCACGTCGGCTCAGGAAGGAACCCGCGATGCTCGTGCTCTCCAGACAACGCGACGAAAGCATCATGATCGGCGACAACATCGTCGTGACGATCGTTGATATCCGTGGAGACAAGGTTCGGTTGGGCATCAACGCGCCCTCCGAGATCCCCGTGCATCGTCAGGAAGTGTACGAGGCCATCCAGCGGGAAAACCTCCGGGCCGCCCGGGTCGAGCCGGGCGACACGCAGGACATCGGCAAGTTCGCCAACCGCGGCCCCGCAAAGCCGGGCGATTCGCCTCGGCCTCGCTGAGCCTGCGCCACAGCGTCGATGCCGGCCTTTCCACGTCACGGCGTGAAGTAGGGCGGGTGATTGCCAGCCTTCCACTTGATGTTGCAGCCAAGGCTTGGGATCTGCGCCGACTGTGGCGGCTGACCGGCGAGCAGGCCCTCCATCGCCGCACGGAGATCCCGCCCGGTCACGGGCACGTCGCTCCCCGGCCGGCTGGAGTCCAACTGGCCCCGATAGACGAGCCGTCCACCGGCGTCGAACAGGAAGAAGTCGGGCGTACACGCGGCATGGTAGGCCTTGGCCACCTCCTGCGTGTCGTCGTAGAGGTAGGGAAAGGGATAGCCCCGATCCTCGGCTTCACGGACCATCTGCTCCGGTGAATCGGCCGGATGGCTCGACACGTCGTTGGAACTGATCGCCACGAATCCGATGCCCCGGGGCATGAACTCGCGACCAAGCGAGGCCAGTTCGTTTGCAACGTGCTTCACGAATGGGCAGTGATTGCAGATGAACATGACGACCGTGCCCTTCGGGCCGGCGGCAGCCGCAAAGTTCACCACGCGGCCGTCCACGTTGACGAGGTCGAAATCAGGGGCGGCCGTGCCGAGCGGCAGCATCGTGCTGGGGGTGCGAACCACGGTTTCACTCCGGGATGAGGACAATGCCCCAGTGTACGAGCCCACGGCCATTCCTGGAGCCCCAGGGCGGCACCGGGCCCGTCAGACCCGCTCGAGCGTGACCAGAAACTCGTTCGTTCCACGCTTCGGATCGTCGAGGAGTTGAATCCGAAGCGGCAGGCCGCGCAGGCGGCACACGTCCGGGAACACCCCCCGGAAGTGCTCGCTCGTCCAGACGGTGCAGTGGCAATCGACATATTTGCCGCCGATCGCCCGGCCGAGGATGCGGTCGACCTGGGCATCGTCATGATGTCGTGCCACATCCGCCTTGGTCGGCGTGCTCGACCAGGCGGACGCTGGATCGACACGACGAACGTTGTAGAAGTGATCCGTGAGCTGGGCCAGGGTCGGCCGCGACGGCGATTCCAGGTCGTAGGCGACGAGCTGGGCGACGCTGGTTTCGGCTCGAAAGTAATCAAATGTGTATCGCCGGTCGGGAATGGCCAGGGCGATGACGCCACCTGGAACGAGCAACGACGACACGTCCCTGAGCCAGCCCACGGGATTGGGCAGGTGCTCGAAGACGTGCGATGCGACGGCGTAGTCGAAGGGACCGAGCCGTCCGCACTGCTCAACGAGCGTGCCTCGCTGGAGATCGACATCGACCGCCACCACGGCGGTCTCATCCACGTTCGGATCGTTCGCCGCCTTGGTGCGCAGGGTTTCCGTGTCGGCGTAGTCGACATACACGACCCGTCCGTCGACCTTTCGAACCACCGGATTGGCGAGCGGGCCAAACTCGAGACCGAGGCCGGTCGCCACCGGGCACCCGCGGAGCAGTCGATCGCGGCGATCCATGATCATTCGGCTCCAAAAACCCGCTTTGCATTCGCCGTCGTCGCGGCGGCGAAGGCTTCCAACGGCTCGCCACGCGCAAGCGCCAGACACCTGGCCGTATGCACCACGTTCGCCGGTTCGTTGCGCTTGCCGCGAAGGGGCTCCGGCGACAGAAAGGGGCTGTCGGTTTCGATGAGCAGTCGGTCGAGGGGCACCCGCGTGGCCACCTCCCGCAGGGCTGATGACGAACGAAACGTCACCATCCCCGCAAACCCAAGGTGACACCCGAGTTCGATCGCCTCTTCCGCCTCCTCGGCGGTTCCGGTGAACGAGTGCAGTACGGCGCGGAGCGGCCCGCGCCTCGCGGCCTCGCGAATGGCACCGAGCGTATCGCGGATGCTTTCACGGGTATGGATCACCACGGGCAGGGATGTCCGCTGGGCCAGCCGCAGATGCCGGTCGAACCACTCGCGTTGGAGATCCGGCGGCGAGGTCGTGCGATACCAGTCGAGGCCCGTCTCACCAACGGCCGCCACGCGTCCCGATTCCACCAGGCGCACGATCCGGTCCCATTCATCCGGCTCCGCCTCGGCCACGTCGTTGGGATGAACCCCTGCGGCCGCCACCACGCCAGCCTCGCGAGCCGCCAGTTCAGCCGCGGCCTCGCTATCGGCCGCACGGGTGCCGATCACGGTCAATCGCGTCACACCGACGGCGCGGGCGCGAGCGAGCACGTCGGGAAGCTCGGCCCCAAACCGCATGGGGTCGAGGTGACAGTGGCTGTCGTAGAGTTCCATCACCCAGCGGTCGGCGCGGAGCCGACGAGCCCGGCACGGACCTTGGCAGACAACTGCTCGAAGGCCTCGAGGTGCTGATGCGTCGACCGCCGAGCATCCGCGACCAGATCGGCGGCGGCGGCATCGGTACCGGCCGGGCCGGCCAAGGCCTCGATGGCAGCTTCCTGACGCTTCAGTCCCTCGACCATGCGAGGCAGAAGATTTGAGAGCTCGACGTCGTGAAGGGCCGTGAACGACATCGGGTAGGCGGCCTTGGGAGGCACGGTGGCCTCACGTTCCGCCAGCACCGACGACACCCGCTCGAGAATGTTCTTGAAGTCGTCAACCGCGTCGGCGATCGCCAGCTTGATCGCCTCGGCTCCTGGATACGACCAGATGCCGGAGTCGGCGAGGTACATCAGCATCGAGGGCTGCATGCTCGAGACGAGACGGCAGAGAGGATCAGACGCCATGGCGGAATCACCCAGAAGTTCTACGAGGCAAAGGTGCCGGCCACCTGGGCCACGGCATAGAGCCCGGACCAGAAGATGCCAAGCACGACGACCGGCACGACCACGGCGGTCACCAACGCTCCGGGCAGCCACACGGGCGATGCCACCGCCACCCGGTCGTCCGGCGGCGGATCGAACGTCATCACCTTCAGGACGTTCAGATAATAGAAAAGACTGACGACCGTGTTCACGCCGCCGACGACGAGCAACGCCAGCATGAGCGGTCGCTCGGCCCCCTTGCTGATGGCGTCGACGATCGCCGAGAACACCAGGAACTTGGAAACGAATCCTGCCAGCGGAGGCAGGCCGATGAGGCTCACGAGCACGGCCGCCGCCGCCACCACCAGGCCAGGACTCGACCGCACGAGACCAGCGTAGGACGCGATCTCCTCGCTCCGGAGGCGGTTCCGAAGCACCGCCACGATGGCGAAGGCCCCGAGGTTCATGAAAACATAGGTGCCGAGATAGAAGGCCAGGGCCGTCACGGCCATTCGGCACCCCGTCGGATCGTCGCCCAGCATCGCCACCGCCGCCGCCACGCCCATCATGAGGTAGCCGGCATGGGCGATCGTGGAATAGGCGAGCAGCCGCTTCATGTTGGTCTGCCCGTACGCCGCAAGATTGCCGAGGGTGCAGGTCACCGCCGCCATCACCCCCACCACATACACGGTGAAATGGCGCACGTCGGCAAGCCCGGCGGCCGTCGGCCCGGTGGCGTCGGCGAGCCAACCGAGTGAAAACGCCACGCGAACCGCGAGGGCGACGGCGGCCGCCTTGCTGGCCACCGACAAGAAGGCGCCCACCTCGGCGGCCGCCCCCTCGAACACGTCGGGGCACCAAAAGTGGAAGGGAACCGCCGACAGCTTGAAGGCGAGCCCTGCTGTCAGCATCAGGCCTCCGAGGGCGAGCACCGAGATGGAACCCGTGTCGGCTCCTTCACCCACGATGCGGCCAAGCTCGGCAGCCATGCTCGGCAGATGGCAGGTGCCGAGCACGCCCGCCAGGAGGCTGATGCCATACAGCATGACGCCGGCGGCACCCGCCCCATACACGGCATATTTGAGCGCCGCTTCGGAACTGGCCTTCCGTCCCTTCAAGAGCCCCGCGAGGGCATAGGACGGAACGCTCGCCATTTCCACCGCCATGAACAGCATGAGGAGATGGTTGGCCGATGCCATCAGGCACATGCCAAGCGACGCACCAAGTACCAGCGTGTAGAAATCGGCGCCATCCTCGCGGTCTGGAATGCCCGACACCTTGGTGAACACGATGTAGAGAACGAGGAATCCACAGAGGAGAAACCGGATGTAGGCCGTCAGGGCGTCATACACCAGAAGGCCGCCGAACAACTCCATCGATCCCGTCGAGGAGGCCACGGCATCCATCGCAAATCCTCCGGCCAGGCCGCGGAGATCGGCCCAGGCATACCAGAGGGCGAAGCCAACGCCGCCGATGGCCACGAGACCCGAGTCCAGCCAGCGAAGCACCGGAAGCATGCGGCACATCAGCACGAGCACGATCGTGCCCGCCAGCGCCAACTCCGGTCGGAAATGGGGCAGCGACACGTCGAGGGTGTCTGTGAGGCTGCTCGTCAGGAGTGTCCCGAGATCCATGCTACGTGGTCCGTTGTTCCGTGAGAGGTCCCGATCAGCGTGCCGCCGTCACATCGACCGGTGAGGGCCCGCCCGCAACCGGCTCCGCCACCCGGCCACCCACGTCGCGGGTCCACTCCGCCAGCGTCTGCACCTGCGCATTCACCGTCGGCGTGACGTAGTTGAAGATCAACTGGGGCGCGACACCGAAGAGGATGGCCAGAAATACCAGCGGCGTGGCGATCGCGAGCTCCCGACCGGTCATCGGGGTGAGGTGATCGCCATGCGGCCCCTTGTATTCGGGGCCGAGGTACACCCGCTGGATGGCCCAGAGGATGTACGCAGCGGTGAGGATCACCGTGAAGGCCGATACCACGGCCAGCGAGCGGCTGTAGTTCCAGGCGGACAGCGTCACGAGCACTTCGCCGATGAAGCCGCAGAGACCGGGGAGCCCGAGGCCGGCGAAGAACACGGCGATCGCGAGGCCGCTGTAGACGGGCATGCGGGCGAAGATGCCCCCAAACTCCTCGAGATTGCGGTGGTGGACCCGGTCGTAGAGCACGCCCACCATGAAGAACATGCCGGCCGACGAGATGCCATGCGCCAGCATTTGAAACATGGCGCCGTTCACGCCCTGCGCCCAGTAGTCGGGGTTGAATCCCGTGCCCGCCACGGCACTCCATACGCCGAGGCCGAGCATCACATACCCCATGTGACTGACCGAGCTGTAGGCCACCATCCGCTTGAAATCCTTTTGGGCCAGCGCGGCAAACGCACCGTAGACCATCGAGACCACGCCCAATCCGCACACCAGCCACGCAAGTGACAGACCGGCACCGGGGCAGATCGGATAGCAGATTCGAAGGATGCCATAGCCCCCGAGTTTGAGGAGCACGCCGGCCAGAATCATCGAAATGGGTGTCGGAGCCTCGACGTGGGCATCAGGCAGCCAGGTATGCACCGGTACGACCGGAACCTTGATGACAAAACCGATCAGCAACAGGAGAAATGCCCACACTTCCAAGCTCATGCCCCACACCTGAGCCGCGGCAAACGGCGAGGCTGGCAGCTGGCCGAGTTCCGCGAGGGCGAGGAGGTTGAACGTGTGCACGGGCTGACCGGCCACGGCGGTGGCAGGGATCGTCGCATAGGCCGCCGCCAACTGCTCCGGCGACAGCATGCGGAGATCACTCGTGAAGTAGAGCATCAGCACGGCAATCAGCATCAGCACCGAGCCGAGGAGCGTGTAGAGGAAAAACTTGATCGCCGCATACTCGCGCCGCGGACCGCCCCAGATGCCGATGAGGAAATACATCGGCAGGAGCATGACCTCCCAGAAGACGTAAAACAGGAAGAAATCAAGCGACACGAACACGCCGAGCATGCCGGTCTCGAGGAGCAGGAAGAGGACGTGATACGCCTTCACGTGCTTCGTGATGGGCCAACTGGCGGCACAGGCCAGCACCGAAAGAAACGTCGTCAGCACGACGAGTGGCATGCTGATGCCATCGACGCCGAGGAAGTATTCGATGCCGAAGGCCGGGATCCACGGCAGACTCACCACGCCCTGCATGCCCGCCTTGCCCATCTCAAACTGGGCCGGGCCCACCGAACCAAAAAGCGTGGGCCAGGCCATCCACAGGGAGAGCACGAAGACCACGACGGTCGTGGCCAGCGCCACCCATCGGATGAGCTCCTCGCGGGCCTTCGAGATGATGGGCAGCGCGAGCACAGCCGCCACGAGGGCCGGCAGGAACACGATCGTGGTCAGGGGCCAGAGGGCGGGCTGCGTCAGGGCGTCGGCGGGGTTCATCGCAGGATCCGTTGGGGTGTCCGGGAAATCAGGAATGGGCTCGTGAGGGAAGGGTCAGCCGGCAAAGGTCTGCCGGAAAAACAGGGTCGCGATCACGAATAAGGCGACCGTTCCGGCAACGATGAAGGTCACATACTGCCGCAGGTTGCCGGTCTGGAGTCGCTTGAGTTCGTACCCGCTGGTCCACACGAGTCTCGCGGTGGCATTCACGAGGCCATCGACGAAGGTTCGGTCGATCCAGGCATCCAGCCCGGCGACCTGCCTCGTGAGCCAGGCGAGGAAGTTGATGAAGGGGTCGATCAATCCCTGGTCGATGCCGCTCGCCACGGCCGCGAGCCCGTGAGCCGGCACGACGAAGACCGCGTGGTAGAGCTCGTCGAAATACCATCGATGGGCGAGGAACGAATAGACCGGCTTCGCCACCGCCGCCACGGCCGACGGTGAAATCACCCGCCAGACATACATGGCCGCGGCAAGAAGCACGCCCGCCAAGGCCGTGGCAAACGCGGTGAGCGTGGCGGTGGTGTGGAATGGCTCTCCGTGGCTCAGGTGCTCCGCGGGAATCGTGAGCGTCTGCCCGAAGGCAAACCCTCCCGTCACCGTCTCGGCGGTCCCGGCCGGCCTGGACTGCTCCAGCAGATTGGCGATCCCAAAACCTCCGGGAAGCGTCCACCCGGCAACCACCGCAAGCACGGCGAGCACCAGGAGCGGCATCACCATCACCTGGGGCGACTCATGGGCATGCTCCGCAACGTGGTGATCGCGTGGCGTCCCCGCAAAGGTCATGAACCAGAGCCGGAACATGTAGAACGCCGTCAATGCCGCCCCTCCGGCAACCGCGTAGAAGAGGATGGCGTGTCGCGGATTCGCTTGCGAAAACGACAAGGCCTGCGCGAGGATCGAATCCTTGGAGTAATACCCGGAGAGCCCGATCACAAACGGCACGCCGGCACCGATGATCGCGAGGCATCCGACAAGCATCGTGCCGGCCGTGTACGGCATCACCTTGGCAAGCCCGCCCATCTTCCGCATGTCGTTCGTGTGGCAGGCGTGAATGACCGAGCCGGAACAAAGGAACAAAAGACTCTTGAAAAAGGCGTGGGTGACGAGGTGAAAGAGCCCGGCCGCCCAGCCACCAACTCCCAGGGCGAGCATCATGTAGCCGAGTTGGCTGACGGTGGAGTAGGCGAGCACCCGCTTGATGTCGTTGGCGACCAGCGCGATCGT
>JAFMIU010000090.1 GCA_017853835.1 Pirellulales bacterium | reverse complement strand
CTCTCCATGACGCGGAGCCAGTCCTCGATCCGACGGGCCTTGCGCTTTGAGAGCGTGATCAGGCCGCGCTGTTCTTCCTGCGACGAATCCTCGAACTCTTCGAGGAGCACCTTCACGGTGTCGCCCACCTGCGGCGGGGGCTCCGTCTCATCCCACTCGTTGCGCGGGATGTGACCTTCGCTCTTGTAGCCCACGTCGACGAGCACGAACTCGTCATCAACCCTCAGAATCTTTCCCTCGAGCACCGCGTTGACCGCGAGGGTGGCGGAACCCACCGAATACTCGGCCTCTGGCGCACCCGCCATGGCCATTTCGAGTTCCTGATCGAGTTCGTCTCCGGTCTCCAGTTCGCGAATGAGGTTGCGGTTGACCATGCGTGGGGGGTTTCGGGGTAATGGGGTGGAAGGGGAAGGGATACTGCGGGCCACGGGAAAATCGAGCCTCGCAGCATACCAGCGGCCTCCCGAGCGAACAATCGAGGCCTGTTAGCCCGCCGCGTCAGCACACTTCACGCACGCGGCCGGCTCCATGGGTGCACCCGATGGCCGTTTTTAGCCGATGGTTTCCAGGGGCCGGTCGGGAAGGGGCGGCCAGCCGGCGGAGCATCAGGCGCACGATGGAACGGAGCGGGAGCATGCGACACCATCATCCACGGCGATCGGGCCCAGCCAGCCTCGTGGCCTTCGTTTTGGCCGTCGTGGCCGGTACGGCGGCGCCGGCGTGGGGCCAGTTTCTCGAGCCGGCCGACGGAGGGGATGCAGCGGTCTCGTTGGGCGATGTTCGGACCCAGAAGTATCGCGTCGGGGTCGTCGTGACGGCGGAAGGGGGATCGTGCAAAGGGATCTACGCCACGCTGCCGGTGCCCAACGAGTGGCCGGAGCAGAAGGTGCGAATCGTTGGCGAGGAGACCTCGCCGCAGGTCCGCTCCCTCCGCTATCGCGTGCTGCCGGGCGACATCAAGCAGATGGTCGTCGAGATCCCCGATCTTCCCACCGGCCAGCAGGCCAAGGCCATCGTGACCTTCGAACTCGACCGCGCCGCCATCGTGGGCCCGCGCACCACCGACGGCCTCCATCCGCCAGAGAAGCCTGATCGCAGCCTCAAAGCCCATCTCGGGCCGAGCCCCTACATCGAGACTCGCGATCCCAAGATCACGCGTCTCGCGAAGGAGACGGGCGAGGGCCGCGACGGCTGGAGCAAGGTGGAGGCGATCTACGACACCGTGCGGGAACGGGTGGAGTATCGCAACGGTGATCTCAAGGGGGCTCGCCGCGCCCTCATCGACGGATGGGGCGACTGCGAAGAACTCACCTGCCTCTTCATCGCGATGTGCCGCGCGGAGGGCGTGCCGGCCCGCACGGTGTGGGTGGAAGGGCACTGCTACCCCGAGTTTTATCTCGTCGACGCCGCCGGCACGGGCCATTGGTATCCGTGCCAGGCTGCGGGCACGCGCGCCTTCGGCAGCATGCCCGATCAGCTCCCGATCCTGCAGAAGGGCGACTCCTTCCGCGATCCCGACCGGCCCACCAAACAGCTCCGGTATGTGTCGGAGTTCATCAAGGGCGCGGCCGTTGAAGGAGGCGGGAAGCCTCGCGTCACCTGGATCCGCGAAGGCGCGTAGGGACTTTTCGCCACGAGGCGTTCACCCTGGATTCGCCCGTGACGAGCGGCCTATTCAGCGCCCGCGAAGATGGCATCTTCACCGATCGGCCGACCAAACTGGTCGCGCTGCACCGGTGTGAACCAGCGAGGCGCGATCGGAAGACCGGCCTCCTTCCACGCCTGCTCGAGACGATCGCCGGCAACCCGCACGATCTTCTCGCGGCCGCGTCCGGCGAGGGCCGTGCGATCGGCCCACGGGGTGACGGGGCCGTCGAAGCCGGCCGTGTTGGCCTGCGACAGGATGGCCGACATGCTGATCACGCCGGTGTCGCCCGGCATCAGCCGCTGCACGGTGGTGAGGGCGGAGGCCTCGGTGTCACGGGGGGCGTCGGACAGCCGCACCTCGACGAGACGCCCCTGCGGAACCTTGGAGATCAGGTCGAGCGGTTCGCCCGTGACGTGGAACACCCAGGAGTCGGCGATGGCGCCGACCCGTTCATGGGCCACCAGCACGAGGCCGAGCAGGCCCTCGAACGTGTGGATGAAGGAAAAGGCCTTGCCTTCGCGGGCTTCCGCCTCGGGCCGGACGTTCAGGCCGAGCGAGATGTCGTGCTTGGCCAGGAGATCGCCGATGTCGTGGAGACGCGAGCGGTGGAGTTCGAAGAAGTCCTTGAACGAATGCTCATCGGACGCCGGAGCGATCGTGGCGACGGCCCGCTTCGCCTCGGCCGCCTCCGCCATTTCGAGCAGTTTCGGCAGGGCCGCCATCTCTTGCTCGTAGGTCGCCGCATCGGCGTCGAGGTGGACGGGGAGTTGGAAGGTGCCGCTCTTCAGCCTTGCGCTCACCATCAGCCGGCGGGCGTGTGGCACCCCGTAGACATCGGCCTGCTGCTTGAGATCGACGATGTCGATGTCCATGGCGTCGAAGCCGAAGGACAGGGCCAGTTCGATGAGCTCGCTCGGGCGTCCGGACAGGGGGAGGCCAACGGTGCTGAGGTTGCGGAACATGCGGTCTCAAACCCCCTTGCGGGGCTCCCGGATTGGAATGTTGTGGACGGGGGAGTATGACTGACGACCGCCCCCTTTGGAAGCACCCCGGTTCATGTCCATTCTTGAAGCCGTCGTTCTCGGCATCGTGCAGGGTCTCACGGAGTTTCTGCCGGTTTCCAGCTCGGCCCACCTTCGGCTGGTGCCGGCCGCCTGTGGCTGGGACGACCCGGGGGCGGCGTATTCGGCCGTGATTCAAACGGGCACCCTGGCGGCGGTCTGCCTGGCGCTGCGGCGCGATCTGGTGGCCCTCGTGGCGGGAACCCTGGGAGCCCTTCGGGCCGGTCGGCCCCTCGCCACCCCGGAAGCCCGTGTGTCGTGGCTGATCGTCCTCGGCACCGTGCCGATCGTCGTGGCGGGGCTTGCGTTCAAGGATCTCATCCGAGGCCAGGCCCGGCGGCTGGAGGTGGTGCTCGCTGCGCTCGTGGCCGCCACCGTGCTGATGGCCGTGGCGGAACTCGTCACGCTGGTCAGGGTTCGGCGACGTGGCACCGCTGGTCGTGACGGACTGGCGTCGGTGCGGCTGGGTGACGGCCTGCTCATGGGGCTCTCCCAGGCGTTGGCGCTCGTGCCCGGCACCTCGCGGAGCGGCGTCACGATTGCAGCGGGCATGCTCGGGGGCCTCGATCGTCGCACCGCCGCGCGGTTTTCCTTTCTCCTCTCGCTGCCGGCCGTGGCCGCCGCAGCGGTGCTCGAGGCCTGGCAGCAGCGGGCCGAGATCCTTGGCAGCGGCGATGACGTCATGGCGCTGGTCGTCGGAACGCTGACGGCCGGCGTCGTCGGCTACGCATCGATTCGCTGGCTGCTCGGCATGCTCACCGGCCACACGCTCTGGCCGTTCGTCATCTATCGGCTTGGCCTGGCCGCCGTGCTGGCGTGGTCGCTGGCTGCCTTGTGGGCTCCGACGGTGGTGGCTGCACCATGAGTGGGGAGCGTCCGTCGCAGCCCGAGGTCCTTCACTCGGGATCGTGGTCGTGGGGGGCCGCGTTCGATCTGGTCGCCGCAGGCATCGCGATCGGAAGCCTCGCCGGGCTGGCCGGGGCGTGGAACTGGATCTGTGATCTTACGACGCACTTTCGATGGTACTGGATGCTGCTCACCATGGGCGGCCTCGCGGTGTGCCTTCGGTGGCGGCGACCGACGGCCGTTGGCTGCCTGGCCGTCGCGCTCGTCGCCAATGGCCGTGATCTGCTGCCGTATTGGCTTCCTACGGCTATCGGCGTTGCCGCTCACGCCGACGGTCAGGCGGTGCGCGAGCACCTCCGCGTGACGACCGTCAACGTTCACCGCATCAATGAGGAAACGGACGACGTGGCCGCCTTCCTCGTCGATCGTCAGCCCGATGTCGTGGCGGTGCTCGAGGTCGACGACAAATGGGCGGCGATGATCGATGGCCTCGGCGATCGCTGGCCCCACCGGGTGGTCGAGCCCCGTCCCGACAACTTTGGCATCGCGGTCCTGTCGCGGTGGCCGCTCGACGAGGTGATGCTGCCGACCTACACCTCCACGGGGTATCCGAGCATCGTCGCCACGGTCCGGCGCGACGGGGGGGCGTTTCGGTTCATCGCCACGCATCCGTTTCCGCCTTTCAACGCGGGGGATACGCGGCAGCTCACGGAGCATCTCGATGGTGTGGCGGCCACCGTTGCGTCGTCGTCGCTGCCGTGCATCGTGGCCGGTGATTTCAATGCCACGCCCTGGTCGCGGCCGTTTCGTCGGCTGATCGCCGAGAGCGGACTTGTTGACTCTGGGCTGGGCTGGGGCATGCATCCAACGTGGCACACCCGACGGCCGGCGCCTCGGATCCCGATCGACCACATCCTCGTGCCTCCGGGCACGGAGGTGGTTTGCCGCCGCGTGGGGCCCTACGTCGGCTCCGACCACTATCCCGTGGAAGCCGACCTCATTCTTCCCTGACGCTTTCAGCGACGGGGTTCGAGGGCGGCGAGATCCATGCCGAGCCGCTTGATCTTTTTGTAGAGCGTGGTGCGATTGATGCCGAGGGCCCTTGCCGCCACGTCGCGGCGCCACCCGGCCTGCTCGAGCGCGGCGACGATCAGCTGCCGTTCCGGGGCGGCCATGGCCTGCTTGAGCGGGGCGTCGGTGCCTCCGTGCAGGCCGGAGGATTCGCCGAGCACGGCCCCCGGCAGATCTCCGGCTTCGACCATCCGTCCCCGGCCAAGAAAGACCCCCCGTTCCACGGCGTGCTGAAGCTCGCGGACGTTCCCAGGCCAGTCGTGCGTCAGGAGCGCGTCGATCGCGGCCGACGAGAAGCCCTCGACCTCGCGGCCGGACCGAAGGGCCGCGGCGTCGAGGAAGTGATGCGCCAGCGTCGGGATGTCGGCCCGCCGCTGCCGCAGCGACGGCATCTCGATCGTCACCACGTTGATCCGCCAGTAGAGGTCGGCCCGGAAGCGCCCCTCGGCCACGAGGGTCTCGAGCCGTTCATTCGTGGCGAGCACGACGCGGGCATCGATCGCGTGGGTCTCGCCCCCGCCCACCGGCTCGAACTGCATGTCTTGGAGAACCCGGAGCAGTTTCACCTGCATGGCGGGCGACGCAGTGGCGATCTCGTCGAGAAAGATCGTGCCGCCGTCGGCCAGGAGAAACTTCCCGTCGCGGTCACCAGTGGCTCCCGTGAACGCTCCGGCCACATGGCCAAAAAGTTCGCTCTCGAGCAACGACTCGCTGAGGCTGCCGCAGGCCACCTCGATGAATCGGCCCTGGCGTCGGCTTCGCCGGTGAATCTCGCGGGCCACGAGTGACTTTCCCGTGCCGCTTTCGCCCGTCACGAGCACGGTGGCCGGGGTCGGCGCCACGCGATCCACGATGTCGAGGACGGCGGCGATCGAGGGATGGGAGCCGAGCACGGTGCTGGACCGGGCGTCTCCCGCTGGCAACGACGAAGCCGCGGCCGCGACGGCCGCGGTCACGGCGGCGAGGACGGCCTCGTCCTTCGCGGGAAGGGTCACCACCGCGTGGGCCCAGGCCGGCGGCGGAGCGGTGTCGTCGTCGACGACGGCCACGATGCCGGCTCGCGGCGAACGGCCTCGAACGCTTGCCGCCACGTCGGCGGCGCCGTTCTCGGGAAGACATGCATCGAGGAGACACGCGGCGATGCCTTGGCGGGCGGCACATCGAACGGCCTCTCCGGTCGACCCAGCCGCCGTGGCGTGCCAGCCCAGGCCCGTGAGCCATTGGGCAAACGCCGAGGCCTGACGTCGGTTGTCGTCGACGACGAGCAGGCGAGACGCGGGGGGAAGGACGTCGTGATCGGCCATCGGGTGGAGATTCCAGCGAGGAAGCCGGCCGGCCGGCGGCATCCGCAGAGAATCTTTAGGTCGCAAAATGGCGACGGAAAAGTCGACCCAGGGCGACATGCTTACCCGATCGGCACCATCGGGATCACACAACCGGCACGACCCGCATCACCGTCCGTCTGATCACGGCTCGTCGGTCTTCGTCTCGTCGTCATGGCCGTGGGCCACGTCGCCCAGCGCCACGGCATCGGCGATTCGGTCGGCGGCGGGCCCGAGCAGAATCTCCCGTCCCTCGAAGAGCGCCTCGGGGTCGTGGTCGAGCATCCGAATCCGCCGTTTGCGGAACGAGAAAAACGCGATCACGGCGAAGGCGACGAGGGCCACCACGATCACGGCCGCCGTGAAGCCTCGTTCGGCGGAACGGATCAGGCTCGTGATGCGATCACCAAAGAGGTAGGCGAGCCCGAAGAAGCCGCTGATCACCACCGAGGCACAGATGAAGTCGGCGAACAGAAACCAGCGGTACTTCACCCGAAGCATGCCGGCGGTGAGGTAGAAGGGGCTTCGAAGCCCAACCAAAAACCTCGCGACGAAGAAGGCCATGATGCCGTGTCGCTTGATCAGGTCTTCGATCGTCTTCTCTCGTTCGGCGGTGAGAAACCCCGACCACCAGGGGTGTTCCTTGAGGATGCGGGCGCCGAAAAAGCGGCCGATCGCATACATCAGGCTGTCGCCGAGGAGCGCCCCGACCATGCAGGACGGGAGGGCGTAGTACCACTTCAGGCCATCCTCGACGCGGCTCGCCACGCCCGCGGCCACGATCGGCACCTCTTCCGGGATGGGCAGGCCGATCCCCGTGAGCGTGAGAAACAAGATGATGCCCAGGTACGAACCTCGCTCGATCCAAGACAGCATAGGGGATGCGATTGGCGAGGGGTGCGGGGCGACGCCCGACGACGCTCCCTGGGAGGTCGTGGGCCGGGAGCATGAGTGTAGCGTGGCCCGAGGCTCTGGTCAGGGTGGCTCCGTATTCTTCGGCGGCCGTATCCATTCGACGGAGAGTCCAGGTTCAGGCTCGATGTCGATGGCTGCTTCGGCAAGGTTGGCGAGGAGGAGCCGCACGCCACCGGATCCCTCCGGGAGCACGAGCACCGCCGCCGTGTCGCCGGCGGGCGGCGCAACAAGCGGCAGGCCCGCCGGCCCCAACACATACAGGGCCGTGGCCAGCGCGTCGGCATCCGCCGCGGACGGCGTGATGACGGTGGCGGAGAGCACGCCCTCCGCGGGCAGGCCAGTGCGAGGGTCGAGCAGATGGCCGAGCCGTCGCCCCTTGTCGATGAAAAACTGCGTTCCCGATCCGCTCGTGGCGAGCGAGGCGTCGTCGAGGATCAAGGTGGCGAGGCGGCGGCCGGGGCGGAGCGGATGGCGAAGCCCAACTCGCCAGCCATGCCGACCGTCGGCGGCGGGCCCCTGGGTGCCTCGCGCCAGTACGCTGCTCTGGCCGCCGTGAAGCAGGAAGCTTCCGGCCCCTCCGCGGACGACAACGTCAGCAGCCTGGTCGAGTGCCCAGCCCTTGCCGATGGCCCCTGGGTTGAGTTCGAGGCCAGGGCGAAGAAAGCGAACCGTGCGACGGTTCGGGTCGAGGTCGAGCCAGCGTGTGCCGCTCGCCTCCAGGGCGATCGCACGCTCCGAGTCGTTTGGCACCCGGCCCTGCCGCTGGAGAAACCCCCAGGCGCGGACAAGGGCGCCTGCCGCGATGTCGAAGGCTCCGTGGGTGCGGGCGTGCAGGTCGCGGGCCCGCTCGAGGAGGGCGAACGTATCGGGCGACGCCTCCAACCACTCCGTTGCCGCCTTGGCGTTGAGACGCGACCACTCGCTCGTGTCTCGGTAGATGCTGATCCGGTCTTCGATCTCGTCGACGACATCAAGGGCCGCGATGCCGAGCTCCGTGTCGCCGGGAAGCTCACCGGCGTTGAACACCACCTCGAAGCGACACGCCATCGCGTCGCGGCCCACGACGAGCGTGTGGAGGTCGTCGGCCATCACCGCGGCGCGAGGCCCCGATCAAACGCGTCTTGGTCGCGACGGAACAACGCCAGTTCGCTCTCGAATCGCTCCGGTGAGATCACGTAGACCGGCCGCTCGTCGGTGTGGGAGTGGCAGTGGGCCACGAGCAGACGGTAGAGAAACTTGAACAGCTGCCGTGGAACCCGGAGGGATCGCAGGCCGTCGATCAGCCGTCGTTGGTCGATGACGGGATCAAAGAGCTGAGCGAGCGTGGCCGGGGGCGTGCCGACGCTCGCCGCCTTCACCCGGGTGGACGCGATGTCGTAGAGCGTTTCACCGCTCCACTCGAGCGACGGCACGAGGTTTTGCTTGTCGAGCCTGGCCCGTTGATGGAATGGTTCGCTCTCCCGTTCGATGAAGCGGTAGAGCTCCTGAGGCAGGAGCAGCTTGAAGCCGAGCCCGGGCACCTTCAGAAACTTGTTGTCGAGCATGGGCCAGATGAGCTGTCGCATCCGGTCGGCGGAGCCGTTGATCACGTCGGGCTCATCGAGCCGATCCACGATCACCACCAGCGACGGCCGGCCGAGCGCGGCGAGCACGCCCTGAAACTTCCCGAGCAGCTCGTAGCGGTCGTCGCTGCGGGAGAAGGCCGGCAGGGGCTGGCCGGCGAGGTCGGCCTCGGGCATCGCCGCGAGCGCCCGTCCGAGCTGGGCGATGGAGCGATTGCCGGTGCGCATGCTGCGGACGATCCGCCAGGCCTGCCAGGTGGCCTTCAGGCGTCGACGCCCGAGCGGAATCCAGGCGGCCGCGACAATGGCCCAGGGCCACCACGAGGAGGTCCAGCCGAGGTTGCCCTGCATCGCCGACGTGACAAGGAAGGCAGCCAGGCCGGCCGTGGCGGTCACGGCCAGCGCGAGGGGCCATGCCGCCTGCCAGAGGTGGTAGCCGGTCGTGCGTCGCAGTTTTCGCCAGCGCACGGGAAACGACTCGGCGGTCGATTGGTCGTAGCAGGCGGCCAGAACCGCGAGATCTCGGGCCTGGGGCCGCGTGAGCCTGGGGCGTTTTCCATCGCCGCTGATCAGGTCGGTCACGAGGCTGGTGACCGCGAGCGTGAGGATGGCATCGACGTGGTCCCAGAGCTTCCACTGGGCCAAGACCTTCTCGACAGGGCGACCGGGGCCCACCCGGCTCACAAAACGATCGAGGAATGGATTGAAGTCGTCATAGACCACGACGCAGGTGCGGGCGTCTGGGTGCGCGTCGTTGTGCCGCTCGAACTGCCGCACCATCTGCAGCTTCAACGCGGTCTTTCCCGACCCCTTCTCACCGAAGACGATCGCCGTGCTCGGGTCCGACGGATTGCCGAAGACCTTGTCCCACGCCGGATGAAACGTCGTCTCCAGGCAGGTGCGTTTGAAGACGGTGTCGTTTTGGGCGTCTTCCTCGGCAAACGGATTGCCGGCGATGCCGTGGTGTTCGAGAAACTCGCTGACCTTCATGGCTGACCGTGACTCCGGCGGGCGTTCACTTCGAGGCCGGCACCATGCCTTCGATCATCTTCTGGAAGGCGGCGGCATGCGCATCCACGGTGGTCGCCGGTCCATAGAACTTCAGAAAGTAGTTGCCGTCCTCGCCCTCCACGATGGCGGCGAGCATGCGGTAGCCCGGCCGATCGATCGCCTGTCCTCCGGCGAACGGCCCCATCGGGGCGTCTCGGTAGGTGCCGGTGATGTCGACGAAGGTGACGTCGCGATCGGCGACACGGAGCTTCTTCGTGGAGGATTTCTCCTTCGTGCTGCCGCCGTCGGGTTGGCTGAACTGGCTGTACCAGCGTTCGAGGTTGGCCTCGACCGAGCCGCCGGCGCCCATCACCGTCATCCGGCCTGCCGGGAGCGGCGTTCCATCGGGGGCAGCGGCCTCCGACGGGATCGAAAACTCCGTTTCCACGATGCGGGTCTTGGGCTCCACCCGCTGCCAGCCTGCCGGTGCCTCGAGCGAGACGGCGCCGTCGGCGATCGTGAACACGCTCCCGGCGGCAGGCTGGGCCACCACGGGCGCAGGTACGGCGCCGATGACGATGGCCAGCAGCACGGGCACGGAGGCGAGGAATCGGTGGGGAGACTGCCGCATGCCAAAGGCTCCTGACGAGGGGTGATCGAGCCCGCACTCTAACACACCCCACCGGGCTGCCCGGCCTCCCGGGGCAGTCGAGCCGTCGGACGGGCCGGATGCGAGCCCAGACGCAGCCGTACCTTGTCTGGGGGACGGATTGTCAGTAGCCTCGGAGGCCTGAATCATCCTCGCGAAAGTGCAAGACTTTCCGGGAAAAGTGTTTCCATTGGAGAGCCCTGCATGGCCCGTCGTGAACCGTCCCGCGAGGAATCGGAGCAGCCCGAAGAGCCGCAGGGGCCTCTCGAGATCGCCGTCGTTGGCGACCTCACGGAGCACGAAGGCGAACTCACCGATCGCCTGCTCGGTGTCGAGCCGGGGGGTGAGTGCACGATCTATTTTGATTCGCCAGGTGGGAGCCCCTACTGCGCGATGTCGCTGGTGACGCTTCTGCGTCTGCGAAACCTCCGCGCCACGGCGATCGTGACCGGCGAGTGTTCATCGGCGGCGCTCTGGCCATTCGCGGCCTGCGGCCGACGTCTGGTGACGCCCTACAGCGTCTTCTTGTTCCACCCGATGAAGTGGCAGAGCGAAGAACACATCGGCATCAAGGAAGCCGCCGAGTGGTCGCGTCACTTCGCCGACCTCGAACGCGAGATGGACGTGCTGCTCTGCCAACTGTTCGGCTCGTCGGCCGAACTGATCAGCCAGTGGATCCGCACGCACCGCTACGTCACGGGCAAGGAGATGGCGGAGGCTGGCCTGGCCGAACTGGTCGGTCTCAACCCGCTCCCCTGCTTCAAGGGCGGCTGCTGAACGGGCTCAGCCGCGGTAGTCGCCGTGGCAGTCATCGCACGATTTCTTGATCTCGTCGGCGGCGCGACGGGCGGCGTCGTAGTCTTTGCGCGAGCAGGCATCCCGGAGCCGCACCGCGGCATCTCGCATGCCGGTGGCATGGCCACGGTAGGTTTCGTCGTCGTGGTCTTCGAAGTCGGGCCGATGGATGGCCTCGCCGATCACCGCGACGAGTTCGGCATCCCGCACGAGGCGTTCCCGGCTACGGTCAAACTCGCCGCGTGAGCCGAGCCCGGCGGCCAGCGTCGCCTCGGCCGTTTCGAGCCGGTTCATCAACGAAGGGCGGCCCGCCACCTGACTCCAGAGGAAATCCTCGTCGCGGTCGGGCCGACCGGCCGGGGCATTGCCATCGAGCAGGGCTGCGAGGTCGTCGAGCCTGGCCTGGGACTCCTTGAAGGACTGGTCGGTTCCAGCCTTGCAGTTGAAGCCCACCCGGGCAAACAGGTCGCGGGCGAAGGCTGCATCCTTTTTCCAGCGAATCCCCTGGTCGTAGTCGGCGATGACGGCGAAACACAACGCGATCGCACTGAAGGCCTCGCGGGCCTGTTCGTAGCCGCCTCCCTTGAAATCGGTCGGTTTGGCGGCGGCGGCCGCGACGACGGCGCGCTGGTCTTTGATTTCATCGGTGAGCGTTTCTTCCGAGACGAGCTTCGACCACGCAAATCCTCCCGCCGTGGGTGTGGCTGGAGCGGCGGAAGCATCGGTGGTTCGCCCGGCATCGGCAGCGGCCGCGAATGACGGCCGCTCGCCGTCGAGTTTCACGAACGCATCGTCAAAAAACGTGGACGAGGCGGCGCGGTCCCAGGAGGTCGGGGCACTGGCTCGTCGGCGAAGGGGCTTTGTCGGGTCGGCCCCGTCGGCATGCCACGCACCGGCCGCGGCCATCAGGATGGTCACTGCGAGGCATCCGACGCGAACCAAGGCGGTGCGAGCCTGCCAAAACTGCCGGGTCATCGTGCGGGTTCCAAAGGCCTCACACGAGCATAGCAGGCCGGTGGCGAGGGCCTTCTGTTGCCACAAACCGGCCGCGGATCGCCCTTGACGCACACGGCCGAGGCCGTCACCTTCCCGTCCCCATTCTGCCCCGCCAGGAGATCAGCAGGCATGCGACGCGGACTTCGTCTCGATGGAATCACCCGTGCCCACACGGGGCGCGGTTCGTTCGGCACCGTTCTGGCGACGGTTTGTTGTGTCGCCATGTCGCTCGCCGGATGCTCGGCATCGTCGGCCGGATCGGCCGCAACCGAGCCCGCCAAGGCGTGCGTCGTGAAGTTTCTCGATGCGATGAAGCGGGGCGACGAGGCCGCGGCGCGGGCCATGCTGACGAGCGTCGCCCGGGCCAAGACGGACGAAGTCGGCATCTCGGTGGCCCCACCCGTGCCCGACTCGGCCACCTACGCCGTTCGCGACTGCGAAATCGTGAGCGAGACCAATGACCTCGCCCACGTTTCAACCACGTGGACCGACGTCGATGAAACCGGAAGCCCGACCACGGAAAGCATCATTTGGGCCGTCCGACTCGATCCCGAGGGCTGGCGGGTGGTCGGCATGGCGATGAAGATCTTCGAGGACATGCCCCCACTCCTCCTCAATTTCGAGGATCCGGAGGACATGCTTGCCAAGCAGGAAATGGTGGCGGAGGAGCTCACCAAGCGGGCTCAGGCCAACGCCCAGGGGCCGCAAACCCGAACGGCTCGCGGCCCGGCGGGCGCTCCCGCCGCGCGGTAAACGGCTGTCGCACCGTGGCGGCCGTCTCCGCGTCGACGAAAGCTCTTGGACCCCCAGCGTGGTTCGACGGCGTGTGAGTCCCCTCTTGCTCGGCCTTGGTGGTCCGCTCGGGGTTACCCACGCCCCGCCGCCGGACGCTCACTGCGGGCATCCCTGCCCTCCGCTCGCTCGGCCTTGGTGGTCCGCTCGGGGTTACCCACGCCCCGCCGCCGGACGCTCAC
>JAFMIU010000176.1 GCA_017853835.1 Pirellulales bacterium | reverse complement strand
AATACGCCGCAGGAGATCCGGTCGCGACTTGGCTCTTGTTTCAGCACCTCAAGACGCGGCTTCCAAATATCAAAACCGCCGCCACCAAGGCCTACGGCTACATGGGCGACAAGTGGCTCGACCAACAGTGGAAAAAACACGGCCCAGGCACCCACGACATCCAGCTTCGAGCGAGCATTACTCTGGACAAGATTTCGCGCACGGGGGTTTTCATCGACCAGACCCGCCGCGAAGAAAAGCTGGCGGTCCTCGAACAGATCGTCACAGAGACCCACCGGACGCTCGCGCTGGCTGGCCTCCCGGCTGAGGGCAAAGGTGCGCCGGGTGCCCTTCGCAAGCGGATCGAACGGCTCGCCAAGGAGCACCAGCGGGCGGGCGAAACCCTGCCGCTGATCTACACGGAGACCGGCCAGATTGCGACGAGCGAGGAGCAGCTACATGAAATCGCCGGCTTGGATCCCGTGCTCGACGTCCTGCTCAAGCACCGGCAGGCTACGAAGCTGCTCTCGACCTATGCCAAGAAGATGCTGCCCGGGAAACGCGTCCACGGGCGTTTCCAATACCTCATGAACACCGGCCGGACGAGTTGCAACGGCGGCAAGTTGGAGGTCGGCGGGTTCAATCTCCAGAACCTGCCAAAGGAACTCGACGCCACAAAAAGCCATGCCACGACGATCCGGGGCTGCTTCGTGCCGGCCCCGGGAAACGTGTTCGTCGTGGTGGATTACGCCCAGATCGAACTCGCGGTACTGGGCTGGGCGTGGAAGCATCAACTCGGGTTCGGCGGCAGCCTCAACGAGATTGTTTCACAGGGCCGCGACATGCACCGACTGATCGCGGCTAAGGTACTCGGAAAAGAGCCGGCGAACGTGACTGACCCGGAGCGCAACGCCGCCAAGCCCGTCTCCCTTGGCCGTCCAGGAGGCCTCGGCTGGCGCACGATCCAGAAGCAGGCGAAGCTTGTCTACGGAGTTGACCTGACCGAAGAGCAGGTCCGCGAGCGCATGCTGGCGTACGAGAATCTGTGCCCCGAGCTAACCGAGCACTTGAGTGAGCGGGTCAACGCCGGCCTCGAAATCGCCCGTGCACTGGGGCTCACACCGGCAGCCTACAACGCGGCGATCGGCAAGCCCCGGCTCTTCCCCAAGCCCGAAGATGAACTGCCCGCATGGTGGCTCGGCCGCATGCTCCTGAGGGTCCTGGAATCACCCGCGCCGATGACCAGTCCGCCCCCTGATACCGGCAAACAACCCCGCCAGTATTCAGCCGCCGAGATCGAGTTCTTCTGGCATGCTGCGGCACGGCTTCCCACGGACGAACTGGACGAGAAACTCTGCGACGCCCTTCGGGAGCGAAAACCCTCGAAGAAGCTGCGGGATGCCGTCGGGAGGCTGTATGGCCGCGAGCCGGTCATCACGGCGACGGGCAGGCTCCGGGCAAACGCCAGTTACTGTGCCTGCAGGAACGGGATCATGCAGGGGCTCGCAGCTGATGGGGCGATCTATGCCCTCTGGAAACTCATGCGGGCCGGCTACACGATCGCGAACTTCATCCATGACGAGGTGATTTGTGAAGTCCCCGAGAATGAGAATCTCCCTGCCAAGATCGCCGACATCGAGCGGCTCATGATCGCGGGCATGCACGAAGTGGTGCCCGGGGCCAACGTGCGGGTCGAGACTTCGGTGCGACGGTCTTTCAGCAAGGCCGACACGGTCAAGTCGGTGAAGGAGGCGGCGGCTCAGGCGGCGGAGGAGAAGGTTGTAGCTGAGCAGGTTGTGTTGGTGAGGCCGGCTGCGACTCCGAGGGAACAGTCGCCCCAGGGACTGGACGGCCAGCAGCATTCGGATCAGGTGGCATCTGTTCGTCCGCGAAACTGATGCCGCCTGTCCTGTCATCCCACTCAGGCCAGCCGTCAAAAACCTCGCGGCCCAGCGGGGTGAGATACCGGGAGTAGTGCGGAATTCTTTCCCGCGGAATCGGTTCCTTCTTCGCGAGGCCAGAGTCCACGAGCACCGCGAGCCGGTGATCTAATTGCTCATTGAAATAATTAGAGTGCTTCTTCTTGGGGCGTGAAGACCGCTCCTCGAATATCGCGGCAATGTCATCTGTGAGATGAACATAGTCTTGCCCGGGGCCCGCTTCTTGGTCCGGCCGGGGTACTGCCAGCCGGAAAACACTGCGTACGGTGCTTAAAATCCCGAGAAACAGTTCCTGTGGGCTTTTGGAAGTCCTCTGGTTGATTGCTCGCTCGTCGTTCATCACTCGCCCGACGATCGCAGGAGTGGGGCGTATGAGATTCAAGGCTCGGCACTGGTTGGCGAGCGTCCAGCGACACCCGGCTTTGCGAGCCGCCGCTTCGCGATCCGGTGCCGGTGCGGGCGGCCGCTGGTTCTCCTCCAGAAGAGTGAGCCTGCTCAGTATCGCCGCTATAGCCGCCTCGTTGCGGGCATCGCGCTCTCGAATCTCTGAGGTGGTAGCCAGCAAGCGACCCATCGCGTTGTCTTCATATGGCGACGGCTGAACAGGCACACTCACTACAGCCATAAGTCGCTCAAGAGTCCGCTGTTGATCCTCCAGCCGGCGATCTACGAGGGCACTGTGGCTCTCTATCGCCGCGCGAAGTACCTCGACGTCCTCCACTCTGACTTGGGGGTCCGGCAATGATCTGGGCTCGTCAGTAGCACCTGCACCGGCACCAGGCTGCTCGCGGCGATCTTCTGCACCCCCGGACTGTTCTTCGGTTTCTGCCCCAGCCTCCTCGGTGGCTTTCTTGCCCGCCTTCTTCTTTTTCTTCGTCATTACTCGTTGAGATCACGGGTTAGCGGATGCGGCGCTCTCAACCAAGTCATTGGCGAGCCGTAGTAGGCGTCTTTTCTGCGCTGGGGGAAGACTCTCCTCGGCCTGTTGCTCGACGGCGGTCTTGAAAAAACCCGCTG
>JAFMIU010000001.1 GCA_017853835.1 Pirellulales bacterium | reverse complement strand
CAAGGGCACGAGGATTCTCTCACAAGACCTGGCTCAGGATTTGGGGAGGGGGTCATGATGGGCTCAGTGCGGTGCGGTGCATCGTGCGATACAACCTGCGGCCACAGCCGAAACTCCCGACGACACCCCCGCGGGATTGATGCGCCATGAGTTCGGCCCGCACACGGCGAACACCTCCTCCGGCCGACACATCGACGACGCCGGCAACGGCGCGATGGACCGGCCGCGACTGGGTGGCCGCGGCGATGATCGCCCTGGCGGTGCTGGTGGCCTACGGCCCATGCCTTCGGGGAACACCGGTGTGGGATGATGGCGGCCACATGACGAACCCGGCCGTGGAGTCGCTGGCCGGGCTCTGGAGCATCTGGCGCACTCCCGGGGCCACGCAGCAGTACTACCCGCTTGTTCATTCAGCGTTCTGGATCGAAAACCGGCTCTGGGGCGCATCGCCGCTCGGGCACCATCTCGTCACGCTCGGGTTCCACGCCGCCGCCGCGATCCTCGTGGCGGCATTCCTGAAGCGGCTCGGGATTGCCGGTGCGTGGCTGGCGGCAGGCATCTTCGCGCTCCATCCGGTAAACGTCGAAACGGCCGCCTGGATTTCCGAACTCAAGAACACGCTAAGCGCCACCTGCACGCTCGCGGCCGCATGGAACTTCATCGAGTTTGACGAGCGTCGGGATCGATGGAGCTACACCGCCGCGACGGTCCTTTTTCTGCTCGCGTTGGCCGCGAAGACGGTGGCGGCAACCCTGCCGGCGGCGTTGCTTGTCGTGGCGTGGTGGCGACGGGGCCGGATCGACATGCGGCGCGACGTGATGCCGCTCGTGCCGTGGTTCGTGCTCGCCGTTGGGGCGGCTGTGATCACCGTCTGGATGGAAAACACCTTCATCGGAGCCAGCGCCGCCGAGTACCCCTATTCCTTCCTCGAGCGGTGTCTGATCGCCGGTCGGGCCGTATGGTTCTACCTTGGAAGGCTCGCATGGCCCGTCCACCTTTCATTCATATACCCGCGATGGCGGATCGACGCTGCCGACCCTGCGCAGTTCATCCCGCCGATCGGCGTGCTGGTCGGGCTGGTGATGCTCTGGCGGATGCGCTCGTGGTCACGGGCCCCATTGGCCGCGGCACTCCTTTTTGTCGGAACGCTCTTTCCCGCGATCGGGTTCATCAACGTCTTTCCCTTTCGCTACTCGTTCGTGGCTGACCATTTTGTCTATCACGCCTGCATCGCGCCGATCGCACTGGTGGCCTCGTCGATCGCTCGGGCGACACGGCGGCAGGCCGGAGCGGCGGTGGCGTGGCGGGCCGGGCAGATCGCCCTGCTCGTGGCACTGGCGACGGTAAGCCATCGCGAGGCCCGGCGATTCGCCGATGTCGAGACGCTCTGGAAGGCCACGCTTGCGACGAACGAAGCCTGCTGGCTGGCCCACAACAATCTCGCCGTCGTGTTCTGGGATCGGGGCGCTGTGAACGAGGCCTTGCCTCATGTGAGGAGGGCGCTCGAACTCAAGCCCGACTATCACGAGGCCTACGTCAATCTGGGCAACTGTCTCTTCGAGGAGGGCGATCACGATCAGGCCTTCGCCGCCTACGCGAAGGCCATGGCGATCGAACCCCGCTACGCCCTGGCCTCCAACAATCTCGGCAAGGCGATGGTCAGGCTCGGCCGCACGGACGATGCGAGGCGATGCTTCGAACACGCCCTCCTGCTCGACTCCCGCCTGGTGGATGCGGCGTGTTCGCTCGCGGCCATGGAGCTCGCCGCCGGCAACACAGCAAGGGCCCTCGCCCTGGCGGACCAGGCGTTGGCGTCGAATCCGCGGTCGGACATTGCGCGCGGCGTGAAGGCCGACGCACTCATGGGGGCGGGCCGAATTGACGAGGCGATCGGTCTCTATCGCACCATCATCGCCAGCGGCTCACCGCCGGCCGCCGTCTGGAAGTCGGTTGGAAAGTCACTTCTCTCGAAGGGGCAGGATGCCGACGCTATCGAGGCGCTCGAGCAGGCTGTCGCCGCGACGCCCCAGGATGCCGAGGCCCAGTTTCTCCTGGGCACCGCCTTGCTGGCTCGGGGCGATGCCGTTCGCGGCCTGGAGCGGCTTCGGAAAGCCGTCGCGCTCTCGCCCACGAACGGCTCCGCCATCAATCAGCTTGCCTGGGTGCTGTCGACGTGGCCCGACCGCGCGATCCGCGATGGCGAAGCGGCCGTCGGTCTGGCCGAACAGGCGGTTGCGATCGGCGGTGCGTCCGAGGCGGCCTACCTCGACACGCTCGCAGCCGCGCAGGCCGAGTGTGGTCGTTTTGCGCTTGCGGCCGAAACGGCCCGAAATGCCGCGGCCGTGGCTCGTCAGACAGGACAGGTCGCCCTGGCCGACGCCATCGATGCGAGGCTCGCCGGCTACGACGCAGGCACGCCGCATCGTGAGGGCGTTCCGGCGGCATCGCGGGCCGAGTAGCGGCCGACGGCGAACGCGACGAGACTAGGGGTCGAGACGAGGGACGATGAACCGTCGTGAACCGACGAAAGCACATTCATGACATGGAAGGGCGTGACATGGGGCAGTGCATGCGAAGCCGATCGGCCGACGTGTGGCGAGCGGTCGTGGCCGCGGGCATCCTCCTCGGAGGGGCAGCCGTGATCCGCAGCGAGGAGGCATCGCCCGGCCCGAGGGCCGACGCCTGGGCCCGCGTGGACAAGGCACTCGCGGAGGCCAAGCCGAAATCAGCCGCCGAGGCCCTCGCCGGCATTGAACAGTCGGCCACCGCCGAGGGGGCATGGGCGGAAGTCGCTCGGGCGATCGTGACCCGCATCCTGGTGGACACGGGCGACCGCGCCGACTCGGAAAGAGCTGCGTCCCCTTTTTCGACGTCGGACGATCCAGAACGGGTCATCCGGCTTGCAGCGGCGTGCGATGCCGCGCCGCCGGAGGTGCGAGGCGTGCTCAATGCGATTCGAGGCAACTGGACGTGGGCCTATTTCGAGGCGAACCGCTGGCGGTATCAGCAGCGCACCGCCGGCGGCGCCGACAGCGATGATCTTCGCACGATCGCCGAATGGGACCTTCCCGGCATCGTGAACGAGATCACCCGTCGGTTCGACGCCGTGTTGGACGACGAGTCGATCAAGCGGCTGCCCGTCGGCGACTGGTCGGCGATCCTCGTGCCCGGCACGATGCCCGATGCCTACCGACCGACCGTGTGGGACGTTGTCGTGCACGATGCGATCGCCTTCGCATCCTCGGGCGAACGAGGGCTCACCAGCCCCGAGGACGCCTACGAGCTGCCTGCGACGAGCCCCGCCCTCGGATCGGCCGCCGAGTTTCTCGCGTGGAAGCCCGAAGACGATGCCGCCATCACCGACACCGCCTCGCCGATCCTCCGCGCCGCCGGGCTCCATCGTGAACGGCTCGCGTTTCACGCCGCCGATGCCGACCCCACGGCGTTTCTGGCTGCCGACCTCGAACGGATCGAGTGGGCTGCCGGCGTGGCCGTGGATGATGGCGAGATCACCGCGGTCGACCGCAAGGCCGATGCCATCGAGGCCTTCATCGCACGGGCAGGCGATCATGAGGTGGCATCGCTGGCGAGGCATGCCCTCGCCGAGATCGCCCGGCAGCACGCCGACATGGTGACCGCGCGGCAGATCGCATCGGAGGGCGTTGACCGTCATCCCGAAAGCCCTGGCGGCAGGCTGTGCCGCAACCTTGTCACGGAGATCGATGCGAAGGAGCTCTCCCTTGCCACCGAGCGGGCCTGGGCCGAGCCGTGGCCCGTCCTCCGCGTCACGTATCGCAACATCTCCCGAGTGCACGTCCGGCTGGCGAAGGCCGATTGGCGGGCGCGGCTCCGGGCCGGCAAGCCGCATGCGTCGTGGCTCGATGACAATGACCGAGCGGCAATCCTCGCCCTGCCGGCGGTGGCCACAGCCGCGGTCGACCTGCCCGCGACCGACGATCTTCTTGCCCGTCATCACGATGTGTCGGTGAACGTGCTCCGTCCGGCCGCGGTCGAGCCCGGTGCCTATTGGGTGATCGCCAGCCACGACCCGGAGTTTGGTCAGATCGACAACGTTGTTCAGGCGACGCTCGTGTGGGTGTCGCGGGCGGCGATCATCGCGGAGAGTCCTTCGGGGCCTGCCGCCGGCGAGCCCCTGGCCGGGCACGTCGTTGAACTCTCATCCGGGGAACCGCTCATCGGGGCGAAGGTGACGGCCTTCGTGCGCGAGGAGCGGGGCAGCCCGCCCGCCTTTGTGGAACGCGACACGGCCACCACCGATGGCGAGGGCCGCTACGAGCTTTCCGTTGCACAGAGTCGGGAGGTGGTCGTCGTGGCGTCGGCGATGGTCGATGGCACGGAGCACACGATCGCCACCGATGCGGCGCACGTCTGGCGGCATGAGCCCGGGGAACGCGGCGTGTCGATCGTGCTGGTCACGGACCGTGGCATTCATCGCCCCGGCCAGACGGTTTTCTACAAGGGCATCGCCGGTTCGTTTGACCATCGGCGGCACGACGTCGCGGCGCTGGCAGCCCGTCGGATCGGCGTCACCCTTCGCGATGCCAATGGCCGTGAGGTGGCGAAGGCGGACCATGTGACGAATGCCTTCGGGTCGTTCCACGGTTCGTTCGCCATTCCGACGGGGTCTCTGCCTGGGCAGTGGGTGCTGCTTGCCCACACGGAGGGATTCCATGGCGGCACGGGCGTGCGGATCGAGGAGTACAAGCGACCGAAGTTCCAGGTGACGCTTGCCGCTCCGGCCGACGCGGTGAGGCTCGACGAGGCCGTCATGCTCACCGGAACGGCCACGACCTACACCGGCCTGCCGGTCGCCGGGGCGAAGGTGGCGTGGCGGGTGGAGCGGCGGACGCGATTTCCGTTCTGGTGCCGCTGGTGGTTTCCCTGGCTTTCGTTTGGCGACGAGGGCCGCACGATCGCCAGGGGCGCGGAGCGCACCGATATCGATGGGACGTTTGCGATCCGATTTCCGGCCACTCCCGATCGCAGCGTGCCCTCGTCGGCGTTGCCCGTCTTTTCCTACGCGGTGGTCGCCGACGTGACCGACACGGCCGGTGAGACGAGGAGCGACACCCGCAGGGTGTCGGCCGGCTACGCCGACGTGGAAGCCTCGATCGAACGAAGCGACTGGCAGGCTGTGTCGAAGGACGTGACCACCGACCGCGGCGACCCCGCGGCGGCGGTGCGGCTCACGGTCGGCACAAGGTCGCTCGACGGCGATCCGAGGCCGGCCAAGGGCACCCTGACGATTCACCCGCTCGTGCAGTCGGATGAGATCGAACGACCGAGTTTTTTTGGAGACCAGGTGCCGCCGACCCCGCGGCCCTTCGGCACGGCCCGGCGAAGGCAGTTGCCAGCGGCAACGCCGCCGAAGCCGAAGCCCAACCCGGCCGACCCCGACACGTGGTCGGCCGCCGAGGCGATCATCTCCCGAGCGGTCGCCACCGATGCCACAAGCGGCTCGGTGGTGGTCACCGAGCCTTTGCCGGTGGGTATCTACCGCGCCGTCTTCACGATTCCCGGCACGGATGGGGCACCCGACGTGCGGGCTGAATCGACGGTCACCGTGATCGACCCCGTCGCCGATCGCTACCCCGTGAAGCGGGCCTTCGCCCTGGCCTCCGAGGGGACGACGGCCGAGCCCGGCAGGCCGTTCGCGGCCATCATCGGCACCGGCTACGACCGCGGCCGGGTGCTGGTGGAGGTGAGCCGATCGGGACGCATGCTCAGGCGGTTCTGGACCCCCCCGGGCCGCACGCAGTGGCCCGTTGCCGTCGAGGTCGGCGACGAGGATCGCGGTGGCTTCACCCTCACGACGGTGATGGTGCGGGATGGTCGTATGCATCGAGAGCGACGGACGATCGACGTGCCATGGACCAACAAGAAGTTTGCCGTCACCTGGGAGCGGTTCACCCGACGCGTGGAGCCGGCCACGAAGGAGATCTGGCGGGCGACGATCAAGGGCGTCGACGATCCGCTCGAGGGTGCCGGGGCGCCGGCCGTGGCCGAGTTTCTTGCGATCCTCTACGACCAGTCGCTCGATGCGCTGGCCGCGCATCAGTGGCCGGAAGCGGGGTTGCGTGGATTCTTTCGATCGGAGTGGAACGTCGGCGACGTGTCGTTGACGAACGGTGCGATGGGCTTCAGCGGGCTTCAAGGATCCAGGCGGCTGCCGCTCGACGCCGTGGAGATCACCTACCGGCGGTTGCGTGAGCCATTCGAGCCGCCCGATCGTGCCCAGGTCAGTTGGGGCTTCGCAGGTGGTTTTGGCGGTGGTGGGGGAATTCGGTTTTCACGCACGCGCCGCGGCGAGGAGTTCTTTGCCATGGCCGATGCCGTCCCGGCGGCATTGGCGGCGCCGATGGAACTCGGGATCGCCACCAAGGGGCAGCCCGCAGACCCCGGCGGGCAGCCGACGTCTGGCACTGACGGCCAGCCTCACACGTCGGCGGCGAGCCTGCCTCCGCGCACGAATCTCGCCGAGACTGCCTTCTTTCTCCCCACGCTTCTCTCGGGCTCGGACGGCGCCGTGACGATCGAGTTCACACTCCCCGACACCCTCACGACCTGGCAGTTCAAGGGGCTTGCCCACGACGCTCGGCTGCGAAGCGGGACGATCCTCGACGAGTGCATCGCGTCGAAGGACCTGATGGTGGAGCCGCTCGTGCCACGTTTTTTTCGGGAGGGGGATGTCGTGCAGGTGCCGGTGAAGGTGAGCAACACCTCGACGGCCCGCATGGCCGGTGAGGTGGCCTTCGCGCTCGCCGACGCGCGAACCGGCGACTCGCGATCCGGCTTGATCGAGGGGACGGGCCGGCAGGCTTTCGATCTCGGCCCGGGCGAGTCGCAGCCGGTGGTGTTCACCGTGACGATTGCCGACGGCACCGACGTGCTTCGCTGGACCGCAACGGGTGCGACCACGTCGTCGGCGAAACGGGCGGCCGACGGCGAGGAAGCGCTCGTGCCGGTGTTGCCGCGCCGGGTGCCGGTGGCCGAGGCCGTGCCGATCACCATCCGTGGGCCAGGCGAGCGTCGGGTGAGGCTCGATCGGCTGGTCGGATCGGCCGGCACGGCCGTGGAGAGCCAGTCGCTTGTCGTGCAGGCGGCCTCGAATCCGGCCTGGTATGCCGTGCTCGCGCTTCCCTGCCTCATGGAGGACAACGACGAGAGCATCGAGACCCTCTTCGCGAGGCTCTACGCCAACGCCTACGCGCGGCACGTGGCCACGTCCGACCCGAGGATCGCGAAGGTGTTCGAGCAGTGGAAGGGAACGGAGGCGCTGGAGAGTCCGCTCGAAAAGAACACCGAGCTTGTGAAGACGCTCCTTGCGGAAACCCCGTGGGTTCGTGACGCGGTGGATGAGCGTGAGGCGCGGGCCCGCGTCGGTCAGCTTTTCGACACGACGCGAGCTGACAACGAGGTGACGGCCGCCTTCGCCCGGCTCGAGTCGCTGCGGCACGACGATGGCGGGTGGCCATGGTTTCCCGGCGGTCGTACCTGCGACCCCGTCACGCTGTCGATCATCGCCGGCTTCGGCCGGCTGAGGGCCAACGGCGTGGCGATCGACGTGCAGCCTGCCGTGAATGCCCTGCCGTGGCTCGACGGCAGGCTCGTGGAGGAAATGCGGCGAGGCAAGGAGATCGACGAACCGGTCCTCACGCCGGTCGGTGCCTTCGCGCTCTTCGCAAGGAGTTTCTTCCGCGACGACGCGCGTCCTGAGGGGCCGGTCGACGAGGCGATCCGATGGTGCCTCGGCGTGGGCAAGAAGACGTGGACGAAACTCGGCCGTCGGTCGCAGGGGCACCTCGCCCTGTCGCTCCATCGGGCCGGCGATCGCGAGGCCGCCCGTTCGATCATGGAAAGCCTCAGGCAGCGGGCGGTGGATGCCGACGTGGCGGCTGGCACCGAGCAGGAGTCGTGGCAGGGCATGTGGTGGCGGGATCCGCATCCTGCATGGTGGAGCTGGGCCGGCGCACCGATCGAGACGCAGAGCGTCATGATCGAGGCCTTCGACGAGATCACCGGCGATGCCGCCAGCGTGGAGGCGATGAAGGCGTGGCTTCTCTCCCAGAAGCGCACGAGCCGATGGCCCGGAAGCATGGCAACCGCCGACGCCGTCGGGGCGTTGCTTGGCCGTGGCAGCGACCTGCTTGGATCAAAGGAACTCGTGACGGTGACCGTTGGCGGCGAGCCCGTTCGTCCGTCGAACGTCGAGGCCGGCACGGGCTTCTTCGAGGAGCGTTTCGTACGGCGGGAGATCGTGCCCGCGATGGGTGAGGTGGTGATGGCCAAGCCCGACGCGGGGCTCGCCTGGGGGGGCGTTCACTGGCAGTATCTCGACGCGATCGACACCGTGTCGTCCTCCGGACGAACGGAACTGGCGATCGAGAAGCGGCTGTTCGTGAAGCGATTCACGAAGGCGGGGCCGGTGCTCGAGCCGGCGGCGGTGGTCGAGCCCGGTGATGAACTGGTCGTCAGGCTCACGGTGACGAGCGACCGGGAGTATGAGTATCTGGAACTGGCCGATCACCGCCCCTGCCTCACCGAGCCACTCGACGTGCTCTCGGGGTGGCGCTCTGGCGATGGGGCGGCCTGGTATCTCGCGATCCGCGACGCCAGCACGCAGCTGTTTTTCGAACGGCTGCCGCGGGGCACGCACGTGGTTGAGTATTCGCTCCGGGCGGTGCATCGTGGCTCGGCGTCGAGCGGCTTCGCGTCGATCAGGAGCCGCTACGCCCCCGAGTTTTCCGCACACTCGACGAGCGTGCCGCTCGTCGTGAAGTGAGCCCAAGAAAAACCGCCGGACGCCCGATCCGACGACCGGTGGTATCCTGCCAAACATGACCGACTCCTCCGAGAACTCGACCCAGCTGTCCAACGACCTGGCGCGGGAACGCAACCGCGAAGCGGCTGATCGCACGCTCCTGGCGTGGATCCGCACGAGCCTGGCGATGATCAGTTTCGGGTTTGGCCTCGAGCGGCTCGGGCAGGCTGCGGTGGGCTTCGACGGCAACCTCGTCGGCTTCACCGGAATTCGAACGAGGGTCGGTGGGGCGATTCTCGTGTCGCTCGGCATCGCCGCCACGCTGGCTGGCATGTGGGAGCATCGTCACATGCTGCGGGCGATCGCCCGCGACGACTATCGATACGCCGACCGTCCTCCCATCGCCCGCTTCATGGGGATCTCCCTGGTGGCGGTCGGGATTGCGGCGCTGGCGGTGATCGTGGCTGGACTCTGAAGGGAGCGTGCATGGAAACGGGTGTGGAGATGACGGCGGGCAAGACGATTCGGCCCCTCGACGCCTTCGAGCGTCGGGTGCTTGGAGTGCTCATCGAGAAGGCCAAGACGACCCCCGACCAGTATCCGCTGTCGCTCAATGGCGTTGTCACCGGATGCAATCAGAAGAGCAATCGCGATCCGGTGATGGTGGTCGACGAGGAGCAGGTGGCCCGGGCGCTCGAGGGCCTTCGGAAGTGCGGGGCGGCGTCGGAGGTGTTTGGCAGCGGCAAGATTCCGCGGTATCGCCACCTCGCGTATGAATGGCTCGGCGTTGGGAAGGAGGAGCTCGCGATCATGGGCGAGCTGCTGCTCCGCGGCGAGCAGACCGAGGGCGACCTCCGCGGTCGGGCCAGCAGGATGGATCCGATTTCCGATCTCGACACCCTTCGGACGCACCTCGATCGCCTCGCCGAGCGTGGTCTGATCGTGTGGCTCTCGCCCCCCGGCCGAGGACGCATGCTCACCCATGGACTCCTGCCAGAGGAGAAACTCGAGAAGGTTCGACGCGAACTCGGCATGGCTGCCACGTCCGTCGTGGCTTCAGCCCCCGTGGCACCGGAGGCGTCGACTGGGCCAATGATGGACCGAGCCGCCGAGGTGGAGGAAAGCCGAGCCGCGGCTGAACCACCACGAGCGTCGGTTGACCACGGCGCCATGGAGATGGCTCACGAGGCGCGGATCGCCGACCTCGAGCGCACCGTGAAGGACCTGCACGAACGGCTCGCCGCGCTCGAGGAGGCGCTCGGGGGCTGAGCGGTGCGAAGCAGGCCCGAAGGGTCGTGGCTCGACTCGGCTCACTCGTGTTTTCCGAGCCAGCGATCCTTGATCGAGTCGAGCACCCTCTCCTCGCGCATCGCCAGGATGGCAGCATTGAGCGGTTCGCGGAGCGGGCTGCTGCTCGGCAGGGCGATGCCATAATCGAACGAATCGAAGGTTGGGCCGACGAGTCGGACGCCGGCCTTCCCCCGGCTCGTCACGGCAAACATCAACGCCTCCGATTCGGCCACGACCGCCTCCACCATGCCGAGATCGAGCGCCTCGATCGCATCATGGATCGTCGGGTATTCCTGGACGATCCCCCCCCGTTCCCGCACCGATCCGACCGACACGGCCTGCTTCTGCACGGCGACCACTCGCCCCGACAAATCCCGAGGCGAGTGAATCACCCCCGTCACCTGCTCGGTCGTCATCGCGGTGGTGAGAAGGCTGGTAAAGGCGGCGATCAGGCTGATGCCGCCGATCATCCATCCGAGGGCGATCGTGCGGCCCACAGCCGCATCGACGTGCTTGTCGTCGCAACCGCCGGTGATGACGACCGAGATGATCCACCAGAGGGCTTCGAGCACGCCTCGCGGGTAGTCGGGGGGAAACGAGGTCGGATTCTTGTGACGCTCGGCCCACCAGAGGACGTGTGCCGTCGCCACAGCGATCGCGACGGCCACGACAAACAGTGAAAGAAGTTGGCGGGTCAGCATCGAACGGATCGCGGAGACGAGGCTCGACCTCGACGTCTGTCGCACGGCGATCCGCATGCCCGAATGAAACACCGGGTGGGTCATGTCGATCGTGCGTTCCCGTTCCTCGGTGATGGCGAGTGGGCCGAGAGCCACGTCGACCGTCCCACTGCGAACGGCATCGAGCACGTCGCCGATGGCATCGACCCGAACAAACGTCGTCGTCACACCAAGACGCTCGGCGAGGTTGTTCCAGACTTCGGGCATGACCCCCGTGGGCTCGCCGTCTCGGAAATCCACAAGCGCCGACATCGGAGTGACCGCAACCCGCAACGACGAGGGCGACGATGCCTCGGCGGCATCGAGGCGAAGGCCTCCCCGGGCGAGGGCAGCCAGTGCGATCAGGGCTGCGGCACATCGTCGAGTGCGGCGGGTGTCCATGCCTGATCCTCCGTGCGGTGGCGACGGAAGGTGGTGATCAGCCATCCGCCGACGAGCAGGGATGCTACTGCCGCCGCCACCGCCCAGGGAGGGAGAAATGATCCGCCCGAGGCGGTATCGAGCGATTCGGGAGAGGCTGCCATCACGAGCAGCACCGGCGTGGCATTGTGGGCGATATGGGCGATGATCGCCGGCAGCAGGCTGCCGGTGACGAGGGTGATCCAGCCGGCGACGAGCCCGAGGGCGAAGGTCTGGGGCATGCGTTCCGGGAGCAGATGAAACGCGGCAAACGCCGCGGCCTGGGCGACGACGGCCAGGATGGCTCGTCGGCCTCGTGGGCGGGTGCCGGCAAACGCCGAGAGCACCCATCCGCGAAAGAACACCTCCTCACACACCGCCGGCATCACCGCCAGAATGAGGATCGGAATGATCGGCGGACCGCCCTGGATGAGCCTCACGATCTGTGCGGCAAACTGCTTCGCCTCCGGTGATGGTGTGCCGCCCCAGACGGCCAGGGCCGCCGCCGCACCGACCACGAACAGCCCGCTGCCCACCAGGGCGGGCCCCGCGAGCATGGCAGCCCAGCCGACGGGCGTATCGGCTGGTTGGCTGAGCGAGAGGGTTGAACGGAGCGAGGTGCGTTGCCACCAGGCCATCACCACCAGCGGAGCGACGACGGCAACGGCCTGTTGCACGATGAGCGCCGGCACGAAACTGGCGGGGGCAAGCCCCTGGGCGTACCAGAGGGAGGCCAGCCCCAGCACGATGAGGGCGATGCCCTGGCCAAGGGAGGGACGTTCCCGGCGCGGCGGTCGCCGGAAGCCACGCGTGGCGGCGTCGGGGCCTCGGAAGAGAATCTCTTCATTGGCCACGAGCGACGAGGTGACCAGCAGCAGCAGCCACGTGAAGAAGCCCGACGAGGCGACCGATACCGCCAGACCGATCGTGAAATCAACCGACTCGACCGCACCACCATCCGCCGGTGTCGTCCCGAAGAAAGTGGCAAGCATCGACTTCGCGACGGCTACCTGGCCGGCAAACGGCACGGCCGGCAGCCAGATCCGTTGCTCACTGCCAGGCAGCAATGCCGACCCCGACAGGGCCGCGATGAGCATCACCACGGGCGTGAGCGTGTTCTGCGCCTCTTTGGCGCTCTTGGAGGCGGCGGTGACGGTCAGGCATAGCGCCGCGGCCACCGAGGCGAGGCCCACATACGCCGCAAGGGTCAGGCCCACCAGTGCCAGGAGGTCTCCGACGGGCATGCCCGACAGCACGCCCGCCGGTAGGAATCGCCTCAGCACCGTCGCCGTCAGGGCGATCGAAAGGCCATTGGCGACGAGCGTGGCCAGCGTGACCACGAACACCGCCCCAAACTTTCCCGTGACGATGTCGAAGGTGGAGCACGGCGCGATCAGGAGCGTTTCGATGGTGCCGCGCTCCTTTTCGCCCGCGATGGCGTCGATCGCCGGATAGAAGGCGCCGGTCGCGGTGAGCAGTGAGAGGAGCACCAGCACGGCGGCCACAGCCATCGGCATCATCTCGCGCACGGCCGTGACCGATGTCTGCGGGGCGTCTCCCATGAAGCGCACCCGAAGCGGTTCGAGGAGTGTTTCGGGGAGCCCTGCCCGCTGGAGCCGGCGGAGGCGGGTGGCGTCGGCCAGGTCGCGGAGCACATCGAGCGTGCCCTGGCGAACGCGTCGGTCGGGAGGACGCACCGTCGAAAGCCGCACGTCCACTGGAAGCGTGTCGGTGCCGTCGAGCGTGGCCATGCTGGCTCGTGGCATGTCGATCCAGACGTCGGCGGCGCCCTCGTCGATGAGCGAGATCGCTTCTTGTGGATCGACGACCCGTGAGAGCACCTCGCGCGGCCACCCGTCAGGCGGCCCCTCGGGGCCATTGGCCAGGCATTCCAGCCGGATGGCAAAGGCCTCGGCATCCGCTCCGCTGAAGGCAAAGACGAGCCTCGGCAGCGTTTCCCTCCGTTCGAGTTCGAGCACGGCGGTACGAACGCCGAGCGTGCTCGACAGGGCCAGCAGCGGATACATCAGCATCGGCATGACGAGCGTGATGAACAGCGCCCGACGGTCGCGGATGAACTCGAGAAGGTCGCGGCGGGCGATGGCGAGCCATGCCGACCAGCCCCCGGCGGGAGTCGAGCGATTCATGCGGCGCCCTCCGCGCCGATCGTGGCGAAGAAGGCCGCCTCGAGTCCGCCGGGCCGCTCTCCCACGAGGGCCTCACGGGTGCCTTCGGCCACCAGGCGGCCGGCATGGATCACCAGAAACCGGTTGCATCGATGCTCGATCTCGTGGAGACGGTGCGTTGAAATGAGGATCGTTCGTCCCGTGCCCCGCAACGATGTGAGCAGGTCGAGCAGGTCCCGGGAGCCGAGCACGTCGAGGGCGCTTGTGGGCTCGTCGAGCACGAGCACCGGCGGATCGTGGATCAGGGCCCGTGCAAGCGACACGCGCTGCCGCTGTCCCGACGAGAGCCGTCCACAGGGACGGTCGAGGTAGCCGCCGATCCCCAGCGACTCGCCGAGGGTCGTGATCCGGCCGGCTGTGTGGGCGGGGGAGAGTCCATGCAGCCGACCGTAGGACGCGAGGAGTTCCCTCGCGGAGATGCGGTCGGGCACGCCCGTGGTGGCCGACACGTAGCCGAGGCTGCGCCGCACACCGATCGGGTCGGTGCGGACATCGCATCCCGCCACACGGGCGACGCCCGACGTGGCCTTCAGGAGCGTGGCCAGCACCCGCATCGTGGTGGTCTTGCCGGCGCCGTTGCCGCCGAGCAGGCCGACGATTTCGCCGTCGTCGACGGTGAACGAGACGCCATCGACCGCCCGCACCGGCTGACCGCCGCCTCGGTATTCCTTCACCAGATCGCGGACGTCAATCATGAAAGGCGTTCCGTGGCCCGTGCGGACCTCACTGCTCCATCACTTCGGCTTCCTTGGTCTTGGCGAGATCGCCGACCATGCCCTCGTATTTCTTCGTCAGTTCCTGCACATCTTCCTTGCAGCGGTCGCAGTCGTCCTCCGCAAGGCCTCCGTCGGCCTTCTCGGTGTCGGCGGCCTTGTTGCCGTCGCGGCGGACGTTGCGGATCGCCACGCGGGCTTCCTCGGCCAGTTCGCGGATGCGGGCCGACATCTTCTTCCGCACATCGGCCGACAGGGGCGGGATGATGATCCGGATCACGCGACCGTCGCTCTGCGGATTGAACCCCAGATCACTTGCCTGGATCGCCTTTTCGATGTCCTTGAGGGTGCCCGGATCGAAGGGGCGCACCACGATCTGATTGGGTTCGGGTGCGCCGACGCTCGCGAGGGCCTTGATCGGCGTTGGTGATCCGTAGACCTCGACGCGGAGCGTGTCGACGATGCCGGGATTGGCCCGGCCCGTGCGAATGCCCGTGAGGGCGTGGCGGAACACGTCGACCGCCTTCTCCATCCGTTCTTCGGCATCGAGCAGAATGTCATCGACCGGCATCGGCGAATCTCCTGTGGGGGGACGCCGAAAGTATACGCCGGTCTACGGCCGCCGTGGGCCGACGATCGTGCCGAGCCGCTCACCGGCGACGGCCCGCTCGATGGTGCCCTCGCGGCGGTAGTTGAACACGAGGATCGGCATCCCGTGCTCCATGCACTGGGAGATGGCGGTGCCGTCCATCACCCGGAGGTTTTGCTGGATGACCTGCTGGTAGGTGAGTTCGTTGTAGAGCACCGCGTGCGGATTTTTCTCCGGATCGTCCGAGTAAACCCCGTCGACCCGAGTGGCCTTCATGAGGATGTCGGCGCCCAGCTCGAGGGCCCGTTGGGCCGCCGCCGTGTCGGTGGTCACATACGGACTGCCGGTGCCGGCAGCCAGGATCACGATCCGGCCCTTCTCGAGGTGCCGTCTGGCTCGTCGGCGGATGTAGGGCTCCGCCACGCCATCCATGCGGATCGCAGTCATGAGCCGCGTCTGGGCTCCGACGCTCTCGAGGGCGTCCTGCAGGGCCAGACCGTTGATCACCGTGGCGAGCATGCCCATGTAGTGGGCGGTCGCCTCCTGGATGGCGGCGTTGCCGGCCGTGAACGATCCCCCGCGAAGGATGTTGCCGCCGCCGATCACGATGGCAAGCTGCGTGCCCTTTGCCGCGGCCTGCACGGTCTGCCGGGCGATGTGGACCACCTCGTCCATCGAGATGCCACGCTCGCCCTGCCGCGCAAAGCTCTCGCCGGAGAGCTTGAGGAGCACGCGCTTGTACGGGGTCGTCTCCACGTGGCCTGTCTCCTCCGGCAATGATGCGCTCGGCTGGGATCGGCTCGGCGTTCCGCCGCTCAGCCGCCGAGCTTCCAGTTTTCCACCGACTTCACTTCAAGACCGGCCGCCTTGGCAAGCTGGCCGACGGTCTGCTTGTCGTCCTTCACGAACGGCTGTTCGAGGAGCACGCACTGGCTGAAGAAGTTGCGGAGGCGTCCCTCGATCATCTTGGCGATGATGTTTTCGGGCTTGCCTTCCTTTCGGGCCGCCTCGGAGAGGATCTCCCGCTCCTTGTCGACCACCGCGGGGTCGAGGTCTTCCTTTCGGATCGCCTGTGGGGCGAGGGCCACGATGTGCATCGCGATGTCCTTGGCCACCGTGGCGGCGTCGGCCGCGCCGGTGTTGCCGGCGATCTCGACGATCGACGCCTTGGAGCCATCGTGGTGGGCATAGCCACCGCAGGCGGCATCAACCCGCTTGATCCGCGAAAGTTCCATCACTTCGCGCATCCGATTGAAGAGGTCGTCCTTCATCTCGGCGAGCGTGCGGTCGGGGTGGGAAACGCTCTTTTGGGCGAGGAGATCGGCCGGCGTGGCGGCGCCGGGGCCGAGCGCGAGGGTCTTGGCGATCTCATTGGCGAGATCTTTGAAGTCGGGGCTGCCGGCCACCGGTGGGCTCTCGCACTTCATCTCGATGATCGCACCGACACCGGCGGTGGGGTCGGCGTAGACGGCAAGGCGGCCGCACGAAGTGTCACGATCGCCACGCATCGACTGGGTCTTGATGCCCTGCTTCCGCAGCCAGTCCACGGCCTGGTCGGTGTCGCCGCCGCACTCCTGCAGCGCCTTCTTGCACTCCATCATCGGAAGGCCGGTCTTTTCCCGAAGGGCCATCACAGCGGCCGCGGTGATCTCTGCCATGGGGATTCCTCGTGGTTCTCAGGGGGTTCAGGGCGGGTGTGGTCGAAAGGGTGAACGAACGCCCCCGGGCCTCGGATCGCAGGCCGGAGGGACAAGGTCGCCGCCGGATGGCGGGACGACACGACTCGGAGGAGGTCAGGCCTTCGGCTTGGGAACCGAACGCTTGGCCACCATCGGACGGGCCTTGGGACGGGGCTTGCCGTCGTCGCCTTCGGATCCCTCGGCAGCAACCTGTGCCTCGGTCGCCGACGAAGCCTTCCCCTCGAGGATGGCATCGGCGAGACGGGCGGCGACGAGTTCGATCGAACGGATCGAGTCGTCGTTGCCCGGGATCGGAAGGTCGATCACGTCGGGATCGCAATCGGTGTCGATCAGGGCCACGGTGGTGATGCCCATCTTCCGGGCCTCGTTCACCGCGTTCTTCTCCTTCTTGGGATCGAACACGACGAGGCACTCGGGAAGCCGCGACAGGGTGCGGATACCGCCGAGGTTGCGGAGCATCTTGCGATGCTCGCGACGAAGCGACGACTGCATCTTCTTCGAGTAGCTGCCGAACGCATCCGACGGGATCAGCGCCTCGAGTTCTTCGAGTCGGGCAAGCCGATTGCGAATCGTGCGGAAGTTGGTGAGCGTGCCGCCGAGCCAGCGGTCGCTGACGTAGGGCATGCCGCAGCGGGCCGCTTCCCGGGCCACCGCTTCGGCGCCCTGCCGCTTGGTGCCGACGAAGAGGATCAGGCTGCCGGTCGAGGCGACCTGCTTGAGATACTTCCTGGCACGCAGGAGGCCGCGGATGGTCTCGCGGACGTCGATGATGTGGATGAGGTTGCGGCGACCGTGGATGTACGGACGCATCTTCGGGTTCCACCGGCTGGCACGGTGGCCGAAGTGGACGCCTGCTTCAATCAGTTCCTGGGCCAAGACGTTCGACACGCTCTTCACGCTCGCTGGGGACGGGGGAGGGGGGTCGGAGCCACAAGACTCCGAGCACCGCAAACTATCGGCGATTTTCCGCCCGTGTCAACGCGTCTGCCCCAGTCCCGGGCCCGAATCGCCTCCGCAGGGCCTTCGGGCCCGGAAACCCCGGTCGAGGCTTGAATGCGTGGGTTTGACCTTACTAGACTCCGCCGGCCCCTGCAGCGGCGGTTTTGCCCGGCGCCCCGCCTGCCCCATCCGGCCCGGAGCCCTGCGAGCCTGCCATGCGTCACGTCGTTTCCGCCACCGTTCAGAACGTGCCCGGCGTCCTCGCCCATGTGTCGGGGATGCTCGCCTCACGGGGCTACAACATCGACAGCCTGGCCGTCGGCGAAACGGAGGACCCCCGGTTTTCGCGCATGACGTTCGTGCTCCGCGGCGATGATCGCGTGCTCGAGCAGGTGCGGCGGCAGCTCGAAAAAATCGTGACCATCGTGCGGGTCGACGACATCAGCAGCCGCAACTACGTCGAGCGCGACCTGATGCTCATCAAGATCGCCGCCGCCGCGGGGCAGGCGCGGTCGGAGGTGAAGGAGCTCGCAGAGATCTTTCGCGGCCGCATCGTCGACGTCGCCGCCGACTGCGTGATCGTCGAGATTTCCGGCACCGAGAAGAAGCTCGAAGGCTTCGTCGAACTCGTGCGGCCCAAGGGCATTCTCGAGCTGGTTCGGACCGGTCGCATAGCCATGGTTCGTGGAAGCCTGCCGACCCGCGAGTTGACCGAGGCGGGCGATGGTGCCCGTCCCGCCGATTCGGCGCCTCGCGACGAGTCGCTGGCCTGACCCCGTGGGATCGACCTCCTGGTCGCCCGATTCCTTACGTTGTTTTCCGTCATCCTGTATCCGAACGCTTTCCATCCGGAGTGAACCCTTGGCTGCCACGATCTACTACGACGCCGACGCCGACCTCAAGGCCCTCGAAGGCAAGACCATCGCCATCATCGGCTATGGCTCGCAGGGCCATGCCCAGGCCCAAAACCTCCGCGACAGCGGCCTGAAGGTGGTCGTCGCCCAGCGGCCGGGCGGCCCCAACTACGACCTTGCCAAGAGCCACGGCTTCGAGCCGATGAGCGTCGAAGACGCGGTGAAGCAGGCCGACCTGATCAACATCCTGCTGCCCGACGAACTGCAGGGCGACGTCTACCGGCAGTCGATCAAGCCGCACCTCAAGAAGGGCGCCGTGCTGATGGCCAGCCACGGCTTCAACTTCCACTTCGGCCAGGTCGAACCGCCGACGGGTCACGACATCCTCCTGGTGGCCCCGAAGGGCCCCGGTCATCTGGTGCGAAGCGAGTATGTGAAGGGGGGCGGCGTTCCCTGCCTCATCGCGCTCGGCCCAGGCGCCAGTGAGCAGACCAAGAAGATCGGTCTCGCCTACGCCAAGGGCATCGGCGGCACGCGAGGCGGCGTGATCGAGACGACCATTGCCGAGGAGACCGAGACCGACCTCTTCGGAGAGCAGGCGGTGCTCTGCGGAGGCGTTTCCGAGCTCATCAAGGCGGGCTTCGACACCCTCGTCGAGGCCGGCTACCAGCCGGAGATGGCCTACTTCGAGTGCCTCCACGAAATGAAGCTGATCGTCGATCTCTTCTATCAGGGCGGTCTTGAATACATGCGGTACAGCGTGTCGAACACCGCGGAATACGGCGACTACACCCGCGGCAAGCGGATCATCACCGAGGAGACCCGCAAGGAGATGCGGAAGATCCTCGATGAGATCCGTTCGGGCGAGTTTGCCCGCGACTGGATCCTGGAGAACCGCGGCGGTGCGGCGATGTTCAAGAGCACGCGTCGCCGTGAGCGGGAGCACAAGCTCACGCAGACCGGCCGTCAGCTCCGCAAGATGATGAAGTGGATCGACTCCAAGGAAGTCTGATCGTGTGCCCGCAGGGCCATTGGGGCTCCTGCGGGCCATGGCGGGTCGGAGGCGTCGGCGCAGCGAGGGGAATGGAATGACTCCTGAGGAACACGAGGCCCGCAGCCTCTACGAGCAGCTTCAGCCGGGCGACGCCGTGGAGGTGATCCATGGCGTGCAGATCGGTTCGTCGGCCACGTGGACGACGAAGACGACGGGCAAGGTGCTTCGCCGGGAACGGCGGCGGCACGGGCTCCATTTCCGCCGGAGCGGCGACGACAAGGTCTACAGCGACGTCCTGATTCTTGCCCGAGACGACGGTGAACTGACCACCGTCACGATGGACGAGTTCACCCGTCTCCGCCGCCTCTAGAGCGCATCTCCGCTACGTGTAGCGACGAGTTAATAATCCTGAGCGGGTAGGCGAGGGGGTCGGCGAACGCTCGAGGAGCCTTGGGCGTATCCTCGCCCCGGCGACGAGACTTTTGCCGCCCCCGAGCCGGCGATACACGTATCTCAGACGCGCTCTAGGCCGCCGCCGGTTCGCCACGCCGACTCCGGGTTCCGAAGCCAGCCCGTATACTCGCCGCCGGTTCATCCGGGGGGCTCGGTGGCCGCCCGCGTCTTCAGAGGGGCGAGAGACATGGCACGGCAGGCTGGTGCGCGCAGGCATGTGTGGTGGATTGGTTTGTGCGGCGTCATGCTGTTGGCGGCCTTCGACGATGCGACAGGGCAGACCCTGTCGGTCTACGAACGGGTTCGCTTCAACGTGGCGAGCACGTCCAACAACCTCAATCCGAACTACATCGGATCCTATCCGTCGGCGATCGCCTGGAGCGGCAGCGCCGTGTATGTGGCCGGGGTGAACTCCACCGGCACCACCGGTGCGTCGGCCATCACGGAGATCGTCAACCCGTTGGCCACGCCCGGCCTGGGTGTGGTGCCAACGTTCTCCCCATCCTTCGGCCTTCGTCCCGCCACTGCCAACACGCGAGGCTACACCGGCTTGGCGGTGAATGGCGGCGTGCTGGCGGCGTCGTGGGACAACGGCACGACCACGCCGGCGACGACCGACGGCATGCAGGCGTTTGCCACGGCCGACCGCGCGCTCCTTTGGACCGGCACGCTCAGCGGTCGGCAGATGGGAGGTGTGGCCTTCGACCCGGGCTATGTCGTCGGTGGCGTCAGCCAGGGTGGAGCCGGGGTGGCCGGGCTCGTCTACTCCTCCGGTCGAAGGCCCCTGTTCGACGTGGCGACCGGCACCAACATCTACAACACCACCAGCGGAAGTCCGATCGCGGGCATGGTGATCAACACCGCCCCCCTCAACACCGAGTGGCGCGACGTCGACTTCGATCCCGCCACGGGCGACATCTATTCCCGCAACGCCAACAACGTGGCCCGTGGAACCCGAACCGGCCCCAACGCCCTCGCCGGCAACGCGCAGGCCTTTCTTGTCAACAATGCCAACAACGGCGGTGCCACCGCCGGTCAGAACCTGTCGTTCATGGGCGGGATCGTCGATCCGGCAGGTTCGTTTTCGGGCAGTGCGGTGATCTGGAACGATCGCCCAGCGTCGGCTTCCTCGTCAGGGGCCTCGGTCTTCACGAACGCCATCCGACTCACGGCCACCGACGGTACGCCCGTCGGAATCACGTGGAACACGCTCTTTGGTGCGACGCCGGCCAATGGCAACGGCTGGTACGACTTCGGCTATGACTCCGCCACGAGAACGCTGGCGGTGATGGATTTCCAAAACCGAGCCGTGTCGATCTTCGATCTCGACGTCGATCTGGTGACCGTATCGAGCGGGACGGACACGCCGATCGTTCCGCTCGCGTCAGACAAACCGGTGGCGAAACGAGGCGGTGGAACGCTGGCGGTCTCCCAGGCCTCACCCTTCGCGGCAGGAACGGTCTATGTCGAGGAGGGGACGCTGCAGGTTGGAGACGGTGGAACGACCGGACGAATCGGGGAGCCTGTGGTGGTGACGCTCGCGACGGGGGCCACGCTTGCCTTCAATCGCAGCGACGACTACGGCGGGCCCGTGGCCGTGCCGATCGGCGGCAACGGTGCCGTCGTCGTGGAGGGCGGAAGGCTCGCGTTGACGGGAACCAACAGCTACACCGGCGGCACGACGATCCTGTCCGGCACGCTGTTGCTTGCCGTCGATGGAGCGACCGGCCCGGGCACGGTGGTGCCGCTGGCCGGCGGCGTCGTGACCGTGGCGCCCCAATCGATGATGACCGTTCCCGCCCTCGACCCGAATGCCGGAGGCGTGGTCGATGTCGGGCTGGGAATGGTCACGGTGACGGGAGGATTGTCGGCCGTCGACATGCTGACGGCGATCGTGTCGGGTCGGTCCGACGGCAGTTGGACCGGAACGTCCGGCATCACCTCGACCGAGGCTGCCACCCAGGTTGGCCAGGGGGTGCCGCGGTCGGTCGGATGGCTCGATCATGGTGACGGCACCGTGACCTTTGCCTACGCGGCGCCGGGCGATACGAACCTCGACTGGTCGATCGATCTGTTGGATGTGGGCGACTACCTCGCCGCGGGCCTCTTCGATTCAGGCGAGCCGGCCGCGTGGAACCAGGGCGACTACACGTATGACGGATTCGTCGACCTCATCGACGTGTCGCTCTATCTTTCGACCGGGCTGTTCGACACCGGCCCCTACAACGCGTCCACCGTGCCGGGGGCCCTGGTCGCGGTGCCGGAGCCGACGATCACGGTGACCGTGCTCGGGGCGGTTGTGTCGATCCCGTGTCTTCGCCAGCTCAGACGACGCGGGCGATCACGCACGTGAGGTATTCACCCTCGAGGCAGCTGGCGCTCACGGGGTGGTCGGGGGCCGCGCCGCGGCATTCGAGAATCTGGATCGACCGACGAGCCCGCTGGGCCACGCCGGAGAGCATCTGAAGGAAGTCGTCGCGGGAGACCGACCCCGAGCAGGTGCACGTCACCAGCACCCCACCAGGCTCAAGCAGGCCGACGCCCACGCGGTTGATGCGGTGATAGGCCCGCAGGGCGTCATCCACCGTGGAGCGGCTCCGGGCGAACTTCGGCGGGTCGAGGACGACCATGCCGAAGCGTTCACCGGCGGCGGCGAGGGCGTCGAGCTTCTCGAAGGCATCGGCGGCTTCGGCCGTCACGTTGGCGGCTCCGTTGAGGTCGGCGTTGGCTCGGGCGAGCGCGGTGGCCTTCACGCTCGCATCAACCGCCAGCACGCTCCGGGCTCCACCCGAGACGGCACACGACACCGCGAAGCCGCCCGAGTAGCAAAACATGTCGAGCACACGGCGACCGCGGGCGTACCTGGCGGCCGCCTGGCGGTTGTCGCGTTGATCGAGGTAGTAGCCCGTTTTCTGTCCCTCGGTGAGATCGACACCGAACTTCAGGCCGTGCTCCTCGACGAAGATGGGCCCGGTCGGAGCGTCACCTCGCACCACCCGGTCGGCAAGCGAGAGTCCCTCGAGCTTCGAAAGGCCCCGTTCGGCACCCCGCAGGAGAATGCCCTTCGGGGAAAGGGCCCGCTCGAGGGCGTTGCAGATCGTCTCGAGCCGTTCGGCCATCGCCAGGGCGGTGATCTGCACGGCGAGGTACTTGCCGTAGCGGTCGACGATCAGTCCGGAGAGGTCATCGCCCTCACTGTTCACCAGGCGGGCCGCGGCCTCGGGCGCATCGAGGCCGAGGTCGCGACGCAGGGCGACAGCCGAGAGGATCCGGTCGGTAAAAAACTGGTCGTCCAGGCGAGCGGCGGCATCGAAGGCATAGAGCCGCACGCGGATCCGGCTCTTGGAGTTCCAGAGCCCCCGGGCCACGAAGTGGCCGTCATGGGTGGCCAGATCGACGACCTCTCCGTCGGCGGGGCTGCCGTCGATCGATCCAATCGCGGAATCGAGCACCCACGGATGTCGGCCGAAGAAGGGCCTCGCCCGTTTGGGCTTGAGGATGACGGTGGCCGTGGGCAGGCCGGCAGGGGACGATTCGGCGGCGGGCTGGGGTGTGCTCATGCCCCAACTCTAACACGGGGTGGAGGCACACGGGCCGGAAGCTGATCGCAGGGCCGTGCCATGCGGACGGATGGGCGAATCGGAGAGAAACGCCACGTCAGGCGTGCACGACCTGCTTGTTCGACGCCGGCGCCACGTGCGGCGCGGGGAGGGCCTCGCTGCCAGGGTCGGCGATCACGCGACGCTGGCCCGCCTTCTTCCGCTCGATCCGCTGCACGCTCCACGCAAACACCGCCCCCAGCGGGCCGGAAAGGATGGCCGGCAGGAGCACGAGGTTGCCCACGAGGGCGACCGTGAGCATGCCCAGCATCATGTGGCCGAAACGCTGCGTGGGGCCGAATGGCGACAGCGAGAAGACCGACAGACCGATGCCGATCACGCCCCAGCTCTGGTACATCGCCCTCGCGCAACCCTTGTAGGCGAGCATCGTGGCCTGCTTGCGATCGAGGCCGTCGGCAATGCCCCGGCGGAACCAGAGCATGAAGTGAACGACGTCGTCGACCGTCACGCCAAGCGCCACGCTCGGCGCCATCACCGTGCCGATGTCGATGAAGACATTGCCCATCCCCATCCACTTCGCCAGTGCGTTGCCCCAGCCCATCGTTCCGAAGACGAAGATCGCGGGGAAGGCCGCCGGCAGGAGGAGCACGAGGCCGGCCGACATCGCCCGACAGAGCACGATCATCACGGCGACGATGATCGCGAAGTCGAAGATGAAGCCGACCTTCAGGTTTTCGAGCAGCGAATGCTGCGCCTTGTAGACGAGCGGCACGAGGCCGGTGTAATCGACCGAGATGCCGTTGACCCCTTCACCCTCGAGGCGGGCGAGCACCGGGTCGATCTTTCGTTGAAGATCGGCCTTGAAGAGGGCGTAGTCGACCTCCTTGATGGCACTCACGCGGGCACTGATCCGCCAGAGTTCCTGACGGTGCTGCGCTCCGTCGGGATCGGTGATCGTGGCCTCTCGGAGATAATCACCGGCGAGAAACTCGCTGCGGTGACGGAGGAGGGCCTTGTTGAGCGTGCTGCGGGCAAGCCGGGCACGGAGGCCTTCGCCACTGCCGGAGTCGAGGCTGCGGCCGAAGGTGACGGTCGAAAGCGAACTTCCCACCTCGTCGAGCACACCGATCTCATCCTGGATCTCACCGACGAGTTCCATCCGCTCGAGGAACGTGAGCGGGCATGTCTCGTCGATGCGGACGAGAAGCTCCATCGGCACGAGGGGGCCGAGATGGCTCTCGAGCCACGCGTAGTCGGTGCGAATTTGGGCCTTCCGCGAGAAGAGCCGCATCAACTGCACGCTGCTCTCGACCTGGGTCATGCCGTAGCCGATGCCCGCCATCACGAGAAGGCATGCCGCGGTGGCGAAGTTGTGATGGTTGGTGATCCACGTGCCGACCGACCACCACCGGCTCGATTCCACGGGCTTCCAGCCTTCCGACTCCTCCTCGCCGGCGAGCTTGCCGATCTTCAGCTTCGGCGGAAACAGTTCGAGCGCCGCCGGCATGAACGTGACGAGGATGATGAAGCTGACCAGCACACCGGCCGCCGAGAAGATGCCGAACATGCGGATCGGCACGAGTTCGCTCACGGCGAGCGTGGCGAGGCCCACGGCCGTGGTTCCGGTGGCGAGCGAGAGGGGCAGGAGGGCGTGGTGGACGGAACGGCCGGCCGCACCCTCCTGCACGCCCGTTTCGGCGATCTGATCGCGGTAGTAGTTGGCCAGATGGATGGCGCCGCTCGTGGTGGCCACGTAGACCAGCGAGGGCATCGTGAGCAGGATCGCATCGACCGGGTATCCGGAATACCAGACGACCGCCAGGCTGGCGAACATGCTGTAGACGCCGGAGGCGATCACCATCGCGACGAGCGTCTTGCTCTTCAGGCTGAACCAGCTGACGATGAAACCGACCACGAGCGACAGGCCGAAAAGGATGGTCACGCTCGTCTGGCCGGCCTTGTCGATCGACACATTGTCGACCGGAGGGCCACCCATGTGGAGCTGGCCGTCGGGCACACCGCACTCCTTGGTGGCCACGTTGTGAATCTCGTCGATGGCCCCGTGGAGGTTCGTCCTGGCCATGTCGGCGAGGGTGAGGACGAGGCAGGTTTTGCGCTGGTCGAGATCGTCGGCTTCGGAGCCCGGGGCAACTCCTTCGGGCGCCGGACCGATGAGGGCACCGGTGAGCCTCGCAATCGCCTCCTCACGATCGAGGTTGAGCGGCTCCTGGCACATCTGGTCGACGGCCCGGGGCCCCGTCTGAGCCGACTTGAAATAGAGCGGCCGGTCGATGCGCGACGCCTCTTCCGGCGGAGGGATCAGCTTCCGGGCCAGCATTTCCAGCCGGGGGTCCGACATCGTGCACCCCTCCCAGCTGATGAGGATGAACTCCTCGCCCTGGAAGTTTTGCCGGAAGAATCGATAGGTCTGCGTCTCCGGGTATTCAGCCGGGAGCCAGCCCTTGACGTCGTTTCGGTTGTTGGACTTCGCCTTGATGGCCCCCACCACGACCATGGGCAGCAGAAACACCAGGATCGCCATGATCCCGACGCTGTGCCGCTGGTAGAAGTTGGTGCGGTGGTGGCTCATCATGCCTTCCGGGGCGTGTCCACGGGCCTTTCCTCGAGGCCCAAGCCGATCAACCCTACAGGTGTCCGCGGATCGAGTCCATATCGTTCCGGGATTCTCGGGGTCTTCTTTGACCTGGGGCGCCTGACCTAAGTGGTTCTACGAGAACAACTTCCGCCTGCTGCACAGGTTCCGTAGCCGTCACAGGGCTTCATCGATGCCGCTTCAAGAGGCATCCTCGGCACAATTGTGTGCGGCGAAGCCGGTGGATTTGTGCGAACCGTCACAAAACGGCTTGGTGCCGCTCTGTCCGCAACGGCACAGGGCGACGGCTCGTTTCTGGGACGGGAGTGGAAACTCACCCCCTTCGTGGTCCGTGACCCGCACTCGGAGCTCCATGTCGTCGGGAAGCTCAACCACCAGAGGGCCGTCGGCGCGACACCGAATCGTGACGCTTCCGGGCGCTCCGCGCGATGCCGAAGGAGCGGGCTCGTGGCTCACGGGGCGGTTTCCGATGGGGACGCGGCGGTGTCGTGCTCATCGGTGGCGTCGTCGGCGGGCTCGCTCGGGGTGACGGCACGCGGGGGCAGGATCGGGGCGTCTTCGTGCGACGGCTCTGGCATCCAGCGGGCCAATCCGGCGGCCACGAGCCCTCCGGCCGCGAGCGCCACGGCCAGTGCCAGCCACGACCAGGTGCCGGTTTTGGGCACCGGGTGAAGGGTCGCCTCCAAAATGTCTTCCCGGGCCTCTTCACACTCCTCGGCGATGCGTTCCGCCTCGAGCTTCTTCCACTCCGACTCGACGGCCCCGTCGGTCCCGTCGGGCTGCGACGAGGAGGAGGGCACGGGATCGTGGGGCGATGGGTTGGTGGTCGTCATGGAACGTTCGGCGGGCGAATGAGGTGGCGGTGATCTGCCACCAATGTCGCCGGAGGCTGTCTGGGCGTCAAAGCCGGTCGCGAGCCTCTCGCACGGGCTGGCCTGAAAGCCACCACCACGAGCCGGCAGCCAGGGCCAGCAGCGCCAGTGACACCAGCTGCGAGATGGAAAACGGCGTCCCCAGCGCGGATGGCTCATCGACACGGATCATTTCCAGAAGCATTCGGGAGATGGGGTGGAGCGTGAGCACGAGGGTGAACACTTCCCCGTCGCGCCGGGCAAGGGGCGTGAACGTGACTGCCAGGAGCGAGAGGATCGCGGCGTCGATCGCGGCGTAGAGCTGCGTCGGATGAAGTGGCAGGCTTGCGCCTGACGGCCCCGGATACTGGCTCGCCGGCGCCGTGCCATCGGGAAACTGCATGGCCCAGGGAAGGTCGCACGGTCCGCCGAAGCAGCAGCCGTTGAGGAAGCAGCCCACCCGACCAATCGCCAGGCCCAGGAGCATGCCCGGCGCCGCGCAATCGGCAAGACGGGCCAGGGAAAGGTGACGTCGGTGCGCGAAACGCCAGGCCGCAAGGGCGGCGGTGGGCAGTGAGCCAAAAACCACCAGTCCGCCGCCGGTGATGTTGGCCACCGCCACGAGGGATTGGAGCACCGTGCGGCCTCCCCCGAAGAACTGGTCGTGGTATTCGATCACATAAAAGAGCCTCGCCCCCACCAGACCCCAAAGAAACACTTCGGTGGCCAGGGAGAGGATGGTGTCGGCATCGAATCCCATACGGCGACCGCGGACGATCGACAGCCACGTGCCCGCCATGGCGGCGATCAGGAGCATCACGCCGTAGCCACGAATCGGAAGGCCTTGCCCATCGTCGATCATCGGGATGAGGAGAATCAGCCCCGCCACCACCGCCAGCGACACGCCGAGCGATCGCACCGCCGGGAGGAGCCCGTGCCTGGCCGCCATCCAGACGAATGCGGCGGCTCCGACCATCGCCCAGGTCGCAAGCAGCAATCCCACGCCGAAGAGCGGAATGGAAAAGCCTCCCAGCTCGATGGCAGGCGGAATGTGGAAGAGTGTCGACCGCATCACGCTTCCCTTTCAGCGCCGAAGCGGCAGGAGAATGTTGTCGATGAGTCGCGTCATCCCAAGACGGCCCGCCACGAGGGCGACGGCTGGAGAGGTTTCGTCGGTGAGTGGGTCGAGCGTGTCACGATCGACGATGGCGGCGTAGTCGACCGTCACGCCGCGCTCGGCGAGGTGGTGCGCCATCGCCCTCTCGATCACGGCGACCGTCTCGCCGGCCAGCCATCCCTGTTCGGCCAGGCGAAGGCTTTCGAAGAGACCGCATGCGCGACTCCGCTCGGCGGCCGTGAGGTAGGCATTGCGAGAACTCATCGCGAGGCCATCTGGCTCACGCACCGTGGGGCAGACGGTGATGCCGGTCGGCACGCCGAGGTCGCGAACCATGCGGCGGATCACGAGCGTCTGTTGCCAGTCCTTCGCCCCAAAGTAGGCCTCGTCGGCTGGCACGGCGAGCAACAGGCGACAGACGACCGTGGCGACCCCCGAGAAATGGCCCGGCCGGATCTCGCCTTCGAAGCGGCGGGCGGGCCCCTCGACTTCCACGCGCGTCGCCCATCCCGGCGGGTAGATCGACTCCGCCTCCGGCGCAAACACCCATCGGGCGCCACGCTCGGCCACGGCAGCAATGTCGGATTCGAGTGATCGGGGATACCGAGAAAAGTCTTCAGACGGCCCGAACTGCGTTGGGTTGACGAAGATCGAAACGGCAACATCGTCGCACTCACACGCCGCTCGATCGACGAGACTCGTATGGCCCTCGTGAAGAGCCCCCATCGTGGGCACGAATCCAACGCGACGGCCGCGGGCTTGGGCAGCCCGCACCTGTTCCCGGATGGCGATGGGATCGGTGACGATGATCGGTTTCGCCACGGGCGAGACGGCCGGCTGCGGCATCAGAGCATGGCCTCGACCGCAGCGGAGGCTTCGGCGATCGCCTGCGGCAGGTCGCCGGCATCGATGCGCACCACGGCTCTGGGTGGCGGGCACCGGCTGCTCCCGCCTCGCAGCCATTGCTCGATCCGTTCTTGCATCCGTAGCAGCGAAGCGACGGCATCGTCGAGTGCTGGTAAGAGGATGGTCGTGGCGGCAAGGTCGGCAAACACATCGGTGTGTCGGCTGGCCTGGCGAAGATGGAAGGCGACCCGCTCGCGAAGCGTTGCCTCGTCGGCATGGAGGAACAAGGCCGCCGTGGGCCGCATGAGCGAATGACGCAGCGAGTCGGCGTGGGCGTGGAGAGAGGCCTGATCGTCAGGTGTGAGCACCTCGGCCGCGGCCCCCAGGAGCGTTTCGCACCAGGCGTTGGTGACGGTGATGTGGGGTCCTTCTTCGCGGCAGTCGGTGGCAACAGCCTCCGACCATGTCGTCACCGCGTGCCGCCACGTCGCAAGGCAACGCGAGGCTGAATGATCGTCTCCTGGGTGAGGCACGTTCGCATGCACGGCGTGGGCCATGAGCGAGTCGGCGACGACGTCCATGATCTCACTGGTTGCGGTGCCAGGCACACCGACGATCGCGATCAGCAGGGCGTGGGTGGCGATATTGTCGAGCAGCTCCTTCACCGTGCAGGCGGCGATGGGGTGGTGGAGTTCGGCGGCGATCTCGGCGGCGGGCTCCAGCACGAAACGGCGGGTGGCCATGCGGGGGTGTGGCACCGTGAGGTCTTCTGAATCGACGATCAGGTCGTCGTAGAGCAAGAGGTCGAGGTCGATCGTGCGATCGGCCCAGCGCTCCTCCCGTTCGCGGTGAAGCGTGTTTTCGACCGCGGTCAGCAGCTGCAGCACGTCGTGGGGCTTCAGGTCGGTTTCGATGAGGCAGGCGCCATTGAGAAAAGCCCGCTGGCCTGGCGGGCCTCCCACCGGGGCGGTCTCGCGATAGCGGCTCACCGCCTGCATCGTCACCCCGGGCATGTACCGGAGGAGCTCCACGGCGCGATCCAACTGATCGCGGCGGCTTCCGCGATTCGAGCCGCATCCAATGAGGCAGCGTGCCATGTCCGTTTCCGTGGTCGTCCCTCGCCTGGGCGCATTCTACCGTCCAAGCCCAGGGCCCGGGCAAACCCACCCAGACCAGCCTGAAATCGGCCCAGCGGACACGCTACGTCGGCGAGAAACGGGGGGGACCTCCAAGCCACGACCCAAGGCCGTCGACTGTCGATCCCTCAAGTCGTCGCCCCCCTGTTGCTCATCAACGTAGACGATAGGTTTCCACGCGTTCCGTGCTCGACGTGAGCGAGCGTGGTGTCGATTCGGTGATCGACGAGCGTGATTCTGTGGGGTGTTGTCGAGTTGTCAAGGATGATCGGCCGAGGGGCGCGCCGGGATCGATTCCGCCCGGGAAATTGAACCCGTTGACAAAAACTTTTTTGGGCCCTCTGAGTGCACGGCCGGGGAATGGTGTGCGATGATGTTGCCACCGCGGGGTGGCGACACGGCGATGATGCCAGGAGATCACGTTCGCGGTGCCTTGAGCCGCGAGCAGCGATGGCGTTTTCGCCCGATGAATCACGTGATGACGACCTGTGGGGCGACCCATCGACCCATCACGGGAACGAAGCGTCGGCCGAACTCGACGACGTGTATTCTCCCGACGGCCTCCCGCCACCCGACGAGGCATGTCCCGGCGAGGAACAGCCTTCGGAGACCTACTGGAGCCTCTCGCGAACACCCCTGACGAGCCTTTTCTTCTCGCTTCCGCTCGTGCTCGCCTACGAAGGGGGCGTGCTGCTGCTTGGACGCGGCACGGCACGAAACGGGGCCGATGTCTGGCTGCGGCAGTTTCTCGATACGGCAGGCTTTGGGGAGTATTTTCTGCTCCCCATCCTGACGGTGCTCGGCCTTCTGGCCTGGCATCATCTGGTCCACGACTCGTGGCGGTTTCGGCCAGGAATTCTCGTCGTGATGGCGTTTGAGTGCAGCCTCTGGGCAGTGGCTCTCATGGCGCTGGCGCGGGTTCAGGATCGGTATTGGCCGCTGGCCGCGTCGCTCGTGGACGACGGGTTTCTGGCCCGAGTGGTGGCGTTTTGCGGGGCCGGGCTCTACGAGGAAGTGCTCTTTCGCCTCCTGCTGCTGCCGGTGCTGGCATGGCTGGCGGAGCGACTCGGCTTTCGTCCGGCGGCGGCAGCCCTGATCGCCCTGGTCGGATCGAGCCTGTTGTTCAGTGCGGCCCATTATGTCGGGCCGCTCGGCGATGCCTTTACCGCTTACAGTTTCACCTTTCGGTTTCTTGCCGGCATGTTCTTTGCCACGCTGTTTCTCGCACGTGGGTTTGGCATCGTCGCGGGAACCCACGCGATCTACGACATTCTCGTAGGCCTTTTCTGACGGAAGCCGGTCGGCACACCACCGGGCGTTGGAGGTTCCCGACCGTGACTCCTATAATCCGACTTTCGAGGCGGCTCGAGGCCTGGAGGCTGTGAACGTGATTTCCCTGCGACCGAAGGTGGGCGAACTCGTTTTCCAACTCTATGGGCGAGCGCTCCATCCGGAACTCTTCGAGATGTGTGCGTCTCGCACGGTCGATCGCGGAGGGTACTCCGCATCGGTGTCGATCACGTCGGCCGGCCACCTCGTGACCTGGAGAAAGGATGGCCTGACGCTCACCGAGGTGGCGACGAGCGTCTCGCAGCCGTTGCCGCAGAAGCGTCGGCTCATCTCCCATCGCATCGCCGGCGAGCGGAGCGACCGGATGGAATGTCGCGGCGGGGCCAGCTACCAGACCTGCTTCCAGCTCGAGACGGTGCATCAGGAGGTTTTCTGGGCATTCCAGCAGGAACTGCTCGAGGCCGGCCATCGCCGGGGCATGCTCCATCGCTTTGAATCCAAGGGGCGGGTTGCCCTCGGAGCCATCAGCTGGATCGACGTGGAAACGAGGCCTCGCAGTCTGAGCATCCAGGCGTACCATACGTTTCCCGACGACCTGGCGATCGTGAAGACGCAGTCGGTGTTCGAGTGTCCGTGAACACCGTCGCACCAGTCGTCGAGCCCTCGAAAGAATCACCCATGCCCAAAGCCAACGTTGCCGCCGATCCGACCTCCCGCATGGCGAGGGTGTTGATCGCCGACGACAACGAGCCCAATCGCGAACTGCTCGAGGTCTACCTCACAGAGTTGGGCTGCGAGATCGCCTCCGCCGTGGACGGCGCCGACACGCTCGACAAGGTCGCGTCCTTCCATCCGGACGTGCTTCTGCTCGACGTGATGATGCCCAAGCTTTCGGGCTTCGAGGTCTGCCAGCGGCTGAAGGCCGACCCGGCGACCAGTTCGATCATGGTGTTGATGGTGACGGCCCTGGGCGAGCTCGGCGATATCGAGCGAGCCGTCGAAGCAGGCACGGACGATTTCCTCTCGAAGCCCGTCAATCGGGTCGAACTCGTGAAGCGTGTCGAGAACATGCTCAAGCTTCGTCACGTCTCCGACGAGTTGGAGCGCTTGCGGAGCTACATCCGCACGATGGACGACGACCAGCCTCCCCGCTGAGGTGCGGTGTCGCACGGCGATCCGGGCACCCTGGGCTGTTCACCTCCCGGGGTAAGGCTTCGGTGATGCCCACACCCCGCCGCCGGACGCTCGCTTCGGGCATCCGTGCCCTCGGGCTCGCTCGGCCCTGCCTTCGCTCCGCCATCCTGGCTCTCGCTCGGCAGTGACGCCGGCTTGCGGGGCGTGGGCACCCCCTCGCTCATCAACTCGCGGGGCGTGGCGTTCGCGTTCCGTCTAAGCCCAACGGCGTGAGCCGTGGGACACGCCGGCTATTCCGTGCGGGATCGTTCGATCAGGCCCGCGTGCGCTTCATCCCCACGTGGTCGAGCACGCGGACGGTGGCCGGCGACCGGTTGAGCACGTAGAAATGGATTCCTGGCACGCCGCCGGCGATCAGCGCGTCGACCTGCCGAGCCGCGAAGGCCACGCCAGCCTCGAACTGTGCCGCCTCATCGCTGCCGGCCGCCTCGAACGCGCGGGTGAATGCGTCGGGCAGCCTGGCTTTGCAGAGGCTGGCGATCCTTCGGATCTGGGCGTAGTTGGTCACGGGCATCACGCCCGGCACGATCGGTGACGTGATGCCAAGCTTGTCGCAGCGTTCGCGGAACCGGAAGAAATCGGCGTTGTCGTAGAAGAGTTGTGTCACCACCACATCCCCTCCCGCGTCGCATTTGCGCTTGAGGTTGTCGAGGTCGGCTTCCGGGCTCGCCGCTTCCTGGTGCGTCTCGGGATAGCCCGCCACGAGGATGCCCAGCTGGGGAAACTCGGCGCGAATGAGGGCGACGAGTTCCGAGGCGTATCGAAACCCGCCCTCCACGGGCCGAAAGGCGTCCTCGCCCTTGGGCGGATCGCCACGAAGGGCCACGATCGACGACACGCCGAGCCCGCAGGCTTCTCGAAGGTAGTCGCGGAGTTCGTCGACGGAACTTCCGACGCACGTGAGATGGCTCGCCACCGCCACGCGGTGGCGGGCAAGCACGCCTTGGAGCACGTGGAGCGTGGTGCCGCGGGTCGATCCGCCGGCGCCATAGGTGCAGGTGATGAGGGCCGGATCAAACGCCATGAGTTCATCGACCGTCTTCCACATGACGGCTTCCGTCTCCGGCGTTTTCGGAGGGAAGAGTTCGAATGAAAGGGCGAACTGGCCGCGGGTGTAGGCGTCCTTGATCGACACGGTCTGGTGGCCTCGGCGGAAAGGGAGGGTGGGAATCCAACGGCGGCATTCTAGCCACGATCGGCGTGCCGCTGGCATGGAAGGCGTTTGGGCCGTAGGCTCATGCCGAGCGAGTGCCTCTCTCGAGCCGGAGTGGCGGAATGGCAGACGCGGCGGACTCAAAATCCGTTGCCCGCAAGGGCGTGTGGGTTCAAGTCCCACCTCCGGCATTGGTTTCCCTCACGGTGATGGTGTCTGTTCACCGGCATCGAGTGAGAAAAGCCATCAACTTGCCGGCCACGGAGAGTGCCATGGTCGCCGGAGCGGCCATGGTGGTGTTCGGTAGGCCGACGGCTCGATCACGTCCTGACGCACGTCGTGCGCCGACGTCGACGTATCAGTGTTGCAAGGGCGATGGCCCCTCCGGCCCCCGCGAGGCCGGCCGGCTCCGGAACACTCGCGACCGCACTCGCGGGTGCGGCGTATGAGCCAGTGTCGTAGAGTCCTGTGGTGAGAAAATCGGCGGCATCGAGCAGGTCGATGAGGCCGTCGCCGTTGAAGTCGCCCCGATCCCAGGTGCCGCCAGCGCCGGTGTCGTAGAGGCCCGAAGAGACGAAGCCCGCGACGTCGAGCAGGTCGATCGCGCCGTCGATGTTGAGGTCGCCTGCTGCGGCCACCGTGACACGCGCCGAGGTTGCCGTGTAGGTCGGCGCCAGCCGGGATCCGTCGACGAGCGGCACGCCGTCGATCGCCCGAAAGGTCCCCAGCACGGTGCGGCCTGTGATGATTTCCTGAGAGGCCAGCCAGCGTGCCGCGAGGGTGTCGGGTGATGCGAGGGCAAGCACGCCGCCGTTGAGCAGCACGTCGCCGGCGGCCGTGAGCGCATCGGCCGCCAGGGCTCCGGCACCTGCGGAGGCAAGATCGATCGCGAGGGTCGACCCCGCCGCCATCGTGACCGTGCCGGTCGAACGAAGGACGCCAGGGGTGGCCGAGCCGCCGGGGGCGAGGCTTCCCCCTGCAAACACCAGCGTGGTTCTGAGGGTTCCCGTTCCGCCGACGCTGCCGCCGGAGTTGACGATGAGTGAGCCGGCCAGTGATCCGTCGATGACGAGGTGGCCTCCAGTGACGGTGGTGAGGCCCGTGTAGGTGTTGCTGCCGCTGAGGGTGAGCGTGCCAAGGCCTCGTTTCACAAGGCCACCATCGACCGTCGCCCCGAGGGATGGATCGTGCAAGAGCCCTTGGCTGACGGTCACGGTCTGCCCATTCGTGTCGATCACGGCTCCCCCCGTGCGGACCACCGCCTCGGTGAGTCCGCTCACGAATGCCGTGCCAGACCCAAGAGCCTTCAGCACCCCGCCGGCGAACACCAGTCGCGAACCTCCCGATCCACCGACCACCGCCAGGGTCGAGGCGGTGCCACCCGATGCGAGGGTGAACGTGCCCGACGCGCCGGCGTTGCGGCCCACGATCAGCCGAGTGGTCGAGCCGGTGGTGACCGATCCGCTGCCGGAGATGCTCAGGCTGCCGGTGCCTCCCTCTCCCACCTAGATGTTGTTGGCACTCACCACGCTCCCACCGCTGACCGTCACACGGCCGGCGTTGCCGGCAAACGAGGCGATGGTCAGGGGCGAAGCGGTGAGGTTGATCCGGCCTCCGGTCATCTCGAGAACACCGGCGTCGCCTCCACGGCCAACAGCTAGCCAACTGCCCACGCTCAGCGTGCCGCCCGAGAGCCGGAGCGTGCCCGAGGCCGAGGTGTTGGACGACACCCACAACTCCCCGGCACACGTCACGGTGCCTCCGGTGATCGCCAGTGTGACCCGATCGCCGGAGGCATCGCCGATCGCAGCCGAGGCCAGGGTCGTCGTGCCCCCCTCGATCGTCACCGTGCCCGGGCCCGAGGCTCGAAGCTGGCCGAGGGCGTTCGATCCTGCGAGTCGGGTGAGCCCGTAGGTGACGAGCGACGCGCCGCCGGAGATCACGCCCGTTGCCGATTCCACGAACGTGGCTGCATCCACGGTGATCGGTGTTCCTGCGAGCGAACCCGTGAGGTTCACGACGCCGGAGTTGATCGAGGTCGATCCCGAGTAGGTGTTGCGGTTGGCGATGATGAGCGTGCCGAGGCCGTTTTTGACGAGTCGTCCGGTGCCGGCGATGCCTGCCGAGCCCGAGAGCGTGTAGGTGGTGGCGTTGTGGAAGGTGGCGACCTGCGGCCTCACGTCGGCATCGGTGCTCACGGTGAAGCGGGCGGCGGTGTCGTCAAACACGATCGTGTCGTTGTCGACGTAATCCGAGCCCGAGGCGTTGAAGGTGAGCTTCCAGTTCTTCGGCGACGCCTGCGTGGTCGTGCTCCACACCCCATTCACGTTGCCCGTCCACGTGGAGCGGCTCACGGGCACCAGATTAGCCACCTCCGCCTGCGAGAGGGCGTAGTCGTAGATTCGGAAGTCGTCGAGAACGCCATTGAAGAGCGGATCGGCATACTGCGACCTGCCGAGGAAGTTGCGGGTGGGTGTCAGGTCGCTCGTGTCAAGAAGGATCCGGCCGGCCACCCGTGGTGCACCATCGACGTAGAGCACGCCGGTATTGCCGGAGAGCGTGACCGCCAGATGCGTCCACTGGCCGGTGGGCAGGGGTGAGGTGTCGAGGATCTCTTCGCCAGCCGCTCCCGACGTCGTGATCGCAAACCGCATCGTTCCGTCGCCCGAGGTCGGTGTGAGATACATGTTGGTGGTGGTGTCGTCGCCGAAGTCGAAGATCCGCTGCCAGGCTCCTCCGCCATTCCACTTCACCCAGGTGGAGAGGGTGATGTCGGTCGAGTCGGCGACGCCGGCGGGAAGGGTCGCGTAGGTCGAGGAGCCGTTGAAGGAAAGCCCCAGCCCCTCGGCAGCCGTTGGACCGGCGACATAGGTCGGCGCTCCTGAGAGCGTCGCATGGTGACCGCCGACGGAGTCGTTGGCGTTGCCTTGAAAGTCGTAGCGGGCGACCAGCGAGCCGGTCGCGGCGGGATTGGCCAGCACGAACTGCCACTGCTGAAGCGCCGAGCCGTCATAGGATGTCTGATAGGCCCGCGTGGCGTTGCCGGTGAGATACTTGCCGCTGTTGCCGTTGCGGATGGCGAAGAAGCCGTTGCCGGCCGGATCGATCGTCCAGGTTTGTGGCAGGGCGTCGCCGTTGCCCCACTGCTGGGCCACGCCGCCATCGGCAAGCGACGAGTTGGCCATGTCGAGGGCGATCCCGCTGTTGGCGTTGAGGATCGTGAAATACCCCTGATCGCTTCGCGTGATGTTCCACCGTTGGGCGAGGGTGCCAGTGTCGGTGGCGGCGTTGACGGCCCCGCCGTTGACCACCGAGCCATTGGCAACCTGGAGCACCTGTCCGGTGGCCCGGTTCACGATGGTCCAGCGGTTGCCGTCGAGCGACGTGCCCTGCCCGATGGCGTCGCTCCCGTAGGTGATGTCGGCGAAGGCCCCCTGAACATCCCGCGTCGCACTGATCATGCATTCGCGGATCGGGCCCACGCCGTTGAAATAGACCTCGCGGTCGGCGCTGACCATTCGGTATGCGGTCGGCGTGCCTGAGCGCTCGAAGCTGCCGGCAAACGCCTGGAGTTTGCCATCGGGAGAACGGTAGACCGCCGCCGCCGTCTCATCGCCACGGTTCTCGGCGTAGCCGAGTCGTACGCCGTCGCTCGCTTGCACGAACTGGCCCCGGGAGTTGAGCGCCGGGCCCCACCAGATCACTTCCGACGTGCCGTATTCGGCGCCGAGGATGACCTCCGCAAGGCTGTGCGCCTCCGGATTGGCGAAGGCGTCACCGGTCGAGTGAACCCGCTGGATAAAATCGATGTAGTTGGTCGCGCTGCCGCCGAGTTTGTGGGTGGCGCCCACGTTCACGGAGCCGGCGATCTGGTCATACCACCAGGTGTTTGGCGAGAGCGTGCTCGGTCCCATCATGTCGACGCCCTGAAGGAGCGGCTCGGATTTGATGAGCGAGGTGATCTGGCTCACCTGCGAGGCGGTCGGCTGCCCGGGCCAGTAGTCGGGCTCATTCCACACTTCGACCGTGCCGACCGAGAGCCCGTGGCGGTCGGCGAGATACCGGGCCGTCGCGATGATCATCGCGGCATACCGCGAGGCGTTGACCCCGCCGGCACCGTCGAGATACCAGGCATCGGTGCCCGCCCCCGTGTCGGGAGTCAACGAGATCGGCTTGTTGCCGGCCATCTTGGCGAGCGAGGCCGCGGCGTCGAGTGCCGCCTTCGACTGGGGTCCCAGCGAGCCATCGGCCTGTAGGGCCTCAAACTCGTGGAAGTTCACGCGAACGACATCGACGCGGCTCGCACCGCCAAACGTGAGGATGCTGAGGCGGGCGTTTTCATAACTCGGCCAGGCCGTGTCGTATCCCCACGACTGAATCGACCGGGTGGAACCCGTGGCCGTCGGGCTGAAGGTGAGCGTTTCGGCGGCTCGGCCTCGGAGAACGAACGGACCGACCAGCATCGCAAGGGCAACGAGGGCGATCCAACGGCGATCGATGCGACGGGACTGGTTCAAACCCCCGGCGGCAGTTGGAAACGGCATGCCCCGAGGATACCGGGGCAGCCGCCCCAGGGACCAGAACTCGGCGAATCCCGTCGAAACGGCGAGCGGCGAGGCGAATCGCCCTGTTTTCAGCGACTTTCCGGCATCCGGGCCACCTCGGTCACGGTCTCTTGGTCCGTGGCGTCGGTGTCGTTCTCTCGAAGATCAGACCGCCGGCCCCCGCGCGTGATTTCCATCATCGGCTCGAGCGTGCGCACGGCTCGGGCAAAGGACGGCTCGAGGAGCACCACATCGACGACAAACCGCTGGAGGCTCGCGACCGTGGCCGATGCCGACTCGAGCGACTCCGTGAGGTCGACGAGCCGGGTGAGCGTGTCGCCGGCGGCATCGACGTCGGCTGTCTGGCGGATCACGTCATCCTTCAGCGAGGCCAGACGTTCGAGGCGGTCGCTCGCCTCCGACACATCCTCGGAGCGGCGGACGATCTGGCGACAGAGGCCGGTCAGCCGTTCGGCGGCGGGCGCCGCGTCGCCCAGCGCCACCAGTCCCGCCTGCAGCTCACCCTGAATCTCGGTCGCCATGACGAGCGAGTCGCGTGCCTGCGACGCCGCGCTGGCCGTTGCCGCCGCATCGGTGGCCAGCGCGTCGATCGTCCCGAGCACGGCCTCGGCTGCCTCCACCTTCTCCGCGCGGGCCACGAGCCCTTCCTGCACCGACACGATCCGATCGAGCGCAGCCGACGCCGTGCCGACGGGCGTGCCGCTCTCCACGATCCGTGTCGTCAGGGCATCGACCCGCGCCAGCATCGCTTCGGCCGCATCGATCCGTGCAGCCTGCTCATCGAGCCTGGTGAGCAGGCTTGTCGCCCGATCCACGCCATCCCGCGAGGCGTTGAGCGAGTCGATGGACGCCGCGAGACGTGACACGTGCTGCTCGAGTGAGGTGATGTGCCGTGCCGCCGGCCGCACGAATCCCACGTAGGACGCGGCCAGCACCATCGCCCCGCCGACCATGGCCGACTTCCAGTCAAAACGAAAGCGGTGGAGCACCGATTCATCCCACGCGACGGGCGACACGCCGATCGACATTCCAGGCCTCCGTTTTCTGCTCACGATGGCCGCCCGGTCGGACCTGCTCCAACCGGCATGGCAATCGTCACGCCTTACGGAGATCGGCAATGTTGCCCAGGCCGTCCAGTTTGCCGGGCAGACGAACGGTGGTGCCGACCATGACGCCTGGAGGGCTTCCGATCGCCGTCAGCCGCTTTCACTGAAGTCGAACTTCAGCAACTCCGAGAGCACCTTGCCCCCCCAGCGGAAGACATTGTGCCTCGCGAGATGCTCACGCATGCGTCGCATGCGTCGCTGCCGCTCCTCGGCGGGCATCTCGATGGCCGAGGCCATGGCGCTGGCCATCTCCTCGATGGCGAAGGGGTTCACCTGCAGGGCATCGTCGAGTTCGCGGGCGCTGCCTGTGAACTGGCTGAGGATGAGCACCCCATCCTCGTCCGTGCGGCAGGCGACAAACTCCTTGGCGACCAGGTTCATGCCGTCGTGCAGCGAACTGACGATGCAGAAATGGGCGAGGCGATGGATCGCCATCAGGTCGGTCTGGCCGTGATGCTCCTTGAGAAACAGCACCGGCTGCCAGCCCGACTCCGACCAGCGGAAGTTGATCTCGTCGACGAGCGCCTCAACCTCCGACTCGAGCCGCTGGTATTCGGGGATGTGGGAGCGGGACGGGGCGGCCACCTGCAGAAACACGAACCGGCCGCGGTATTCCGGACGGGTCTGCAGGAGATAGTCGATCGCGCGCAGGCGTTGCGGTATGCCCTTGGTGTAGTCGAGCCGCTCGATGCCAACCCCGACGATCCGCGCCGAGCGGCCGAGTCGACGCCGCCAGCGATCCATGGCTTCGGTCACCGCGTCGGCCCGCGACGCCTCGTCATGTTCCTTGAAGTCGATACTGATCGGAAAGTCCTGCACGGTCGTCGTCTGGCCGAGCCTCGTCACCTGGAAGCGGTCGGTATCGACACGAGCTTCGATCGTTCGGTCGACGGTGTCGAGAAAGTTCTGGCAGTGGTAGCGGATGTGAAAGCCGAGCAGGTCGTTGCCGAGCAGTCCGTGGAGGAGTTCCTCCTTGTAGGGGAAGGCCCGAAACACCTCGCGGTTCGGCCAGGGGATGTGCCAGAAGTGGGCGATGATGAGGTTGGAGTTGGCCTCCTTGAGCATCCTCGGCAGCAGGCAGAAGTGGTAGTCCTGGATGAAGACAAACGAGGGATCGTTGCCGGCCTCCTCCAAAACGGCGTCGGCGTAGATCCGGTTGACCTCACGGTAGGTCTGCCAGTCTTCGGGTCGAAACACGGGGGGCGTAAACGTCACATGGCAGAGCGGCCAGAGGCCGCTGTTGGCGACGCCGTAGTAGTAGCCCGCCTCCTGCCGCTTCGTGAGCCACACCCGTCGGAGGGTGTAGGCCGGATCGTCGGGGGGCACCTGGAGTCGATCGTTGGCGTCGACGGTGTCGCGATCAGCCGTGCCGCTCCCGTGGGCCACCCACGTGCCGCCGCTGGCGTGCATGATGGGGTCGAGGGCCGTCACCATCCCGCTCGCCGGCCGGAGCACCTCGATCCGATCGCCCTGATACCGGTGGATGAAGGGCTCGCGGTTGGCGACCACGATGAACTTGTAGCCCGCCATCCGCGAGGCGATCAGCTTTTGGAGTGCGTCTCTCGTCCAGGTGGCCATGGCATCCCCAACGGGCAGACGGTGAGCCGACGTTCAGAGCCATGATAGGGCACCTGAAGATGCCGCGTGAAAAAGAATCGGCCGGCGGGATCGTCATCCCGCCGGCCGATCGCCGAAATCATGATGGTTACGCTAGGTTGATCGGCGTGGTCTCAGGGCCGATCAGTCCCAGGGACGCTGCACTTCACCGTCGGCACGGTCGCTCAGTTGGCGAACCACCTGCACGTCGGCGGAATCCGAGATGAACGACACGGAGCCGTCGGCCATGCCCATGCCGCAGAGGCCGCCGGCATGCTGGGCGAAGGGCTCGTCGTTGGGACCACAGTTGTTGGCCGTGGCCCACACGCAGGTCGAAGCCGAGCCGCCGATCGGGTTTTTCGTGTTGTTGATGATCGGCTGCGTCCGAGGATTCTTCGACTCTTCGTAGGGAGCGCCCGACACGCCGCTGGCGCAGTCCGGGTCGGCCCAACGATTCGGCACGGTCTTTCCACCGGGGCAGTCACCGCTCGGGCAGGCCGGAAAGTCGGCGTCGCCAGAGTTGATGATCGTCGTGCGGCCGCTGGCCGTCCGCACCCACAGGGTCGTCCCACCGGCACCACTCGCCGTAGTGGACTTCGTGCCGGCATGCATCGCTTCCCGCCCGGCGTCTTCGAAAAAGAGCACCGTCTTGCTCGTGCCGTCGGTGACGCTGCCCACGGTGCTCGACTCGTCGTAGGAGAGCGCCCCGTTCTTGTAGCCATTGCGGGTCGTGCCGCTGGCCTTCTTACGGGTGCCGTCCACGGGGCTCAGGTCGGTATAGACCACCGGCATATAGTCGGTGCGGCCGTAGTTGCCGCCGCTCGAGGCAGCACCGGCCGATCCCTCCGTCGAGATGCCGTTGCTGGGGCACATGAACGTGGCGATTTGGGCGGTCGCCAGCGGCATGTTGGTTGGGCTCCAGTAGGGCTGGTTCTTGTTCCACTTGCTGGCGATGCCCCCTTCCTCGAGGAAGGGGAGGACGCGGACGAAGAAGGAGGCGACGTGCATCGCATCCTTGCCGCCGTTGCTGAAGTCCTTGCCCTCGCCGCCGGTCGGGTAGCGACGGTTGGCGCTTTCGTAGTTGAGCGCGCCGAGCGACATCTGCCGGATCTGGTTGCCGCACTGCATGCGGCGGGCCGCCTCGCGGGCGCTCTGGACGGCGGGAAGCAGAAGACCGATGAGGGTCGCGATGATCGCGATCACCACGAGAAGTTCGACAAGCGTGAAGGCCGTGCGTGACGGCCGGGTGGCGTGAGCCCGCATAGACGCGTCCTTGGGAAGGAGGGAGAGAACCTCCTCCGCTCCGGGGAATCCGGGGCGACGAGCAGATCCTCAGGCGTCTTATCGAGGAGCCGCGTGAGTCAAATGTGAGCGGTGTGTGAGATTTGTGTGAGGACGGCCGGAGGATGGCGGGGCGGTGAGCGCCAGCACCGCCTCCACGAGCATCACAGCGGCCAGCATGAGGAGCACGAGGCCCGCCCACGGAACCGGATCGGCCGGAAACACGAACGACCCTTCTGCGTAAAACCGTGGCAGCGTCATCGACGTGAGTGCCCAGGTGCTCATCGCATACATGAACGCCGTGGGGAGGCCGGTGACGAGCCACACCCAGGTCTCCCGGCGGGTTCGCCACAGCCACACGGTCACCCCCAGGAGCGTGAGGGCCGCCAGGAGTTGGTTGCTCGCACCAAAGAGGCTCCAGAAGGTTTTCCAGGCGGCCACAGGCTGGCCGTTGGCGTCGAGGTTTGGTCGGAGCAGAAACACCAGCGGCACACCCGCCGTGAGGGCCGTGCCAATCCAGCCACCGAGACGGTCCGAGAGGCCGGTGAGTTCTTGAACGATGTAGCGGCCCAGGCGGGTGCAGACATCGAGGGTGTCGTACACGAACGTCGTGAACGCCATCAGCGCGAACGACACGCCGATGGTCGCCGGCACGCCGAGGATCTCGAGAAACTGCCCCATCCCAAGGGCGTAGATGAAGTTGGGCGATTGTTGTGCCAGAGGGCTGTCACCGCGAAGCACCATCACGCAGCACAGGCTCACCACCGCCACCATCGCCTCCAGCAACATGGTGCCATAGCCGATTCCCCGGGCATCGGTCTCGCGGCGCAGCTGTTTGCTCGTGGTGCCCGACGCGATCAGGGAGTGGAAGCCGGAGCACGCCCCGCAGGCGATGGTGATGAAGAGCATCGGCACGAGATGCTGTCCATTGGCGGCCTGCCAGCCGGTGAAGGCCGGATACCGCACGGCCGCGTCGCCGCCAAACACGGGGGCGAGCACGTGGTCGCTCGCCACCAGGCCGATCGCCGCGCCGGCTAGCGCCACATAGAGGAAGCAGCCGCCGAGGTGTCCTCGAGGTTGAAGGAGAAGCCACATCGGCACCATCGCGGCGATCAGGCAATACGCCAGGAGCAGCACGCCCCAGATCTTCTGCGCCGTCGTGTCGCTCGTGCCGAGGGCGGCGGCGAGATCGAATGGCACCTGCTGCCCGCCCCAGATCGCGACACCCACCAACGGGAGAAACACGGTCGTCGCCAGCCACAGCGGCATTCGTCCATACCGCATGCACAATCCCATGATCACGGGCAGCGCGAGGTAGAGCAGGCTCGACGTGGCGATGCCTCCGCCCGACACGCTCTCGCCATTTTCGAGAACCTGTCGGCCGACGAAGCTCTGGGCGGTGATGTCGGTGAAGGCGACGATGATGTAGACCAGCGCGATCCACACGAACGACAGAAAGAGCACGTACGCCCGTCGGCTCATGTGATCACGAACCACTTCGGCGATCGAACGGGCTTTGTGCCTTACCGAGGCGACGAGCGCGCCGAAGTCGTGCACACCCCCGATGAGGATGCTGCCGATGAGGATCCAGGCCAGGGCGGGCGCCCATCCGAAGGCCACGCCGGCCAGGATCGGTCCGACGATCGGGCCGGCTGCGGCGATCGCGGAAAAGTGCTGGCCGAGGAGGAGTTGTGGGGCGATCGGCTCGTAATCGACGTCATCCCGAAGCGTGACGGCCGGCGTCGGAGCGTCGGGATCGAGGCGAAAAAGCCGTGTGAGCAGTCCGCCGTACAGGCGATAGGCCGCCATGAGGAGGAAGGCGCTCGGCAGGAGGATGGCCAGAAGGCTCATGCGTCGAGTCCGGGATTTCGTCGGACGGGTTTTCCGCCAGGCCTGGAACGGGTACATCATGCCTGGTTTGCAGCCTCCCGTCGATGCGGGCGGCCGCCGCCATTCCCGGGGAGCCCGCCTTCATGTCGTCGATCGAGAACGTGGTCATCATCGGTAGCGGTCCTGCCGGCTGGTCATCCGCCACCTACGCCGCCCGTGCCCAGCTCAAGCCGCTCGTGTACGAGGGAGCGATCTCCGAAAAGAACCGGATGGCGGGGACGCTGCCGCTCGGCCAGCTTGCCCTCACGAGCGAGGTGGAGAACTACGCCGGCTTTCCGCACGGCGACCTCGGCGGGTTTCTCGAGTCGGCGCTCCCCGCGGAACGTCGGATGATGATGGCGCCGCACGAGGGCAAGGGCGTGACCGGGCCGGAGTTGATGGAGCTGATGCGGCAGCAGGCCTCCAACTTCGGCACCAGGATCGTGACCGACGACATCACCCGCGTCGATTTCTCCGCGAGGCCGTTCAAGCTCTATCCGTCGGAAGGCGGCGTCGTCGAGGCCAGGTGCGTGATCGTGGCCACCGGCGCGAGTGCCAACTGGCTCGGCCTGCCGAGCGAGGAGCGATTCAAGAATCGCGGCGTGAGCGCCTGTGCCGTGTGCGACGGGGCGCTGCCCCGGTTTCGGAACCAGTCCATCGTCGTGGTTGGCGGCGGGGATTCGGCGATCGAGGAGGCCACCTATCTTTCGAAGTTTGCCGCCACCGTCCACCTCGTGCATCGCCGCGACGAGTTTCGCGCGTCGAAGATCATGGCGCAGCGGGCGTTCGAAAACCGGAAGATCAAGATCCACTTCAATACCACGATCGTCGAAGTGCTCGGCGACGACTCGCACGGCGTGACCGGCGTGCGGCTGGCAGGCACCGTTGGCGACAAGGCCGAGCAGACGCTCGACGCCGCCGGCGTGTTCATGGCGATCGGCCACACGCCCAACACCGGGTTTCTCGAAGGCCAGCTCGAACTGACTCCCAAGAAGTACATCGTGTGGAAGCAGCATTTTCGCACGGCCACGAGCGTGGACGGCGTGTTTGCCGCCGGTGATGTCGCCGACGACTACTACCGACAGGCCATCTCCGCCGCCGGCACGGGCTGCATGGCCGGCCTCGACGCCGAGCGGTGGCTGGCGGCCCAGGGAGCGCACTGAGACATGGCGCATCGTCCCAGGATCGGCATCCTCACCGGCGGGGGCGACTGCCCGGGACTCAACGCCGTGATCCGCGCCGCGACGAAGTCGGCCATGCGGCTTGGCTACGACGTGGTGGGGTTTCTGCGGGGCTACGAGGGCCTGGTGGATCCGGTCAGCTACATGCCGCTCGACGCCCACAACACCGCGGGCATCCTGCTCGAGGGCGGCACGATTCTCGGGTCGACCAACAAAGGTCGCTTCACATCGCTCGTGGGGGAGGGGGAACGGGTCCAGATCGATCCTCAGCTGGTCTCTCAGGCTGCGACGACCGTTCGACAGCTCGGGATCACCGGTCTGATCTGTGTCGGAGGAGATGGGTCGCTCGGCATCGCCCAGCAGCTCCATGAGCATGGCGTGCCGGTGGTCGGTGTTCCGAAAACCATCGACAACGATCTCTGCTGCACGGCATTCACCTTCGGTTTTGATTCCGCCGTGGCGACGGCGACCGATGCCCTCGATCGCCTTCACACCACCGCGGCGAGCCATGAACGAATCATGGTGCTCGAGGTGATGGGGCGGCACGCCGGATGGATCGCCCTCCATGCCGGCATCGCCGGCGGGGGTGATGTGATCCTCATTCCCGAAATCGAATGGACGTTTGAAAATGTCTGCCGCAAGGTGATGGAGCGCGAGGCAGAAGGCAAACGATCGACGCTGATCGTCGTGGCGGAGGGAGCGCAGCAGCCCGGGGGCGGGCTGGTGCACGCCGGCTGCTCTGGTGAGGGGCAGGTGAAACTCGGCGGCATTGGCGACATCGTCGGCCGAGAGGTGGGCCGGCGGCTTGGCCGCGACGTTCGGACGGTGGTGCTCGGCCACCTTCAGCGTGGCGGCACGCCGACACCGTTCGACCGCATGCTGGCCACCGAGTTTGGCGCCCATGCCGCCCGACTCGTGCATGAGGGGCGATTCGGCGAGATGGTCTGCTACACGCCGCCTGACATCGCCAGCGTGCTGATTTCGGCCGCCATCGGGCGACTGTCAACGGTCGATCCCCGCGGTTCCGCCGTGCAGGCGGCCAGGGCGCTTGGCATCGGGTTCGGTGACGACGAGGATGATGGCCCTTTTGAGGGCGGGGCGGCACGATCGCCGGGAAACGTTTGACGCAAGGAGCAGATCGCCATGGCGGATTCCTCGGGTTCATCGGGCAAGGTGGCAAGCGTCATGCAGGAGACGCGGGTGTTCCCGCCGTCGGCCGAGTTTTCGAGCCGAGCCCGCATCGGGTCGCTCGAGGCCTATCGCGCCCTGTATGACGAGGCGGCAACGTCCCCTGAGTCCTTCTGGGATGACCGTGGTCGGCAGCTTCCGTGGATGAAGCCCTACACCAAGGTGCTCGACTGGCAGCCGCCGGATGCCCGTTGGTTTGTCGACGGCCGGACCAATGCCTCGGCGGCCTGCCTCGACCAACAGATCGCGGCGGGACGCGGCGACAAGATCGCGATCACGTGGGTCGGTGAGCCGGTCGGCGAGCGACGCACCTACACGTTCAGCCAGCTGCGCGACGACGTGAGCCGGTTTGCGGCCGGGCTCATGAAGCTCGGGATTCGTCAGGGCGACGTGGTTTCGATCTACATGCCGATGACCCCCGAACTCGTGATCGCCATGCTGGCCTGTGCCCGGATCGGTGCCGTGCATTCGGTGATCTTCGGTGGTTTTTCCAGCGAGGCGATCGCCGATCGCAACCACGATGCCCAGGCTGTCGCCGTGATCACGGCCGATGGAGGATGGCGTCGTGGAGCGCAGCTGCCCCTGAAGAAGAACGTCGACGAAGGGCTGGCCTCGGCGTCGCATCCCCCCACCACGGTGAAGCACGTGATCGTGCTCAAGCGAACGGGGCAGCCGGTTGAGATGGTGACGGGCCGCGATGTTTGGTGGCACGATCTTGTGGAGGGCATGCCCACCGATCTGCCGCCGGAGCCCATGGACTCGGAGGCCCCACTTTTCATTCTCTACACGAGCGGTTCGACCGGGAAGCCGAAGGGCATCAAGCACACGACCGCCGGCTACATCCTGTGGGCGAAGACCACGGCAGAATGGGTGTTTGATCTGCGGGACGACGATCTCTTCTGGTGCACTGCGGACTGTGGCTGGATCACCGGCCACAGCTATGTCACCTACGGCCCGTTGGCAGCGGGAGCGAGCATTCTCATCTACGAAGGCGCTCCCAACGCCCCGCACGAGGGCCGCTTCTGGGAGATCATCGAGCAGGAGAAGCCGACCATCTTCTACACGGCGCCCACGGCCATTCGGTCATTCATGAAGTGGGGCATGCAGCACATCGAGGGGAGGGATCTCTCGAGCCTCCGGCTGCTCGGGACCGTCGGCGAAGGCATCAATCCCGAGGCGTGGATGTGGTACCACGAGGTGATCGGGGGCAAGCGATGCCCGATCGTCGACACCTGGTGGCAGACCGAGACCGGCGGGATCATGATGAGCCCGCTGCCGGGCTGCACCCCGACGAAGCCGGGCAGCTGCACGCTGCCCCTGCCCGGTGTGGTGCCCCAGATCGTCGATGCGGCCGGCCATCCTGTCGCCCAGGGGGAGGGCGGCTGGCTCGTCATCACCCAGCCGTGGCCGGGCATGCTGCGGGGCATCTGGGGGAATGACGACCGGTTCCACGAGGCGTACTGGCACAAGGTGCCCGGGAAGTATCTCGCCGGCGACAACGCCCGGCAGGACGCCGACGGCTACTACTGGATCATGGGGCGAATCGACGACGTGCTCAACGTCGCCGGCCATCGACTCTCCACGATCGAGATCGAAAGCGCCCTCGTGAGCCACCCGAGTGTCGCCGAAGCGGCGGCGGTGGGCCGGCCGCACGACGTGAAGGGGGAGGCCGTGGCGGTGTTCGTCACGCTGCGATCGGGCGAGCCAAGCGACGCGCTGAAGGACGTGCTTCGCAAGCACGTGCGGCATCAGATCGGTGCCCTGGCGGCTCCCGACGACATCCACTTCACCAACGCCCTTCCCAAAACCCGCAGCGGCAAGATCATGCGGCGACTGCTTCGCGACATCGCCGCCGGAAAGGAAACCGTCGGCGACACCACGACCCTCGAAGACTACTCGGTGCTCGCAAAGCTCCGCAGCAACGACGAGTGACGAGCGGGGGCGGTCGGTCCGGCCTATACTCGCTGGATCATGACCGAGCCCGCCTCCTCGCCGCGACGCGCCCCGGAACTCCTGGCCCCTGCGGGCGACTGGGATTGCGTTCGTGCGGCGATCGAAAACGGGGCCGACGCCGTCTACTTTGGTCTCGATGTGGGCTACAACGCCCGGGCTCGGGCGACGAACTTCACGCTCGACGACCTTCCCGGGCTGATGCAACTGCTCCATCGTCGCGGTCTGAAGGGCTACGCAACGCTCAATACGCTCGTCTTCAGTGACGAGCTCGATGCCTTTGGCCGCGCCGTCGACGCCGTGGCGAAGGCCGGGGTCGATGCCGTGCTCGTGCAGGATGTCGGGGCGGCGCTGCTGGTGCGCGAGCGGGCGCCCGACCTGCCCCTCCATGCCTCGACGCAGATGACGCTCACGAGCGCCGAAACGATCGATCTGGCCGAACGGCTGGGGATGAGTCGCGTGGTCGTGGCACGGGAGCTGTCGATCGACGAGATTGCGGCGATCCATCGGCAGACGACGATGCCGTTGGAGGTGTTCGTGCATGGCGCGCTCTGCGTGGCGTATTCGGGCCAGTGCCTGACGAGCGAGTCGCTCGGCGGTCGAAGCGCCAACCGGGGGCAGTGTGCCCAGGCCTGCCGGCTTCCCTACGATCTCGTCTGTGACGGCCGCACCATCGATCTCGGCGATCAGCGCTACCTCCTTTCGCCTCAGGACCTTGCGGCCTATGCCCTCGCCCCGGAGCTGCTCGATGCGGGAGTGGCGTCGTTCAAGATCGAGGGGCGGTTGAAAACCCCGGAGTATGTCGCGGCCATCACCCGTCATTACCGCCGCGCCATCGACACGGCCGTGGCTGGTCATCCGGTGGCGTTCACGCGTCGAGAGGTCGAGGAGATGGAGCTGACGTTCTCACGCGGGTTCTCGCCGGGGTGGCTCCACGGCTGCGACCACAAGCAGCTCGTTCCCGCCATCACGAGCGCGAAGCGAGGGGTTCGCCTCGGCACGGTCGCGGAGATTCGCCGCGACCGGATTGCCGTCGACCTGGTGTGCAGCGTGAAGCGTGGCGACGGGGTGGCGATCGACTGCGGCGTGACGAGCGACGATGCGACGGGCGGACGGGTCTACGAGGTGTTTCGGCAGGGGCGATCGCTCGTCGAGCCGGTGGCCGAGGGGAGGGTGGAACTCGCCTTCGGCCATGGCTCGATCGACCTGACGCGCGTGAAGCCGGGGCAGGCGGTGTGGAAGACCGACGATCCCGAAGTGACCGCACGGCTGCGGAGGTCGTTTGCCGGCCGCGAGCTCACGCGGCGTCAGCCGGTCGATCTGAGGGTGATCGTGGCGGTGGGCGAGCCGGTGCAGGTGACCGCCGTGACGCATCGGGGAGCGAGGTGCGAGCTGGCGACCTCCGAACCGGCCCGCGAGGCGACGAAGCATCCGATTACTCGCGAGGTCCTTCGGGATCAGCTTGGCCGCCTCGGTGGCACGGCGTTCGAACTTCGAACCCTCGATGCGGTCATCACCGGTGAGCCGATGATTCCGTTCAGCGTGCTCGGAAGCCTGCGGAAGGAGCTTGTCGCACGGCTCGAGATGGCGTGCGATGTTCTCCGCGACCGCAATCCGGCGGTGCCATCGCCGATGGCTGCGACCACCTGCGAGGAGGCCGCGGCGGCCCCGGCACCGGTCGCGCTCCATGTGCTCGTGCGGTCGGAGCGCCAGCTGCAGCGGGCGCTCGACCTCGGCGAGCGGCGCATCTATGCCGAGTTTGCCGACATCCGTCGCTATCGCGAAGCGATCGATCAGGGTCGTGCGGCGGGCGCCGCGCTGTACGTGGCCACTCCCAGGATTCAGAAACCGGACGAGCTTGGCATCTTCCGTCTGATCGTGAAGCAGGCGCCCGACGGCGTGCTCGCCCGCAACTGGGCCGCGGTGCGGTTTTTCCGCGACGCAGGCGTGCCGGTGGTCGGAGACTTTTCGCTCAATGTCGCCAACGAGCGGTCAGCCAGGTTTTTGTGCGATGCCGGATGTGAACGCGTCACCGCCTCCTACGATTGCAATCGCGAGCAGTTGGTGACCCTTGCGGAAACGACTCGGGCAGACCGCCTGGAGGTGGTGGTCCACCAGCACATGCCGATGTTTCACATGGAGCATTGCGTGTTCTGCGCCGTACTGTCGCCCGGCACCAACAAGACCAACTGCGGTCGGCCGTGCGACGAGCATGTCGTGGCGCTCCGCGATCGCATCGGCGTGGAGCATCCTCTCACGGCCGACGTGGGCTGCCGCAACACCCTCTACAACGCCGTTCCCCAGAGCGGTGCCGAGGCCGTTCCCGCCCTGCTCGACCGTGGCGTCATGCACCTGAGGGTAGAGTTTCTCGACGAAGATGAGGCGACGGTCGGGCAGGTGATCGGGGCCTATCGCGACCTGATGGCGGGGCGGACGTCCGGCCGCGACGTGTGGACTCGGCTCCGCGCGGCGAACCGCGTCGGCGTGACGCGTGGCACGCTCGAAGAGAAGCGAAATCCGCTCGCGATCCTCTAGAGCGCGTCTGAGATACGTGTATCGCCGGCTCGGGGGCGGCAAAAGTCTCGTCGCCGGGGCGAGGATACGCCCAAGGCTCCTCGAGCGTTCGCCGACCCCCTCGCCTACCCGCTCAGGATTATCAACTCGTCGCTACACGTAGCGGAGATGCGCTCTAGCGGGCTGGCGGACAGCCCGGTCGGGTCGCCTGGCGATGGGGCCTGCAAGCCCGGAGGCGACGTCCATGCCCGCCCCATCGGCGTGAAAGGCCTGCCGAAATCAGGGAGCGGGCGACGGGTTCCAGTTTTTGGCTGACGGTGCCGATAATCCGGGTGGTGCGGGCTGCGCCGGTCATGGCCGGGGACCGCACCCGACTCGCCACGAGAGGGGATTCATGGCCACTGCCAAGCTGCCTGCCGGCATTCGCAACGACATCACCCAGTGCATCGGCCGCACACCGCTGGTGCTCCTCCGCCGCGTGACCGACGGCTGCGTGGCGACGGTGGCCGGAAAGATTGAAAACGTCAATCCACTCTGGAGCGTCAAGGACCGGATCGCCTGTGCGATGATCGACGCGGCCGAGCGCGACGGGCGGATCAAGGCCGACACGATCATCATCGAGCCCACCAGCGGCAACACCGGCATCGGTCTGGCGTATGTCTGTGCGGCGAGGGGTTACAAACTGCGGGTGACGATGCCCGAGAGCATGAGCCTCGAGCGACGCCGGATGCTCAAGGCGCTCGGAGCCGAACTGGTGCTCACGCCGGCGGCCGAAGGGATGCCGGGTGCCGTCCGTCACGCGGAGGAGATCGCCCAGAGCAGTTCGCAGTATTTCATGCCGCAGCAGTTCAAGAACCCGGCCAATCCGGAGGTGCACCGCCGTACGACGGCGGAGGAGATCTGGGCCGACACCGAGGGGCAGGTTGATGTGGTCGTGTGCGGCGTGGGCACCGGCGGCACGATCACGGGCGTCGGCGAGGCACTCAAGGCCAAGAAGCCTGGCGTGAAGGTGGTGGCCGTCGAGCCCGCCAACAGCCCGGTGATCACCCAGAAGCTTTCCGGCCAGCCCATCAAGCCCGGCCGCCACACGATCCAGGGCATCGGGGCAGGTTTTATCCCCGACATTCTGAACCTCGACATCATCGACGAGGTGGTGACGGTGGACGACGAGGATGCGATGGAAACAGCCCGGCAGCTTGCCAAGCTCGAAGGCCTGATGTGCGGGATCAGCTGCGGTGCCGCGGCATCGGGGGCCCTCCAGGTGGCCCGTCGTCCAGAAAACGCCGGCAAGCTTGTGGTCGTGGTGCTGCCCGACCTCGGTGAGCGCTACCTGTCGACGCGGCTGTTTCCGGAGTGAATGCCGGCGTCGGCGGCTGACCGTCGACGCTGCGCGAAGAGCCAGTCGAGGAGGGCGGGATTCCGGTACGCGGGCGTCCACGAATCGTGGCCGACCCCGGCGAGTTCGGAGTAGATCGGCACGCCCCCGGCTGCCCGCACGGCGGCGATCATCGATCGCGAGAGTTCAACCGGCACGAGCGGGTCGTCGGTGCCGTGAAAGCACCACAGCGGCAGATCGGCCAGCCTCGGTGCCGTGGCCTCGTCACCACCGCCGCAGATCGTTACCACCGCCGCGAAGCGGTCGGGCATTCGGGCGGCGAGATCCCAGCTGCCGTAGCCTCCCATCGAGAGTCCGGTGAGGTAGACGCGGGCTGGCTCGCACGGCTCCGTGGCGAGCACGGCCTCGAGTGCCGCGATCGCCGCGGCCATGTCGGGTGTCGGCGTCGTCTGGAACGGAGCGGCCTGTTTGGTGTCCCAGTCGAACCGGCTCCAGGAGCGTTCGGTGCGGCATTGCGGTGCCACGAGGAAGCACGGGTACGTGTCTCGATGTCGTGGTTCGGCCATCCACGTGGGCAGGAACTTGACCTGCCGCTCATTGTCATCACCACGCTCGCCGGCGCCGTGGAGAAAAAGAATCACCGGATAGCGGACGCCCGGCTCGCAGGCAGCAGGGCGCAGAAGCCGGTAGGCAAAGCCGACCGGGCTCCCTTCGACATCGATCGTCACCTCACGAGCCTCGAGGGGCGTCGGCTCCGAGGCATCGGATGGCAGGATGAATGACACGAGTGCAGCGGCTCCCAGCCACAGGATCCGAGCGTTCATCTCAGGCCTCATCGGCGGAATCACCGAGCATGAGTTTCACCCGGCGCGGCATCTTCATGCGGCCGAACATCCCCACCGCGCCCTTGGGCAGGCCCAGAAACTCCAGGTTCTCGAACCACGACGGCACTTCGATGGCGAGCTTGCCGACCCGCGTGCCGCGGAGATCGAGATGCCGCAGTCCCTTGAGTTCCTTGAACTGAAGGAGTCCCTCGTCGGTGATCGTGCCGCCGACGAGATCGAGAACGGCCAGATCCTTGAGCGACTCCGCCCGGAAGCCGAGAAGGATGGCAAACACGTCGTCGGCACGGCCGTTTGCGAGGCGGACCGACACGAGCTTGTCGGCGACGTGGCCGAAGTCTTCACCAAACGATCGTCGCAGCCAGTCGGTCTCTTCCATCTCGATGCTGCCGCCGCGCTCGATCGTTTCCGTGACCACTTCCTGCTGCTGGGCGTAGGCGTCGATCTTGGAGGCAAGCCACTCGATCTTGCTCGCCTTGAACTTCACGTAGTCGGTGGCGTCGTCGAAGGCCTTTTGGAGCCGAATGAACTCCTGCACGTCGCCACCCCGATCGGGATGGGCCTTCATCGCCTTGGCCATGTAGGCCTGCTTCACATCCTCGAGGGTGAGCGGTGGCCGCAGGCCGAGGATCACAAGGCACTCAGGAGGGGCTTCGACAGACGTGGGGAGGTGCGACATATGGGGGCTCTGGGGAAGGATGTCGTTCGCAGCCTACGCGACACGTCGCCTGGCGTCCACGCAAAACCGTCGGCCCGATGGGGATGGCCCTCGGGGTCCTCTTGATCGAAGTCGCCGGATTGCCTATTTCCACACGGCAACGCGCAGCGGCAGGAGGCTGGCTGGACGCGAGCGCCAAGGAGGGCAGCCATGCAGTTCGAATGGATCCATCGGGGCATCGTCCGAGAAGTCGTCGCGGCGGCGGCGATCGTGGGAGTGGGCATCGGCTGGCGGGTGATGACCGGCAGCCTCGAGGCCGAGGCCAAGCCGGCGGCAGCCCGCCCGGCCGCTGAGCCGTTGGATCCCTCCACCAAGCCCGTGGCGATCGTCAATGGCGTCGAGATCACCGCGGGCCAGCTTGGCGCCGAATGTCTTGCGAGGCACGGAAATGCGGTTCTCGAATCGCTCGTCAATCGTCGCATCATCGAGCAGGCCTGCCAGCAGCAGGGCATCACGGTGACCGCCCAGGAGGTGTCGGCGGAGATCGACGCCATGGCCCGACGATTCAACGTGCCCCGTGACCAGTGGATCGAGATGATCCAGAAGGAACGAGGGATCACGCCCAAGCAATACAACGACGACATCGTCTGGCCGATGCTCGCCCTGCGTCAGCTGGCCCGCGAGGGGCTCGAGCCGTCGGCCGATGAGATTCAACAGGCCTATGAGAATCGCTTCGGTCCGGCGGTGAAGGCGAGGATCATCGTCTGCCGCACCCGGCAGGATGCAGAATCGGTCAGGCAGCAGGCGATCCAGAAGCCCGAGGAGTTCGGCGGATTGGCGCGGCAGCACTCCGTCGACGTCGGCAGTGCCAGTGCCAACGGCTGGGTTCAGCCTATTCGGCTCCATTCGGGTGACCCGCAGTTCGATCGAACGGCCTTTGCGCTTCAGGAGGGACACATCTCCGAGGTCGTTCAGGTGGCCGACCAGTTCATCATCATCCGCTGCGAGGGGCGTCTTCCGGCGGCTGGGGTCCCGCTCGACGAGGTCAGGGCCCATCTGGCCGAGGAGCTCCGTGAACGCCGGAGCCGCCAGGCGTCGAGTGATTTCTTCAAGCGGCTCCAGGATCAGTCGACGGTCGAAAATGTCATGAACGATCCGGCAAAGGCAGCTGCCCACGCCGGCGTGGCCGCCTTGGTCAATGGCAAGCCGGTCACCCTGGCAGCGGTCGAAGAGGTCTGTCTCGATCGTTATGGCGCCGAGGTGGTGGAGATCCTCGTGACCAAAACCCTTATCCAGCAGGCCCTCAAGAAGCAGCAGCAGGTGGTCGCACAACCCGACATCGATGCGGAGATCGCCCGTGCCGCTGTGCAGCAGGGCTTCACGAAGGCCGACGGCTCGGCCGACGCGGCGGCCTGGCTCGAACGAGTGACCCGCGAAGAGAAGGTGCCGTTGCGGCACTACCTTGAAGATGTGGTGTGGCCGACGGTGGCGCTCAAGAAGCTGGTGGGAGGTGTGCCCGTCTCGCAGGAAGACCTGGATCGGGCCTTCGCCGCGACGTTTGGGTCGCGTGCCAGGTGCCGGGTGATCGTGCTCGACAACCAGCGCCGTGCGCAGGAGGTGTGGCAGATGGCGAGGAACAATCCCACCGCCGACCACATCGGCCAGCTCGCCGAGACCTACTCCGTCGACCCCACGACCCGTTCGCTGCGAGGCGAGGTGCCTCCAATCCAGCGTTGGGGCGGCCAGCCAACCCTCGAACGCGAGGTGTTCGCCCTGAAGCCGGGCGAGCTCTCTGGTGTGGTGCAGGTGGCCGATCGCTTCATGGTGATCTTCTGCGAGGGATTCACCGAGCCAGCGAAGGTCACCTTCGCCGAGGTGCGGAGCGAGCTCTACGACGACATCTTCGAGAAGAAGCAGCGGATCGAAATGGCCCGTCACTTCTCCCACCTGCGGGAGTCGGCCACGATCGACAACTTCATCGCCGGCACCAGCCATTCCCCCTCGGGCCACGGACGCGGGTCAGCCACCACCGGGCCAGGCATGCCATCGACCACGCTCTCCAGGTCGGAGGCGGCCGACCTAGCCGCGCCACGGGCAGGCAGTGCCCGGGCGGTGTCGCCGGGCGGTGTCGTTCCAGCCTCGCACGAAGTGCCCGCGACGAAGTGAGGCCGCTACGGAGGCGGCATTTCCCAGGCTGAACGGAACGCGACGCCCGCGTCGCCGGCGCGGACTGTCGTCACCCCAACACCGAACATGCCTTCCATGTCCGCCGACGACGGTAGGAGCGATTGAGCCCTGCCAAGGAGCTCGCGGTAGGGTTCTTCCACATCCTCCGGCACCATGGCCGCCACCAGGTCACGGATCATGCCGATCGTGCCGCCGGAGCGAGTGCTGTCGCTCAGTCCAAACACCCGCGCGGGTTCGAGCGACACAAGCTCGGCGGCCTTTCGGGGAACGTCGCTTTCACGGAACGACGAAGCTCCCGTCGGAGGATTTCGGATCGAGGCGAGCACTTTTTCCATGGTGTCGCCGCCGGTGGCCACGACGAGATGATCCCGGCCAAGTGACACGGCGGGCCCGTCGGGGAGCCGCACGCTGCGAAACCCCTGCTCGTCCTTGATCTCCCCGTGCATCATGCCGGCGAGCCGCTGCAGAAGCTTGTCGAAGGGGGCTTCGTCGCCAACCTTCCACACCAGCGCCGTGCGATCCGCGATGGGCGAGGCGGCGGGGGCTCCTTCGTCCGCCACGCGTCGTGCCTCCGCCACGGCATCGGCGATGCGCTGCGGGTAGTTCAGGATCCAGTGACGGCTCCCGAGGGCCGTGAGCACCCTCGGAAGTTCGATGCCGAGCCAGCCTTGCGTCTGCAGTTCCACCGCCATCACCATGTTGCCGGCTTCCTCGCCGCCTCGTGCCACGACGAACTCCTTGATGGTGTCGTAGACACGCCCGAGGTCGAGCGAGATCTGGGTGAAGTCGACGATGTCGTGGGGAACGAAGGGAGGCACGACGGCGGGATCGCATTCGAGGTCGACGATCCGCATCAGTCCGCGTCGCGGTGATGGAAGCGAGACGAAGAGTCCGTTGCGATACGTCCCCTGATCGAGCGACTGCCGCCACGCGACCGGACCGACGGTGTCCATGCCGGCGAGCTGCAGGATGCCGCGATGCTCGTCCGTGACCCAGTGGTCGACCATGATCCTCGGGTCACAAACAATATCGACGAGCGGAACGCCACCGGGAAGCACCGCTTCCATGTCGGGCGATGCCATGGCCGAGGCCAGCGAGCTTCGGGCATCCCCCGTGTGACGCACCAGGAACTCCTCGAACACCCCCTTCGCCTCTTCGGCACCGCTGGATTCAGCAAAGTCGCGGTCGTCGGCAGGCTGGGGGCCCTTGTTGTCACCCATGGGAATCGTCTGCCCGACCACCAGACGCCCGCCGAGCCTGGCCATGAACGCGTCGGTTCTTCCCCGCTGCATGGGCTTGGCTGTGCGGATGCGCTCCTGGAGTTCGGCGAGACGCTTCTCCATGCCGGCCTCATCGTCGGGGTCGATGTCGACGCCGCCGAAGTCGAGCGCTGCCGGATCGATGCCCATCACCGGCTCGATCATCCAGAGCACCTCGTGGCCAGCGAGTTCCAGGTCGATGCGTCGCGTGGCGCCGCTGTCGTCTTCAGTGACGGCCTCTTCGAGTCGACGCTGAGCGGCGGTCACCAGCCTGGTGGCCGTGTCGTCTCCTGGTTCGAGCCAGACCAGCATCATCACCAGCGGCTGACGGTCAGGCCGCTCACGGAGCACGAACGCCATTCCCATGTCCCCCGAGCAGGCCACGGCCAGATCGTCACTGCGAAGACCATATTTTCCGAGGGCCTCATCGACATCCTCCGAGGCGATGGTGCCACCGTTGGTTCGCAGTGCGGCGAAGAGCATCTGCCAGGCGGCTTCGAGCCGGGAGGGCGCAAGCGCGACCGCACCAAACTTGGTCTGGGTGCGGAGCGCGGTGATGAAGGTGGCCGGACAGGGGAGCCGAACCATCACGGCCGTGTCGTCGGGGAGGCATTCCCAGCTCGGACGGAGGTCGGCCGCGAGGCTCGAGGTGGCCGCCACGGCGAGCGTGGCAACGAGGGCAGCGACAGAAGGCCGCATGACGAATCCTTTCGTATTGTCGGCGAATGGCGAGGGTCAGGGAGCCGGGGCCTTGGCTCCATGAACCGTGTCGCCGTCGTGACGAGGCGGGGGGAGGTAGGTAACGCCGTTCTGGGGCTGCGACTCATCGTAGGGATAGGTGTCGCGATGGACGAGAAAATCGACAAGTTCATTCGCCGGAATGCCGAAGGCAAGGCCGTCGAAGATGGCCGCCCCGGCGCAGGCCACCGCCACCACCTCGCCGCGGGCGTTGAAGATGGGGCCACCGCTGTTACCGGGATTGATGGCGGCATCGGTCTGGATGAGACGAACCTGGTCGATCGTCCGCGTGGTGCTGCTGACGATTCCCTGCGTCACGCTCCGCTCCAGTCCCGCCGGATTGCCGATCGCGAAGACGAGGTCGCCTACCCGCAGGTCGTCACGGTCGTTGATCACCACGGGCTCGGGGAGCGAACCCTTGATCTCATCAGGATCGAGCTTGAGGATCGCCAGATCGCGAAGCGGCTGGAGGGCGATGATTTTCACCCGACGAAACTCCTGCTTCTCGAAGCCCTTCTCGGTCTTTCGGAAGAGCGTCACCTGGAGTCGGGTGTTGTTTTCCACCACGTGGTAGTTGGTGACGAGATGTCCATCACGGCTGATGAGAAAACCGGTGCCCAGGCCGCCTGGATTGCGAATCATGACGACGGCTTCGCCAAACCGCTTCACCAGCTCCGGGACCTCGCGGGCCTCGAGGCGACCGGTGCGAAAGATGTCGTGCTGGCGATCGTCGCTGCGCGAGGCCTCGGCCGTGTCGCTGCTCACGTCGAGCACCCGCTTGGCCGGGATGTGGAGCACCTCGAAGCCGAGGTCGAGAACCACGCCGTCGTCATTCCGGCGGAGGAGCGGTGCCGTCACCCGTCCGCCGCCGACGAGCGTCACGGTCATCACTTCAGCCCCATCGGCAGCTCCGCTCACCGCCATCGCCGCCATCACGACGAAGCCCCACCGGCAGGTTTTCATCGCGTCTCTCCATCGTGTTCGAGATAGATCACCAGTCGATCCTGGCTCACCATGGCAAGGTCTCGGTGGCCGTCGCCATCGGCATCGAAAGCGGCGAGGCGACGCGGTTCGGGCACGAGGTCTTTCGAATCGCCGCCGTCGTAGGGGTATTTGCGATCCTCGAAGACCTTCCAGGTCACCGATCGCTCCAGGCCCTCCGGGCGGCGTAGCATGGCGGTGAGCTGGTGCTTCCGGTCGTCGCAGAGCGTCACGTCGTCGATGCCGTCGCCGTCGAGATCGGTGACGAGGATTCGATGGATGGTCGATTCGCTCACGCCACTGCGACGTCCCACGCGGCCATCGATGCTTTCGAGCAGCTTGAGCTGCCACGGCTCGCCCCTCGAGAGCCGAACGACGCGATCCTGATCGACGAGCATCAGCCCCAGCACGGGATCGTGACGCAGGGCGGTGCCGGCCGGCGGCTTGACGCTCTCCACCACCCGCATCACGCCTGCTTCGTCTGCCCGGAGTCGGTGGAGGAAGCCGCCTCCCTGCTCGAGAGCCCAGGCTTCGGCAGCCGTTCCAGACGTCCGTGTGACGGGCAGGTAGGAGGCCATCTTCTGGCCTTCCGTCAGCATGACCTGATCGACGGGGTGGAGGTCGTCACCAAGCCACTGCAGCACGCCGTCGGTGAGTCTTGATTTCCGAAGCCCGTCGGGGGTTTCGAGCACGCCAAACTCGGCGAGGTCGACCTTCGACAGAAGGGCCGGTGTCTTCACGACGGGCTTGCCATCGACGAGGGTCACGAGTTTGCCGGCGGTGGCGTAGGCATCCTGAACGAGGAGGGTGGTGCCGCCGAGCCAGACCACCTGATCGACCTTCGTTCCGAGGTCGGGATAGTGGGTTGCGGTCGGTTCGCTCTGGTCGGCGGGCCACACGAAGAGGTTGAGATGGGCGCCGACACGCTGGGCCCACCACACGGTCGAGCCGACCATGTCGAGGGCCACGATCTTTCGGTCGCTGCCCTCCTGGATCCATGGCTGTGGGTAGGTGAGCCGTCCGTTTTCCCAGCGGCAGCGATGCAGGTCGGCGGCGTCCTTCGCCCATACGAGTAGCTGGCCATGGCCGGCCGGAGCGGCGAGGGCTCTCACGCCCACGATCGAAGGAAATGTCTCCTCAGCCTGCCACCCGGACGGCCCCAGGCGGTGGAGGCGAAGCCTTGGCTGCGACGAATCGACCGCCACGATCGCCGGGGCGGCGTCGCCGCCGTCGCCGATCCGCATGCCACACCAGCCACGGCGCGACGAGCCGGTCATGGGCAGTGCGTCCTGACGGCCGATGTCGGTCGTCTCGCCACGTGCCAGTTGGTACCGGCGAAGCACGCCCTTGTCGGAGCCGCCGAGGAGATAGACATCCGCCGGGCCCGATCCGTCCGAGCCGTTTTCAAGCGACTCGATCGGCTGTTCGTGGATCGTTTGGGCAGGGAGGAGGCTTCCGTCGACGCCGCACGGATACCAGCGAACGATCTGCCTGGCCACGTTCGACCACTCCACGAGGTCACGATCGCCATCGCCATCGAGATCGGCGAGCTGCCAGTCGATGCGGCCGCGGGTTTCTCGAGGCGTCAGCCACACGGCACGGCTGTCGCGCGTGAGCGGAAGCACCTGGATGCCCTGTTCGCAGCTCACGAGCAGTTCATGACGGCCGCCGGAGAGATCTCGAACCAACAGGCAGCCATCCTTGCCGGTGGGAGTGGCGGTGAGGAGATTCCATTCCCCCGTCTTCTTCCAGGCAGCTTTGTCGTCGATCGATGTGCCGGGAACCTGGCTGTAGATCGCGACGCGATGAGACGGCTCGGTGAGCACCAGGATCTCGGGAGTTGTGTCGCCATCGAGATCGTGGACCACCGCATCGATCGGCAGTTCGTCGATCGGCAGCTCTCCGTGGGCCCAGTCGGGGGCGAGGGGAAGCTCGTTCGGACGATCGGGATCGCCTCCCTCCTGCGCGGCACGGTCATCCTTGGGAACCCAGCGATAGAGATCGAGCCTCGCCTGTCGCGGGTTGACGACGATCACGTCGTCGCGGCGGTCATGGCCGAGATCCGCGACGATCAGACGGTTGGGCCGCCCATCGAGCGGGATCACCCGCATGCCCTCCCAGCCCACGAAGGGTCGAGGGTCTGCGGCGTGGACGGTGCCCACCATCGGAGCGGCGAGCCAGAAACCCACCACGGCCATGGCCGTGAGGCCCGCCGTGGTGACGGTGTGAAACAGGGGGTGCGACATGGCGGCAAGGATACCCCCGTGTGGACGAGGCCGCCACGAAGAGCCGGGCCTACTCCAGTTCTGGGAGCATCTCCTCGGCGAGGGCCGCCTCACGCAGCTTCTCCAGCGCCTTGGCCTCGATCTGCCGCACGCGTTCCTTGGTCACGCCGAGGGCCGATCCGACTTCCTTGAGCGTCTGGGGGGCATTGTCGTGATCGAGGCCGTAGCGGCGAATGATGATGGTTTGTTCCCTGGAGTCGAGGCGATCGAGGAACTTGCCAACCTGCTGGAGGCGGTCGTTGGCCGCAAGCTGCTGCTGGTGCTCATCGGCCCGCCGGTCCGCCGCCTCCTGAAGGAGTTCGGAGTCGGCGGCACGGAAGCGGTCGCGACGCTTGTGTTCGTCGGGAATCGTGCGGGCATAGTTCTTCATGATCGCCCACGAGGCGTAGGTGCTGAACTTGTTGCCGCGGGCATAGTCAAACTTCTCGACGGCACGAATCAGTGACATGTTGCCGTCACTGACCAGGTCGAAAAAGCTGTCGCCAGCCGAAACTCGTCGCTTCGCGATCGACACGACGAGGCGAAGATTGGCGCGAACGATGCGATTCTTGATCTCGACGATTTCCTCGTAGAGCCGCTCGATCTGATCCATGAGACGGGAGTTGGGCCGGTCGATGTTGAGTTGATCGCGAAGCGCCACGGCCTTGAACTTGAGATAGTTGAATCGTCGAAACAGCCACACCTCCTGCTCGCGGGTCAGCAGCGGCACCTCGTAGAGGCTGGCCAGGTAGGCAGGCAATCCGCTCGGACGTCGCACCTTCTTGGCATCACCGTTGGTGGGGTAGGGCTGATCGACCACCTTCTCGGCGCTCTTGCGGGAGAACAGGGCATTGGGCATGAAGTCGAGCGGAAGTTGGAGCACGTGCTCCGCCCGCTGCGACAGGATCACGCGATAGATGCTCGCCTTTGAGCGGTGGTATCGGCGGGCGATCGAATCGACCGACTCGCCGGCCAGGTGGTGCCGGTAGATGCGGGACCGGCTCTCCGGCCGCAGGTGGCCGTCATTGGCCGGAAACACGGCTGTTTCCGGGTTTTCCTGGTCGTGCCGCTTGAGCGTGTAACGGATCGTTTCCACGCTGCGTCCCAGTCGGTCGGCGATGCGGCGATGCACGTCGGCCGGGCAGGCGCCGGCCACGGCCAACCGCCGAGCCCACGACACGATCTTTTCGTGCTCCTCGGCGGACAACTGGCTGAACCTGCTGCCCCGCTCGATTCGAATCGGATTGTCGCGAATGAAGCGCTCGACGGCGCTGGCCAGAAAGCCCACGCGGCGACGTCCATCGACGGTGTAGCGCTGCGCCACCAGTCCGTGCTCGCGCCACCGGGAGATGGTTTTGGTGGAGACGTTGAACCTGCGGGCGAGGTCCTCGATGGAAAGGACGGCTTCTCCCGCCGGCACGGCACATGACGTGGCGCCTGGCATGTCGCCTCCAGCGTATTCCGGACGCTCGCCCGATTCTCCAAACATCCGGACGGTTTCAGTGACGCTGGAACGCATGATTCTCCTCCGGCCGGCGGCCGTGCCGGCAGTTATTGCCTCGGCCTTCGATCACCCCAGTGCGTGGCGATCAAAGGCGTTGGACGAGCTGAATGAACCACACCGTTCCGAGCGATTGGGTGGCATCCTTGCCGCCGCGTCGTCACCTGGAACGTGAGAGTTATACGGGCGACGAGCCAAAAGGGTTCGTGGACAAATGGGATTCTTGAGTTTCTTTTTCGATTCCCCTCCAGACTGTCCTGCGAGGGCGCGACGGAAGTCGTTGGTGGGCCTTGGCTTGCCACGCAGCGCCTCACAATGAGATTCTCGTTTTGAGACGCCTACGATCGCATCGGCTAGGGAAAAAAGGAGGTTTTTAACGCTGGACACCTGGTATTCGCGGCCATGGTGCCGCGAGGAGCCCCCGAGAAGATGGGCAGGGTGGGGGTCGCCTTGAGAGCCGGTATGCGTTGTCAGGGCTTGTCCGGCTCGTTGTGCCGACAAATTCGTCGTCGTGCGCGCGCGGATCGCGCGGTGCTGCTCGATCGGCTTGGGATCTGTGACGAGGTCGTTGCCAATGCTTTCGCGCCATGGTGTTGTGTTTTGGGTGATGGCTGGCCTCATCGTGGCGACGGTGGCCGTCGGCGTGTCGGCGTTCGCTGACCTCGCGGACGATCCTGGCGACGTCAGCGCGGAGGAGGCCGCCTTTGGCACGGAGTCGGTGACGGAGGTGGAGCCTGAGCTGAGCGGTCCTGAACTGAGCGAGCCTGAGACGGATCGAAGCGAACCGACGATCGAAGCTGACGACGCAGTGGCTCCCGAGGCCGAGGTCGATGACGCGGAAGAGCCTCCGGCCATGGAGGAGGAGACGGACGAGTCCATCGAGGCGGTCGCGGCGCAGCCAGAGCCCGAAGCGCCGTCGAGCACACGGGTTCGTATGAAACTGGACGTGCGCGGCGAGGTCTTCGCTCCGGCCGGCAGTGATGCACCTCCCGTTCGGCTGCCGATCGAGGTGGCCGCGCGATTCAACATGTCGGAGACGCCGCTGCCGGAAGGTGGGTGCCTGCGGATGTATCGCGACGCCTCGGCCACACTTCGGCTCGACGGGGCTGAGCGGATCACGCGACTTGCTCCCGATGCCCGCAGGATCCGAGTCGAAGTGCAGGGCACCACCCCATCGCCGTCGCTCGACCATGCGTTTCTCAGCCGCGAGGAACGGGATCTCATCGAAACGCCCTTCGACCCGATCCTGCTCGATCGCATGCTGGCGATCGAACCCGTGGCGGACAAGGCATCCTGGCCGCTCGCAGCCGATCTTGTGGCAGGGCTTCTGGCCATCGACACCGTCGAGTCGGGAGGGCTCGAGGCGACGCTCGAGGATGTGACCGATGGCCGGGCAACCGTGCGACTCGTCGGCATCGTGGATGGTGCGGCTGATGGCGTTCCGACCCATCTGACGGTCGAGGGGGTCTTCACGACGGCGGTGCGCGATGCCGGAGAGAAGACAGCGCTCGTAGGCCCCGTCGCCTCCCTGTCGGTCACCGTGGGCGAACGGCGGGAGGCGAGCCATGTGGCGCCGGGCTTCGACGTCGAGGCGAAGATGGTGATCGCCAGGTCGTCAGCGCCGGCGGTGCCAACGGACGATCACGACGCCGGAGAACAGCCCACAGCCCGCCGGCAGGGTCACGGGCGTCCGGGATTGGTCTGGTATCGCGATGCGTCGGGACGATTCGACCTCGTCCACGACGAGCGGTGGAGGGTGGTCGAGGACGGTGCCGAAGGGCTCGTCATGCGGTACCTCGACCGTGGTGCCCTCGTGGGACAGTGTTCGATCACCGCGCTCCCCAGAGCGTCGTCCCAGGTGCCCCCCTCGATCGCCGAGGTCGAACGCGATCTCACCCGATCGCTCGGAGCCCAGTGTGGCGCCATCGAACACTCCGCCGCGTCCGTGCGGAGCGACGGTGTCCGAATCGTGCGGGTCGTGGCGTCGGGGAAGGCCGACGAGTTGCCATTTTGCTGGATTCACACCGTGATGACGGATGCCGACGGGCATCGGCTCGCCGTGATGGTGATGCTGGAAAAGTCGATGGTGAAGCGGTTTGGCGAGGCCGATCGGGAGCTCGTGGATGGGCTGGGCCTTCCGGCGATTTCCGGCTCCGGCGCGGTGGAAACGGCCGAATCCGAGGCGGGGGCGGGGCCGCGCGAGGCCCGGCTTCCGAAGGAATCCCGGACGCCTTGACGGTGCCCCCATTCACGGCAACACTCCACGATCCTGCGGAAATGGCCCCCAGGGCCCACATGGGGGGGCCATCCGCACGTCCAATCCAGAGGAGGACCGCCGGCCCGAGGTGCGTTGCAAACGCCATCGATCCGGTCCGGCGGCCATTCGTTCCGCGGCCGGAGGCGTAAGCCATCGAGAAGCAGCATCGCATCAACGAGCAGATTCGGATCACTCCGATCCGAGTCATTTCGGCCGAAGGCGGACAGCTCGGGATCATTTCGACAGACGAGGCGCTCTCCCTGGCAAGGGAGGCCGGCTTGGATCTCGTGGAGGTGGCCCCCAATGAGAAGCCTCCCGTCTGCCGAATCATGGATTTCGGCAAGTTCAAATATCAGCAGAAAAAGAAGCATCACAAGTCACACGTCCACCACGCCAAGATCAAGGAAATCAGGCTCCGCCCCAAGACCGGCGACCACGACATCGAGGTGAAGGTCAATCAGGCGAAGGGCTTTCTCCAGCACAAAGACAAGGTGATCGTTTCCGTCGTCTTTCGTGGACGAGAACTCGCCCACATCGACGAGGGGCAGAGGGTCATGCGGCAGATCATCGAACAACTCGAACCCGTCAGCAAAGTCGAGGCACCGCCCCAGCAGATGGGTCGTCGGCTCGTCTGCACCCTGGCGCCCAAGTGACCATCGCCCCCACAAGTCATCACAGCATTTCCACACCGAACCACTGAGGAGTGATACCGATGCCAAAGCAAAAGACCCACAAGGGCACGAAGAAGCGATTTCGGCTCACCGCCACCGGCAAGGTGAAGCACCGCCGTGCCGGCACGAGCCACCTGCAGGTCCGGCTCACCGCCAAGCGGAAGCGCAAGCTTCGCGGCACGGGTGTGCTGGCCGAGTCCGACGTCCACCGCATTCACGACGCGCTCGGAAAGTACAGCTACTGATCCTGCCGTTGCTTCAGGTCCAGGCTTCCAGCCATCGGCCGGGAGCGGGTGGTCGGAGCCTGGGTGGTGGAAGCCGCCCGAGCCAAGGACCGGAAGATGTCGCGGAAAACCGGCCGCCCCTTGCATTTGCCGTGAAACAAGCCAGATTTTAGGGTTCCCCCGAACAGGCCCTGTGGGCCTCCAGCCGAGCAAGGTTTTTGAGCCATGCGTACCAAGAGTGTCGTTCCGCGTCTGCGAGCCAAGAAGCGTCTTTTCAAGCGAGTGAAGGGCTCGGTGGGCGGTCGTCGTCGCCTGCTTCGCACCGCGAAGGAGTCGATCATCCGTGCCGGCGTCTATGCCCGCCGCGATCGCCGCCGCAAGAAGCGCGACTTCCGCCGTCTGTGGATCGTTCGTCTCAATGCCGCATGCCGCGAGCGTGGCTTCCGCTACAGCCAGCTGATCGCCGGGCTCGAGAAGATCGGCTGTGAACTCGACCGCCGCACGCTGGCCGAAATGGCCGTGCTCGACCCCACGGGTTTCGATGCCGTGGCTGCCGAGGTGAAGAAGGCTCTGGGTATCCCGGAGCCGGCCGCGGTCGCGTGACGCCGTGACAGCCGTTTCGCTCGACTCGTTCCGTGGCGAACTGGAGCGGCTGCGTGCCGATGCCGAGGCTGCCTTGGCCGAGGCGGTCGATGCAGCCGCCCTCGAGGCGCATCGCGTCGAGTTTCTCGGTGCCCGCAGCGGACGACTCAAGGCGATTCAAAAATCCCTTGGCGGCCTCGCTGTGGGCGACAAGCCGGCCGGCGGCCGCCACTTCAATGAGGCCAAGGCCGCCATCACGGCAGCATTCGAGGCAGCGCAGGCACGCATCGAAGCTGGAGGGCTTGGCCCCGCCGCGGAGGCAATCGACGTCACGCTTCCCGGCGAGCCGATTCGCCTCGGCCACGTCCACCCGCTCACCCACACGATTCGTCGTGTGCAGGAAATCATGGGGCGGCTCGGATTTGAGAGCGTTGATGGGCCTGAGGTTGAGGACCAGTGGCACAACTTCGAGGCCCTGGCCATTCCTGCCGAGCATCCTGCCCGCGATCCGCTCGACAACTTCTATCTGTCGGTGGCACGGACGGCCGACCCCCTGCTGCTTCGGTCGCAGACGAGCACGGTGCAGATTCGTGTGATGGAAAACCGCGAGCCGCCGTTGCGGATCGTGTCGCTGGGCCGCGTGTATCGCCCCGATACGGCCGACGCGACGCACTATCCGATGTTCCATCAGGTCGAAGGGCTCCTTGTGGAGCCGGGCATCACGATGGCCCACCTCAAGAGCGTCCTGCGACTGTTCGCCTCGAGCTTCCTCGGCGGCGACGTGCACGTGCGGTTCCGTCCATCCTTTTTCCCGTTCACCGAGCCGAGCGTCGAGGTGGACATGGAGTGGGGAGGCCGGTGGGTTGAGATGGGAGGGGCCGGCATGGTCGACCCGGCCGTGCTCGAGGCCGTGGGCTATGACCCCGACGTGGTGACCGGATTCGCCTTCGGCCTCGGCGTGGAGCGGATCGCGGCGCGCCGCTACGGCGTGGATGACATTCGCGACTTTTACCGCAACGACGTTCGTTTCCTCCGGCAGTTCTGATGCCATGATCATCTCGAAGAACTGGCTGGCCGATTACGTCCAGCTTCCCGGAAGCGTCGACGACCTCGTCGAGCAGCTGCTCATGTCGGGACTGAACCACGAGTCGACCTCGGCGGTGGGCGACGATCTGGCGGTCGAGATCGAGGTGACCAGCAATCGGCCCGACTGTCTGGGGCATATCGGGGTGGCCCGCGAGGCGGCGGTGCTGTTTGGGCGTCCGCTCCATGTGCCCGATCCTCGTCCCCTCGAGGGGGCCGCCGATGCGTCGAAGAGCATCGCGGTTCGGATTGATGCCTCCGACATCTGCCCTCACTACACGGCAAGGGTGATCCGTGGTGTGCACATCGGTCCGAGTCCGTCGTGGCTCGTCGATCGGCTGGCGACCGTCGGCATCGCCAGCGTGAACAACGTCGTCGACGTCACCAACTACGTGATGCTGGAGTCGGGGCAGCCGCTCCATGCCTTCGATCTCGCCAAGGTCGAAGGCGGCCAGATCGTGATCCGACGGGCCGTCAACGGGGAGCCGTTCACGGCGATCAACCACAAGACCTACTCGCTGGACGAGCGGATGTGCGTGATCGCCGATGCCCGCAAGCCGGTGGCGATCGCCGGCGTGATGGGGGGCGCCGACACCGAGATCTCCGCGACGACGGTCGACGTGCTGCTGGAGTCGGCACAGTTTGCACCGCTCCCGGTGCGGGCGGCCGCCCGGGGCCTCGTGCTCGCCAGCCCATCGTCGTACCGCTTCGAACGTGGTCCGGATCCCGCCATGGTGGAATGGGCGAGCCGAAGGGCCGCGTCGCTCATCCTCGAACTCGCCGGAGGCACGCTCGAGCGAGGCTTTGTGGCCGCCGGCCAACTGGCATCGGCGCCTGCGTCGATTCCACTGGCGGCCGAGCGGGTGGAGGAGATCCTCGGCGTCCCCATCGCCGATGCCCGTCAGCGCCAGATCCTCACGTCGCTCGGCTTCGTGGAAGTGTCGGGATCCGGTCCGCACGCACACCGGTGGAGGGCCCCCACGTGGCGGCGCGATTGCTGGCGAGAAATCGACCTCATCGAAGAGATCGCGCGGATCGAGGGCTATGCCAGCGTGCCGGAAAACGTCGCCGTGGCGGTTCGGCCGATCGAGCTTTCGTCCCGTGAAAAAACACTCCGCCGAGCCGGCGAGGTGCTGGTGTCGGCCGGGCTGTGCGAGGCGATGACCCGCAGCGTGGTCACGCAGGCACAGGCGGCTGCCGCGAGCCCCTGGGGCGAGGCCCCGCCGCTCGTCATCTCACCACCGCTGGTGCGGGGCGCCGATCGGCTCCGGAGAAGTCTCCTGCCGAGCCTTTTTGAGGCCCGAGGAGGCAACGTGGCCGTCGGCGTCGACGATGCCGACCTGTTCGAGATCGCCCGGGCCTATCTTGCCCGTCCCGAGGGCGCGGATCCCGTGCCGAGCCCGGTGCACGAGCCCTTGCTCGCCGCGATGGTGGTAGGCGGATCGTTTTCGCGGGCGAAGGGGCTCGCCGAAGCGGTGCTGGCGGGACTCGGAGTGACGGCATCGGGCGCCACCATCGAGGTGCGTCCGGCCGCGTTCGATCTCTTCGAGCCCGGCCGTTCGGCCGAGATGGTTCTTCACCGCGAGGGTCGGTCTGCCGAGCGAATCGGTGTGATCGGTGAAGTGGCCCGTTCAACGGCGTCGGCCTATGGACTCGTCGCTCCCGTCGCAGCCGCCGAACTGCGGCTCGACGTGCTTGCGTTTGCGGCGGAGCTGGAGCGATCGCTTGTGAAGCCGAGTGATTTCCCGGCCGTCGAGCGCGACATCAACCTCGTGGTTGCAGCAGACGTGCCGTGGGGTGACGTCGAGGCGGCCGTGCGATCTGCAGCCGGCGGCATGCTGGAATCGTGTCGCCTGGTGCAGGTCTGGCAGGATGCCGAACGCCTTGGGGCCGGTCGCAAGAGTTTTGTGATCTCCATGACGCTTCGCAGCACGTCGGGCACGCTTTCGGGTGAGGCCGCCGCCAGTGTGGTTGATGCCGTGGTGGCTGAGTGCGGTCGCCGAGTAGGTGGCGTGCTCCGCGGTTAGACGGCGTCGGCTGCGGCTTGAGGCCGCCGTGCGTGGTACGACGGCCTTTGGGCTCCGCTTCGGGGTTGCCCACACCCCGCCGCCGGACGTTCGCGTCGGGCATCCATGCCCTTTGGCTCGCTCGGCATTGGCTTCGCTTCGCCATCCTGGCTCCGCTTGCCAATGACGCCGGCTCACGGGGCATGGGCAACCCCGAAGCTCGTCAACTCGCGGGGCAGGCATGGCCGATTTCCGGTGGAAGCCCAACGGCGTAAGCCGTGGGATCGGCGTGGTGGCTCGTACGGAGGGTTTGGCCCCGTGGGCCGAGGTGGCGGAACGGGGTCGTGCGGTGTAGCCCGGCGTGTCCCAGGCCTCACGGCCTTGGGCTTCCACGGGTCGGTGCCATGCGACGGTGTCGAGGGTTTTTCCGGTGGAAGCCCAACGGCGTAAGCCGTGGGATCGGCGTGGTGGCTCGTACGGAGGGTTTGGCCCCGTGGGCCGAGGTGGCGGAACGGGGTCGTGCGGTGTAGCCCGGCGTGTCCCAGGCCTCACGGCCTTGGGCTTCCACGGGTCGGTGCCATGCGGTTTCTCTGGCTTCACCCGCGACGGCACTGAACTGACGAGGCCATGGAGGGCTCGTCAGCGGTCAGCGTCGCCCGGATGGCGACTCCCGTGCCGTCCCGGTGAACCTCTGGCTTCACCCGCGACGGCACTGAGCTGACGAGGCCATGGAGGGCTCGTCAGCGGTCAGCATAGACCCGCGTGATCTCTTCCTTCGTGATCGGAGCCGGCTGGTCGGCGCTCGTGAGTTGCACCTGAATCCGCTGGTCGCCGGCCCGGCGTCCCTTCGCGCGGATGCGAAACACCGCCTCTTCGGCCGGCGCGAGCTTGGCAAGCGGCTCGAACGAAACGGTGAGGTTGTCGACACGATGGCCGCCAGGGCCCTGCGCCTCCACGGGCTCCAGATCGCCAAGCAGGGTCGCTGCCAGCCGCACACCTGTCGCCGGCTTCGTGCCCTGATTGCCGACCCGCACCACGTATTCCGTCACCCCGTCGACCTCGATCGGATCCTCGCTGTCTACCACCTCAAACGAGAGGGCCGCGAGCCCTTCGACGTCGCACGTGTGCGACACCTGATCGGATAGGCCGTCGGCACTGCGGGCGGCCGCCACGATCTTCTGCGGACCGAGTTCAACCGGCATCACCACGACCTCCACCGTGCCCATCTCGCCGGGCGGCAGTTCTTCGAGGTTCCAGAGCACACGATGCGTGCGTTCGTCGTGCCAGCCGGCATTGTTGGCCTTCACAAACTTCATGCCCGGAGGCAACTGGGCGGCCAGTTCGATCGCCCGGGCCGAAGCGGTGCCGCCGTTGTTCATCGCAATCCGGCAGGTGGCGGGCCGTTGGAGAAACCGACGAAGCGGCATGTCGACCGCCAGTTCGAGCGTCGGGGCCGTCACCTCGATCGGCACCTCGTTCAGAGCCTCCACGCCGCCGTCGGCACGGGCCGAGAGCCTTGCCGGATGGATGCCCGGACCCCGGGTTCCGAGCACCAGGTCGATCGTTCGGGATTCGCCGGGGCGCAACTGGCCCACGTCAAACTCGAGCTCGCTGCCGGATCGGTGCGACACGTTTTCCGGGAGGAAGGCCTCCAACACCACCCCGGTGGCCACGCCCGTCCCGGGATTGGTGACGGTGAGCGACACCTGCATGTCACGGCCGATCAAAACGGGCTCCGGGGGCGTGCACTCGATTCGCAAATCGGGCTTCGTGGCCCGCGAACGAACCGATGCATCCGCGCGAAAACTCACGCTGGCGACACTGCCGATGTCTCCCTCCGCCTGCGGCATCACCTCCATTGTCACCACCGATTGGCCGCCAGGCTGAAGGGCCCCGAGCGACCACACGAGCGTGCCATCGGCATCCCCCGACGCGGTCGCGAGCGGGCTGGCGGGAGGTGTGGTGGCGATCAGCGCCGTGCCTTGTGGAACGGCGTCGCGCAGCACCACATCGTGGGCCGTGGCGCTGCCGACATTGCGAACGATGATCTCGTATCGCGCGGGCTTGCCGACGGAGATCTCCCTCGGCCCGCGCTTTTCCACTGAAACCTGCGGCGTCTGGATCCCCTCGAGCTGCATCGGACCAGGGCGTGCCCGACCGGGCACCGGAGCATGATCCGACGGGAGGGATGTGCCTGGCCTGAGTTCAGCCGATTGGCCATGCATGGCAACCGGCGGCGCCGCGGCGAAGGGCGGGGCGACGGGCGCGGCCGTCATGGAAACGGAAGCGGATGGTGGGGGCAGCATCGCCGGTGCGGCGGGTGCTGGAGCCGACGGCTCGGGAAAGGGTGCCGGTGGGGTGGATGCGAAGGCCGGCGGTGCCGCACCGAATGCAGCGGCCGCCGGAGGAGGCGAGGGCGCCGGCGGCGGGGCGGCGTCGTCAGCAGGCGATGTGGCCACATCGACCGGAGGCACAGGATCGGCGGGCAGGTCGCCAGCATCCTCGGGGAGCGGAGCATCCTCTACGACGGGATCGAGAACGTCGTCGGCCCGAGACATGGCGTTGGGCATCGGGGCGGAATCATCCTCGATCGCTGGTGGCGCATCGGCGTCATGCGACAAGGGTTCGAGTTCCGCCGGCGGCAGGTCACTCGAGCCGTAGCGGGCGAAGCGAGGAGGCGGAAGATCGGTCTCCGCCGACGTCGGGATCACGGCATGGTCGTTGTCGAGCGGGGCCGTGGTCGCCGGGGAACGATCGACAGGCGGTTCGTCATGGCCGACTGGCCTGGCTTCGGGTGCGGAGCCAAACCGCGAACGGACGGGAATCGCGTCGTCGATTGGAGGCAAAAGATCGGGCTGTGGTGGGAGGCTCGCCGAACGGGCATCGAAGCTCGCCGGAGCGGCGTTGTCGGGAGGCGTCGACGCCACTTCGGGTGCGTCGGGCCCATGCGTGTCGGCAATCGGAGAGCGGCCGATGCCAAACGCCCACACGAGGCCAAACCCCGCCGCGGCGCAGAGAATCGCCCCAATCGCAGCCGCCAGGTTGGATTGCCGGGGCGGTACCACGAGATCCTGGCGGGATGGCCGCGGGGTGGGCGTGGATTCCGACATGCGATGCCCTCCAGGCACGGTGGGGCCACGCCGAACACCATTCAGCGCGGGACTGGGGGAGTAGCAGACAAAGGCGCGGTGGAGAAGGTCAGTCAGGGGCGACGGGGTGGCCGACTGACTTCAGGAGGCCGAGAGAACCTGGCGAAGGTGAAAGTGAAACTTGCCCAGTTTTCCACCATAGTTGCCGGCGGAGATGGCAGGGATCTCCGGGCCGGCCGCCGACCTCATGCCCACCGCCATGGCGGTGGTCACAGCCTCCTCCGTGGTGCCATCGACCACGATCTCAAGGCATGCGGTGGCGTCGGGATGGAGGCTCGTGGCCATCCGGCCCACCAAGCCTGGACAAAACGCCTCGTTGGTCGACGCCCGTAGCGCCTCGTACCGCGACCCCACCTTGCTGCCAGACCGGACGACCCCGCCTGGAAAGGGCGTGATCGTGCCCGGGACGTCGGCGATGGCCTCGACCGCCCGTCGGGCCGCCGCAAGCGCGGCCTCGAGGGATCGCCCTTGAACGATGAAGTTGCCACCCCCGATGCCTTTGGCAATCCCCACCGTTTCCTCCACCAGAAACTCACCGTCCATGACCGGAATCCGCCAGAAACGCCGGCCGTCGAGCACCTTCGTCTTTTCGTGGCCATCGCCAAAAAACCGGACATGGGCCCCGACGGGTGCGCGTTCGACCTCCATGGGCATGCCGTCAAACACCGCCGTGGTCGGGCAGGTGAGAAGGCACTGACCGGTGCGATTCGACACCGCTTTGGCGACAGCCTCGGCCGAGAACGCAAACAGCAGCACGAGCCCGCCTGGGCGGCCGTCTGGCGTTTCCGAAGGGGCGAGTCTGCGTTCCACCCCAACCTCGGCGTCACAGCCAATCACGCTCGTTCCGTAGCCGCAGGCCGCGCGGAGGGCGGCATCGAGCCAATGGTCGTCGTGGGCGGTCACCAGGATTCTCGCAAATCGCAGCCGAAAAGCCTCCGCGAAGGTGTCGACGATCTGGGTCGAGTCGATGAGCATGCAAACCTCGGGAGGCAGCGGGGAAAGCAACGGCGGATGCCAGGGCGGTGTGAAACCGGTGTTCCCGCCGTGGCATGATCGCGTATCTTAAAGCCGGTCGTGCGAAAACGTCGGATTCAGCTCCATGGTTTGCCGGGAAAGGACCCCCTGATGGGATCGTTGTTGCTCTGGATCGTGCCGCAGCATTCGCGGTGTGCCGCATGGGCTTGGCGGGTGGTGGCGGTGGCAAGCCTCGCCTGGGCGGTCGTCGCGCCGCAGCCGTCCAGGGGTGATGGCCTCGACGGGCTCGGGGTGACGATGGTGCCCAGGGACGCCGCGTTCGTGTCGTCATCGCTGCGGCTGCGCGAGCAGTATGACGCGATCGTCGGCAGCAACGCCTTCAAGGCCATCCTCGAACTGCCCGCCGTGCGACGGGCGCTCGATTCGATCGACGAGCAGCGGGCCACCCCCGGAAGCCCCCTCTCGACGTTCGACACCTTCATGCAGCTCCCGGAGAACGCCGCCACCGTCGAACTGCTCGCCGACATGGTCGCCACCGACACCTTTCTCTACGGGGATGCGTCGTGCGTCGAATTCATCCGCTTCGTGCGCGTGGTGATGGAGGCGCAGCAACGGGCGAGCCTCGGCGGTGGCGAGGTCGTGGTCGAGCAGGATGTCGTGGTCGATGAGGACGGCGATGAGATGGAACTCGATTCCGTCATGGCCGGCGGCTTCGAACAACGCCGGCAGGCCAAGGCCATCCTGGCGGCGATCGCCACCCACCTCGACCTGCTGGTGCTTCCCGATCTCGTGTGGGGCTTTCGGACGACCAAGCCCGGCATCGCCCGCGACCAGATGAAGCGGATCGAGGTGCTCGCCACGTTGGTCACGCAGGGCAACCCCCAGCTTGCCAACCTGGTGGCGCGTCGCGCCGTTGCGGGGGGCGAGGTGGTGACGCTGACACTCGACGGCGCCCAGGTGCCATGGGACGACGTGATGCGGGAAGTGAAGGCAGCGATCGGCGACGACCAGCGGATCGGCAAGGTGATCGAGCGGCTTCGCGGCCTCGACCTCGTGTTGTCGATCGGCCTCGTCGGCGACTGGGTGATCGTCTCGATCGGTGACTCAAGCGATCATCTCGACTCGCTGGCCGTTGCCGGCAGCGATCGGCAGGGCCTCCTCACGCTTCCGGCCTTCGCGCCACTCAAGGCGCATGGCGGGGAACGGCTCACCTCGATCGGCTACCTGAGCCAGCCGATGTGCGAGGCGCTCAACTCCTCGCGTTCGGACATGCAGACACTCCTGACGGCCATCGACCAGTTGGGCGACTCGGTCACGCCCGAGGCACAGCGCGACATCCGCAGTCTGGCCGAAAAGGCCGTCGAGGAATGGACGCGACGGCTTCCCGTGGTGGGTCCGATGATGGGCTACGCGTTTCTGACCGACCAGGGCTACGAAGGGTATTCGTGGACGTGGATGAAAAACCAGCCGCTCGATGGGGCCAAACGGCTGGATCTGCTCGGCCACGTTGGCGGCGCTCCGCTGCTGGCGTTCGTGTCGCGGTTGAAGCAAGACGCCTCTGGCTTCACGACCGCGGTCGACCTCATGCACCGTGCCTGGGGCCTGGTGCAGACGCATGCCCGTCCAGAGCTCACCGACGAAGACCGTGAGCGGTTCGACGCCTTTGCCGACAACATCGCGCCGCTCGGCGAGCGACTCGTGGGCGTGCTCCGCGACAAGTTTGGTCCGGCGGTCGGCGATGGCCAGGTCGGGTTCGTGCTCGACGCGAAGAATCGCACGAAGCGGGTGCAGAAGCAGCTGCCGGCGTCGTCCGACCCGCTTCCGCTGGTGGAGCCGGCGTTCGTCATCGGGATCAACGACCCCAAGCTTTTCCGTGAAGGGCTCAGCGATCTGTTCGTGCTCGGCGACGATCTGACCGACGCGCTGCGTCGCATGAACCCCGAGTCGATCCCGGAGGGCTATCGCATCCCGGAGCCGGAACGATCCAAGGTGGAGGGAGGGGCCGTGTTCACCTGGCCCTTGCCCCACAGCGGTCTCGACGAGCAGCTGCGGCCCACCATCGCCGTCGGTGACCATGCGGCGGTGCTGGCGATGACTCCGAAGCAGGCCGGGCGCATGCTGCTCGATTCACGGCTGGAAACCGGCGCCCAGCATGCCTCCTTCGACGAGCCGCATGCCGCGGTCGCAGTGGTGGATTGTGCCGGGATGCTGGAGGCGATCGAGCCGTGGGTGACCTACTTCACCCGGTATGGATGCGTGCAGGAACGCGAAGGCGACGTCGACCCCGGCAGGGAACTCGTTGGCGACGATGAAACCCCGCAGGCCCGAGAGGTGCTGGCGCATGTGAAGGTGGTGTTGGATGCCATGCGATCGCTCAGGGTTTTCGTGGCGGAGACATCCTCCCGTGAGGATTCGATCATCACCCACTGGCACACGGTGGTTCGTGACCGTCCGGTGAAGTGAGCGACGAGGCTGCCGACGAGTCTTCCGTCATCGGTGAACGAAGCGTGCCCCGCACGAGGCGATCGCCTCCGGGATGCGACACGCGCTCCACGTGCAGCCGCGACAGCAGATCGGTCCATGCCGTGTTCGAGAGGTCAGGGCCGCCGACGACACGGGGGGCCTCGAAGGCCCACACTTCATCGATGAGGTCTCCGGCGGCCAGTGATGCCAGAAGCGTAGGGCCGCTTTCGATGAGTAGCGTGGTGAGGCGACGGCGGCCGAGTTCGTGGAGCAGCGATCGCAGGCGGGCGTTCGCGCCGGACTCGAGTCCACGCCACACCTCGCACCCGGCGGCCTCGAGCGCGTCGATCCGGTGAGCGTCGGCTTCGGGGCCAACCGCCACGAGCACGGGAACGTCGCGGGCCGTGGCCACGAGCGTGCTGGACAGCGGAAGCCGGGCCGAGGAGTCGAGCACGATGCGCACCGGCCGCCGAGGGCCACCGTCGGCATCTGATGCCAGCCGCACGGTGAGCGAGGGATCGTCGGCAAGCGCCGTGCCGATGCCGACGGCGATGGCGTCGACCCGGCTGCGGAGATCATGGACCATCGCCCGCGACTCGGGCGAGGAGATCCAACGGTCCTGCCCGGGAGGCGACGTGAATCGGCCATCGAGGCTCGTGGCCCACTTCGCGATCACCCAGGGAGCGCCCGTGGAGACGAGCTTGCGAAACGGCGCCGTGAGACGGATCGCCTCGATCTCGCACAGCCCCATGTCGACCGTCAGGCCGGCGGCTCGCAGGGCCGCGACGCCGCGGCCGGCCACCTCGGCGAAGGGATCGCCCGCCGCCACCACCACCCGTGCGATGCCGGCCGCGAGGATGGCATCGGTGCAAGGGGGCGTCTTGCCGTGATGGCAGCACGGCTCAAGGGTGACGTAGAGCGTGGCGCCGCGGGCGTGTGGGCCCGCATGGGCCAACGCGTGCACTTCGGCATGGGGGCCACCGAAGGCCTTGTGCCACCCTTCGCCCACGATCGTGTCGCCCACCGCCACCACCGCGCCCACCGCGGGGTTTGGCTCGACGAAGCCCCATCCGCGGGCGGCCAGTTCGAGCGCCCGCCGCATCGCGGTGTCGTCAAAGGCGGAAAACGGCATGGGACGTCATTCCGGCGTCCAGATGACCTTCTTCTCTCCGCCGGAGGCTGGTGCCGCCGAGGCCCCGGGCGTCCAGATGCCGCCTGCCTCCGATGCCGGCGCCGAGGGCATGGCCGCCCCGGCCGCGGGGCCGGCACCCCGCGCCGCCTGCCCGGCGAGCGCCGAGAGATCAACGCCCGCCTCCATGAGCACCTCGGCGAATGCCTGGATCACCTGCTGGTCGCGGGAGTGCTCACGGCGAATGTGTTCGAACAGCCGCATCACATCCGCCTCGTCGCCACGCTGCATCCTCGCGCGGAGCTCGGCGATGTCGAGCATGCCGTCGTTGACCTTGAGCGTCTTCGCGAGGCCTCGAAGTTCGGCGATGAGTTCGAGCTTGCGCACGCTCGACTCGGCCTTGGCTTCGAGCATGCCGAGGGCCTCCCACCGATCGGCCGGTGTGGCGTCGGCACGGGCGGCCATCGCTTCGGCCGCCTTCGACGCTGCGGCATCGAAGCCCGCATCGCCCGACACGATGAGAATGCCGCGGAGTTCCTCCAGCGAGAGTCTGGCCATGTCGAGGCGGTGCCACCGCATCGGCGGGAGGCCCTCCTCGAGCGGCTTCGACACGTCGATCGCCACCGGGGCCGGAAGCCCGATCCGGGAGCGGATGGCGGTCCACGCGGCGGCGGCATCGGCACGCCGCGAGGTCGCCTCGCCTTCCCTCACCAGCGCTTCCACACGCCGGGCTGACTCGGGGGCGGCGACCGCCTCTCGGGGCGATTGGCCGAGCAGTTCGGGCAGGGGTGTGTCTGGCCAGGTGGCGATGAAGCGATTCCAGAGCGCCTGTCGCTGCTCCGCCATGAGGGTGTCGAACGCCGAGGGCTGGCCCGGCGGCGTGGCCTGGGCGGTGGTCGGAGGCACGAGCCGAAACTGGCTTCCCAGAAGCCAGTTGGTCGGGGTGACGGCGGGCATCGAATCCCCGGTCACGGCCGCGGCGAACGTGCATCCGATCACCGCCTCGGCGGGCGCCGCCGCATCGTCGACATCCGGTCCGAAGCCCTGCAGGATCGCCTCGGGTTCGCGGTCGGTCTGTCGTCCGAAAAGAAGGAGCGTCGCAAGCAGCCTGGCTGGCGTGCTCTGGTCATACACCCTCCAGGCCGATCGGGGGGGCGCGGCGTTGCGCGACACCCACTGGCCACGATCGAACGCGGCATGCTCGAAGCAGCCGTCATGCCGGAGCTTGTCTTCGAGGAGGTCGAACGCAACGCTCCCTTCCTCGCCCGGAGGAATCGACAGCACCGCGGTGCGGGTCGCAAATCGGATCTGGGGGGAACGGTCCGGGTCGGCTTCCGTTTCCAGGGCCATCGCACGCCCCACCGATTCCACAGCGTCGTCGGCGGACGTCGTCGAAAGCCGAGCCACGGTGAGCCACGCCTCGGCGGCCTCGAAGGGCTTCGCGAGCATTTCGCACACGACGGCAATGTTGGTGAAGAGCTCGCGAGACTCCGCCGCCACTCCCTTGAGGCTGCGAAACGCGGTGAGCGCCTTCGAGAGCCGCCACGCACGGGCATGCCCGAGGGCGGTGAAAAAATCGAAATGCCAGTGGGCTTCGTCGGTGGTGGACTCGAGTGGCACCCGCGTGCGGAGGGCCGGCGGAACACCCGACGAGGCCACGATGGACGCCAGGAGCCGGCGGTCATCCTCGGATCCCAGGCCCGTCTCGGCGAGCCAGTCGACGATGCCCTGAGCGAATCCAACATGGCCCAGTTGGGCCGCCGCCTGCACGAGCGTGCCGGCGATGCGAACCAGTTCCTCGGCGGCCTCGTTGCCCGAGGCGGCGGCAAATTCCCGAGCCTTGTCAAACGACACCGCCGCTTCCTGGATCCGGCCGGCGATGGCATCGCTGATGGCGGCGTGGCCGAGGGCCAGGGGGTTTTCGGGGAAGGCTGCGAGAAATGCCTGGCTGCTGGCGGCGGCATCGGCGTAGCGCTTCGAGGCGAACTCGAGCTTGGTGCGGGTGGCCATCAGGCAGGCGCGCCCCGGAGTCTTTTCCTGAAGCCGCTTCACCTGGTCGAGCGCGGCCGAGAGCTGATCACCCTCCACGAGCCGGTCGAGTTGTTCGAGGTCGCCAACGAGGTCGGCGCAGCAGAACTTGATCTTCTTCCCGGTGCCACCGGGACATGGGGCATACGTGTCGATCGACATGCGGGAAAACGCTCCAGAATCGCGTGAACAAAAGGATGAACCTGAACCTCGAAAATGTACCAGCGCCAGGACGTGGAGAAAGGCGATCGCGGGTTGCCGCGTTCCAGGCGCGAGACCATACTGGTCGCCATCGCTCGGTGGCGGCCGACGCAATCGCGAGCAAGGCTCGAACTCGTGCAGCAGCCACGCATCATCATCATCGACCCTGCCGGCAGCACCGCCCTCCCCTACTCGCGGCTGGTGGCCAGGCTCCAGCCGCTCGAAGTGCGGATCGAGCCATCGCTCGACGCAGCCGTTGGAACCATCTCGCGCGATGCCTGGGATCTCGGAGTGGTCACGGCCCGGCCTGGACCAGCCGTCGACACACTCTTTGCCGCCGTGCACAAGGCCGACCCGCAGCTTCCGATGGTGGTGATCGACCCGAAGCCGAGCGTGGAGACGGCGCGGGCGTGCCTTCAGGCGGGTGCCGGCGACTACCTCGACATCGCCCGAGTGGAGCACGATCTGGAAGACGCCCTCGAACGGCTCCTCAAAACGTCGCGACGCCGTGCAGCGGAAGAGGTGCTACGACGGGCCGTTGAGCGCCCCTACTCGTTCGCCGAGTTTCTTGGCGAGAGCCCCGCGATGCAAAAGGTCTACTCCGTCATCGACCGCATCGCGTCGAGTTCGGTCGATGTTCTGGTGACCGGCGAAACGGGCACGGGCAAGGAGCTCGTCGCGAGAGCCATCCACACACGAAGCCGCCGCGCCACGGGCCCGTTCGTGCCGGTCGACTGCGGGGCGATCCCCGACGCCCTCATCGAGAGCGAACTGTTTGGCCATGAGCGAGGCGCGTTCACGGGCGCGGAGGCTCGTCGGATGGGGCTCGTCGAGTTCGCCGATGGCGGCACGCTCTTTCTCGACGAGGTGGGCGAACTCCCGCTGCCCCTCCAGGCCAAGCTTCTGCGGGTGTTGCAGGAACGTCGCGTGCGTCGCGTCGGAGCGAGACTCGAGAATCCGGTCGACGTTCGCGTGGTGGCCGCCACGTCGCGGGACATCGATCAGATGGTGGCGCGAGGGGAGTTTCGCCGCGATCTCTTCTACCGGATCAACGTCGTTCGGATCGATCTGCCGCCGCTCCGCGCCCGCGGCGACGATGTTGGATTGTTGGCCGAACACTTCGCCAACAAGGCGGCCCACGAGATGGGGCGATCGGTCGGAGGCTTGTCGACCGACGTCTATCAGGTGCTCAAGGGATACCCGTGGCCGGGCAATGTGCGTGAGTTGCAAAACGTCGTGCGGCGGGCGGTGGCGATGACGCGGTCGCCCATGGCCGGTATCGACGACCTGCCGGATGAGATCGTGGCGTCGGCCGGCCGTGTGGCAGGGGGCGAGGCTGGCGGAGGCTTTTTTGAGCAGCGGGCCGAACACGTCGCCAGGTTTGAGCGACAGTTTCTCACCGACCTCCTGTCGCGGCACGCGGGTGACGTGTCGGCGGCGGCCCGGGAGGCGAAACTGCCCCGTGGCACCCTCTACCGGCTCATGAAGGGCCACGGCCTCGATGGTGCCCAGTTTCGCAAGCCGTGAGGCGGCGATGCTTCGTGGAGCGACGCGCTCCCTCACGGCCCGACGAGCCCGATCGACTCGTCAGTTCTTCTGGCTGCGGTCCCAGGTGCGGCCGGCCTTGTAGCGGGCGGCACGTTCCAGGAGTTCGGGGTTTTTCGTCGTCACGAGCACCTTGTCGAGCGCCTTGGTGAACTCGTCCTTGTGGCCGTCGCGCAGCCGCTGGTGGTGGGCGAGTTCCACCACGCTGCGACAGGCCGATTCGGCCAGTTCTGGATCGTCGAGATAGGGCACCACGAAGCGGAAGGTCTCGATCGTGCGAATCGCATTGGCCCGCTCGAGCACCCGGGCCTTGTCTGCCGTGCGGGTGCAGAGGGCCATCGTCTTGGTGAGCAGGTCGAGCTTCTCCGGGTCTTTGAGCTTGTTGTCAGGAAGCGGGGCGATCCTGATCAGGGCCGACAGGAGGAGTTCCTTCTCGGCCTCATCCGTGGCCGAGGCATAGAGTTCGAGAAGCCTGTTTCGGACCGTGGCGTCGGGCCATCGAGCCAGCGCCTCGAGCCCGCGTCGTCGCGTGACGGGATCGGCGATCATGGCATCGACGATCGACATCACCTTTGGCCCACCGATGCGGGCCAGCGTTGGAAGGAGCGACTGCCGGGTTTTCCCGTCGGCTGCGGTGTAGCCCTTGATGAGCGCGTTGATCGCGCTGCGGGCCTGGGGCCCGGTCGTGCAGACGGCCACGATCGCCTTCTCGGCCTCCTTGCGATCGTCGCCGGAAGCCTGCAGGAGCGATCGGATCATCACATCGAGTTCGGCAGGGCCGCCGTAGCGAGCCAGGGCCCGCATGCCGGCCGAACGCACCGCGGGATCGCCGTCGGCCGACGCCACGTAGAGCGGCATCGCCGAACGGTCGTGTCGGTCGGCCAGCACATCGATCAGGATCGAGCGGATCGGAGGGGCTTCGTTCGGGGTTGCGTTCCGAATGGCGGCGGAGACCTCAGCGCCTCCGAGGAGCGTGAGGCCGCGGCGTGCGGCGTCACCCTCGGGGCCCCCAGCCCTGAGCGACGCGATGAGGGTCGCGACGTGCTCGGGTCGGCCGAGCCGTCCGAGCAGCTCTACCGCCGCCGTGCGTGAGGCGGCGTCTTTCGACGACGTCAGCAGGGTGACTGCGGCGGGCAACGCCCGCGGATCGCCGCGGTCGGCCAGGGCGAGCACAAGGGGGGCCTGCCGCGCTGGGTTGAGTGTGGGGAGGGCGGTGCACGCCATGTCGGTGAACCATTCGCCGGCGAGTCCATGACGCACCCGGTCGAGCGCGACACCCTGCATGTCGTCATCGCCAGAGGCGATCAGGCGAAGCACCTCATCGGCAGCCTGCCGGGTCGCCGTGGAGGGGGCTGCGTCAGCCCGGGCATCCGGCGTCGCGCCGACGAGCGTGATCACGTGGGCGACGACGAGCCCGGCACGGAGGAGGGTGCAAAAACGTGGCATGGCGATCAACTCGTCAAGACAGAGGGATGCGAAACCAGGTCAACGGGAGGCGGTGTCGTCGAGCGCGGCGAGGATGCCACTGCGGGCGGCGATGCGAACCGCCCGTGCCCGCCTCGTCGCGGGCGCCTCGCCCGCCTCGGCTGCGATCGCTTCGAAGATCGTCCGCGCCTCGTCGCGGGCTCCGCGGGCCAGGAACGCGTCGGCGCAGGCGATCCGGGCGTCGACGATCGCCTCGGCCACCGGCCCAGAGGCCACGTGTGCCGTCGCGAGGGCCTTGGCCGCTTCGGGGGTGGCGATCCGGCCGAGGGCACCGGCGGCGGCCACGGCCGTCTTCGCGTCGGCGGCGAGGAGTGCGGCGCACCGCGCAACGCTCGCGGTATCGCGACGCGCCGCAAGCGACGACAGCATGCCGATCCGAAGGTCGCCGGTGAGGGAATCCACCGCCTGTCGCAGGGCCTCGGCCGCCTCCGGGATCTGCATTCGCTCGAGGGCGAACCTCGCCATGTGTGAGTCGTCAGCGTCACCCAGCCGTGCGGCCAGCGCGGGCACCGACACCGTCGTGCCGATCATGGCCAGCTTTCGGCAGGCGTATTCCTTGGCGGCACGTGAAGCGTCGCTCGCGACCATCGCGGCAAGGCGGCCTTCAAGGTCGGCCGCGAGCTGCGCATCGTCGTGAGCCGCCACCACCGCGGCGTCGATCGCCCCGAGCGGCGCGGCATCGCCGCTCCAGTCGTAGGCGGCCAACGCCTTCATCGAAGAGTCGAGGGTTTTCGGATCGAATGGCATGATGGGCCTCTTGGGCGATCAGAGCATCCAGGGCTCGCGGCGGGCCCGGTCGAGGAGGCGGTTGGCTTCGTCGTCGTTCACGAACTGCTGCGTCGCGCGATCCCATTCGAGCGACCGTTCGAGCCGCCGAACCAGGCCGAGCATGTGCGGGGCCGTCAGGGTGTTGATCGCGCCTTCGAGGTCTCGAAACGGACGCTGGCGGGTTTTCACGCACTCGATGAAGTCACCGTAGATGCCGTCCCGGCCACGGTAGGAGGGAACGGAGCGCGGTGCCGCGGCCTGCCCGTCGCCACGGATCGTGATCCCGCGGCCATGGGAGACGGTGGCAGCGGTCCCGGATGGCCGAAGGGCCTCGGGCCGGTCGCAGTGCACCTCGACGCCGTTGGGGTAGACGAGCGTGGCGTAGGCGGCATGCGATCCGTCGGCGGGATGCCAGACCACGCTTGATGGCTGGTGATCGAGAAGACCCGCCGCGAAGACGAGCCCGCCGAAGTTATGCGCGCCCCAGTCGGTGAGTCGGCCTCCGGAATAGTCGATGTATGATCGCCAGCTGTTGCCGGCCGTGCCGAAGTTGCCGTCGCAGCGGCCGGGGTTGTAGGGCTCCCACGGCGCGGGGCCGAGCCAGAGATCCCAGTCGATGTCGGCCGGTGCGTCCATCGCCGGCAGGTAGCACGGCATCGACGACGCCCCGGCATCGATGTCGATCGACGTGATGCGGCCAAGTTCGCCCGACCAGCAGGGATCGACGATGTCGCGATAGTCTTCCAAGACCCGCTGGCTGCCACCCGACACCACGCGGCCGTAGCGCCGTGCCGCCTCGAGCATCAGCGGCCCTTCCCGAAGCGTGAGGGTTTCGGGCTTCTGCAGGTAGATATCTTTGCCGGCCCGGCAGGCGGCGATCGTCATGATGGCGTGCCAGTGATCCGGGGTGGCGATGTGGACGGCGTCGATGTCATCGCGGGCGAGCAGATCACGGAAGTCGAGGTAGGCCGCGCACCCCTTCGAGCCATAGGCGGCGTCGACCCGATCCCGCGCCGACTCCCGCCACGTCGTTCGCACGTCGCTCACGGCGACATACTGCACATCCGGATGCTTGAGAAACCTGCCTTGATCGCTCGAGCCCTGGTTGCCGAGGCCGATGCCCCCCATCACGATCCGATCGCTCGCCGGCGGCGTCACCCCATCGCCGAGCGCCTTCGACGTGATGATGTAGGGCGCCGCCACCGTCGCTGCGGCGACCGTGGACGATGCCGTGAGAAACGCTCGGCGAGTGGGAAGGACGGGCACGGCAGGCTCCCTTGGAAGCGACTGGCGGATCGCGGCTGAATGTAGCGGTGGCTGCGGGTGGCAACAAACCACAAACGGGTGATACCGAAGGACGCGAAGTCCCTGTGGGATGCGATCGGACGTGCTCGTGCCTCGTCGCCCGGCGCGTCAGCGGTCACGCGGGGTGTCGTGGGGCACGATCCAGATGTTGCGATACCGGGTCGGGCTGCCGTGGTCCTGAAGGAAAAACGGACCTCGGCCCGTACGCCGCTGGGTCGCCTCGATGGTCCGCAGGTATGGTGTGACGCCGCGCTTGTAGGGGATGTACACCGACCGTGGCTCGGTGAACTCGATGGCATCCTGCACGAGCTGGCCGTTGAGCCAGGCCGTGATGCGGCCCGGCACGTTCACCGCGCCATCGTCTCCACGTCGCGGGGCGACGTAGCGAATGTCATACACCTGCCACTCACCCGTCGGCCGAGCGGCGTTCACGAGCGGCTTGCCGAAGCCGTAGAGCGCCCCCTCGTCTTTCTCCGTGGGCTCCTTGACGTCGGCGGAGTCGCAGATCTGCATCTCGAAGTGGCCGTGGATGTAGATGCCGCTGTTCCCGTCAGCCTTCGGAGACGTCATGAACTCCACATGGATGTCGGCGTCCTGAAACACGGGTGCCGACACGATATGATTGGCATGGCCCTTGGAGACGCCCACCACGAGCGCGCCATCCTCGACCGTCCAGTTCATCGGGCCGCCATCCATCGCCGTGAACCGTGGTGGCTCTGACTCGGTGCCATCGCCGAAGAGCACGATCGCACCCGGCGGGGGCTTCACGGGCAGCGGCGCCTGCACCGGCCGAAACGCCGCCGCGTCCCGCGCGTGATGCCCTCCTCGCAGCGTGCGATCGGCGAAGTCGGCGAACTGCATCCAGTCGTATTCGATCAGGTCGTGCTTTCCCGTCCGCACGTGATAGCCGATCGTCCGGCCCACCGGCGTGTCGACCGGCGGCCATGCATCCGTGCCGAGCCCCTCCAGACCAAAGAGCCCCCAGACCGGTCCTGCGGCCACCGCCGCGAGGAACTCTCCTCGGGGATCGGCCCAGCGATCCCCGAGGGCGCTGGCCACGTACAGCGGCCGCGGGGCGACCATGGCGAGGGTCACATGCGAGTCGACCGGCAGGTCAGTTTCCTTGTCGGCGTAGGTGGCAAAGGCCGGGCAGAACCAGTGGGGAAAACGACGGGTGATCGCCTCGACCGTCTCGCCGTAGTTTCGTCGCTCGAGGGCGGCCCCGCCGCAGCCCGATTCGTTGGAGACGACCATCGCAAATCGCTCGTCGCAGGCGCCCGCCCACACCGCTGCCTTCCCATTCCGTGAATGGCCGACGACGATCACCTTCGAGGCGTCGACATCCGGGAGCGTGATCAGCCAGTCGAGAATCCGAGAGAGTTGCCAGGCCCACGTCGCAATCGCGCCCGGCTCGTCGCTCGGAAGCTCGCCCTCCACGGGTCTTCCCAGCGATACCAGCGCGCTCGCCGCACGGCCGTCGGCACGATCGGGAAACACGTCGCCATAGCAGGCCGTGGCCATGCCGTAGCCACGACGCACGAGCTGTTCGACAGGCCAGCGGTAGGCACGGGTTGCCCGCGAGGCCTCGGTGGCGCGATGGTCGACGACCCCGAGCTTCGGGTTGTCGGGCAGCCAGGCTTCACAGAGACGGATCGCGGCATCCGGATGCTCCGCCTGATTGCCGAGGAAGTTGAGATGGAGAAAGACGGGGGCCGGTTTGCCGGTGGACGGCAGGTAGAGGAGCACATCGGTCGTGACGGCATTGGCCGCCTCACCGAGCCGAAGCCGTGCCTGGAGCCGAGTGGCTTCAAGGCCATCCAGCGTCACGGTGGCACGATCGACGTCACCGACCACGTGCACGGGAACGGCGGGCAGCCGTCGACCATAGACGGATTGTTCGAGCAGCGCGAACTGATGCGGCCTCGCCGTCGTTCGCCACGCCTCGGCGGTGGTCACCGGATGGCCGTTGGGGTCGGCGAGCACATCAGGCAGTGTGTAGCTCCGCACGGCCGTTTCGTCGTAGTTGGCCTGCTCTGCGGCACGAAGTGTGAGCGACACAGCCGAAAGGCACGCCACAAGCATGGCGTCCCGCAGCCGCTCAGCGGTGATCGTCATCGCATTCCCCCTGGGTCATCGAGAAGTGTCGCCGGACGAGCATCTTGTTGTACCGCGGCGATCGTCGGGGCCACACGGCCCAGCCTCCGGCGTCGCGCGAATGTGACAGATTCGGGCTGTCCGTCGCGCCCGCGCGACGCACGAACGCCGCCAGGATGTGGAATTCCCCGGGAAATAACCGTTGCCTTTTGGCACGCCCCGTGCAGGGAAGTGATGATGGCGGGAGTCGGTCGGTGCGATCGGCTCGATCGATCGTTACGCCGTCGTCTGGCGGCCATCTCAGGAGAGCATCATGAAGAAGATCGAAGCGATCATCCGGCACTTCAAGCTGGAGGAGGTCAAAGACGCCCTCAACGCGCTCGGCGTGAAGGGCATGACGGTGACCGAAGTTCGCGGCTTTGGCCGGCAGAAGGGGCACACGGAAACCTACCGAGGTGCCGAATACTCCGTCGACTTCCTTCCCAAGGTGAAGATCGAGGTCGTGGTCGGGGATGACGAGGCCCAGGCCGTCATCAGCAAGATCATGACCACCGCCCGCACCGGTCAGGTTGGCGACGGCAAGATCTTCGTGACCAACCTCGCCGAGGTGGTGCGCATTCGCACGGGTGAGACCGCCGCGTCCGCCATCTGACAACACCCGCGGTGGCGGGGACGCGTCGCGCCCCGCCACCGCGAAGTGTCAGGCCTGCAGCGGCCGGGTCATCTCCACCGGCACGACCCACTGATCGTATTGTTCGGGCGTGACGTAGCCGAGCGAGACGGCCGCCTCCTTGAGGCTCGTTCCTTCGACGTGGGCCTTCTTGGCGATCTTGGCCGCCTTCTCGTAGCCGATGTGCGTGTTGAGCGCGGTCACCAGCATCAGGGAATCGTCGAGGTGATGCTTGATCCGGGCGAGATTCGGCTCGATTCCCGTGGCGCAGTGGATCCGCATCGAGTCGCAGGCATCGGCGATGAGGTCGGCGCTTTCGAGCACGTTGTGGATCATCACCGGCTTGTAGACGTTGAGCTGAAAGTTGCCCTGACTTCCGGCAAATGCCACGGCGGCGTCGTTGCCGAAAACCTGCGCGCAGACCATCGTCATCGCTTCGCACTGCGTCGGATTCACCTTGCCCGGCATGATGGAACTGCCCGGCTCGTTTTCCGGGATCGAGATCTCACCGATCCCGCATCGCGGGCCGCTGGCCAGCCAGCGGATGTCGTTGGCGATCTTGAGCAGCGCCATCGCCAGACCGCGCTCGGCCGCACTCACCTCCACGAGGGCATCGTGCGCGGCGAGTGCCGCAAACTTGTTGGGGGCCGACACGAACGGATGGCCGGTCTCCGTGGCAATGTGGCTGGCTGCCACATCGCCAAACCGCGGGTGGGCATTGAGCCCGGTGCCTACGGCCGTGCCGCCGATGGCCAGTTCGTAGAGCCCCGGCAGGGCCCGTTCGATCCCGGCAAGCCTGTCGTCGAGCTGCGCCCGCCAGCTCGAGATCTCCTGGCCGAGGGTGATCGGCGTGGCGTCTTGGAGGTGCGTTCGGCCGATCTTGACGAGGTCGACGTGCTGCTTCTCCAGCCGGAGGAAGACGTCGCGGAGTTGCCGCACTGCCGGCAGCAGTCGGTCGTGGATCACCTCCACGGCCGCGATGTGCATCGCCGTCGGAAAGGTGTCGTTTGACGACTGGCCGCGGTTGACATCGTCATTGGGGTGCACTGGCTTCTTGGACCCCATCACGCCACCGGCGATCTCGATCGCGCGATTCGAGATCACCTCGTTGGCGTTCATGTTCGATTGCGTGCCGCTGCCGGTTTGAAAGACCACCAGCGGAAAGTGATCGTCGAGCTTTCCGGCGATCACCTCGTCGGCGGCCTGCACGATGAGCTTCACCGTATCGGCCGGCAGTTGCCCCAGTTCGCCGTTGGCGATCGCCGCGCACTTCTTGAGGATGCCGAGGCTCTTCTTGACGGCCCGCCCCCACTGAAAGCGATCGACGCCGATCTTGAAGTTGTCGCGGGAGCGTTCGGTCTGGGCTCCCCAGTAGCGATCGGCGGGAACCTGCACCTCCCCCATGCTGTCGGTTTCGGTGCGGAAGGCGGTCGCGGCGGACATGGGCGGGGCTCCGGAGGGCGGGAGGGAAGGCCGCATTGTAGCGGGCCGCCCCGGTCGATCCCCAGGAGGTCAGCGGGTGATCTTCTTCGTGCTGGCGGGCTTCGGCAGGGCCGCGGTCGGTGAGGTTTTCGTGGCGGCGGTGTGGCTTGATGGGGCGAGCGCCATGGCGAACCATCCATCGGCACTCACCGCCTGCACCGCCCGCACGCCGGCAAGCCGCTGGTTGGCGATCACCTTCTGGGGAACGAGCGGCACGGGCCGCTCCTTGGGAAAGATCTTTCCGAAGATCGTCCGCAGGCCAAACTCCATCCGCCCCTTGTGGCCCGGCCCGCTGAGCTGCACCGGTCCCTCCCGTTCGAGCACCACCTGCATTCCAGAGATGCTGGGCCGGTAGGCGACGTGGGCGACGATGTCGTACCAGTTGCTGCGCCGGCCGCTTTCCAGGGCATCGAGGGCGATGCGCACATGCACGAGTCCGTCACGACACGCGACCTGCATCGGGTCGCTGTGCGAGAACGTCACCTCGACCCCTTCTGGGAGATCGTCGGGCACGCTCGGTGGCAGGCCCACCTTGGTGCAGATCGTGTGGTTCAGTTCCTCGAGCGTCATCTTCTGTCCGGCGAGGCCGAATCGGTCGCAGGCGTTGTTGAGCGTTGATTCGTGAACTTGCATGCTGAAGAGCGACCCCTCAGGGGCCCGAGGCCTCGGGGTGTGTGCCGCGAGCTGCGTGTCGGCGGCGAGTCGCAGCCGCGCGGTGGCGGCGGCTTCGGTTGTTTCCAGGGCGACCGCGGTTGGTGCGAGGCCGAGGTGCTCGAGCGGAGCCCAGAATCGATCGTGAATCTTCGCCACGGCGGCGTTGAGCGTGGGCTCCGTCTGCTGGTCGACCTCGCGGCAGGCGCGGCCCACGATCTTCGAGATCACCTCGCGATTGGCCTGTTCGAGATGTTCGTCGTGCTGGGATCGGGCGATGTTTCGAACCAGCGAGCCCATCAAGGGCACGCCATCGAAATCGGTCTCGATGCCGGCGAGTTGCGACCGATTGGAGGCGGTGCCGCGCGCGGCTCCGAGCGTGAGCCCGCCGGCCGAAACCTGGATCGGCTTGGCCACCGTGAACGTCGACACGCCCCGGGAGTGGATGGCCACGGCTCCGGCGTCGGTGACGGTTCGCGAGGTCACCTCGCCGGTGACGAGCAGATCGAGCCGGATTTCGGAGGGGTGGGGCGAAAACCGGACGCCCGTCGACTGCTCGACCGTCTTCGTGCCGCGAACCTTCTTGCCGAGCACGTAGTCGTGCAGCGGGCTCGTGGTGACGCTTGTTTCCGGCAGAAGGCTCTCGACGAACCGTTCGCTGAACGAGATGCGAACGTTGGGCGACAGGTAATGATCATGAACGGCACGATCGAGGCCCTGAACCGCCGGATAGGAGAGGGCCGTGACGGCGTCGAGGGCCTCACGCACCCGGCCGGCATCGCTCGTCGCCCACGACGACTCGAAGAGTTCGAGCGAGTCGAGGAGCCGCGCCACGCGATCCGTCGCGTCGGACGCCACGGCGGATGCCTCGGTGTCATTCGCTTCGGTGGCGGCGATGCCTTCGCACAGCGTGGTGGCGGCGCGCCACACCGACACTCGGCGAGCCACGGCGAGCGCCCCTCGGCGAACCAGCGACGCTGTGGATATCGAGTCGATGCCATCCGCGGCGGTCATGCCGGCAGTGACCGCGTCGCCGAGGCCGAGCAGAGCGGATTCGCAGGCGATGTCTTCGGGACCGCCTGTGGCCGCCACCGCCGCCAGCGAGGCGAGCGTTTGCGAGGCCCAGGTCGAGGCGGCGGCGTTGGAGTCGTTGGCAAGTCGATCCAACTGGGTGCGAAGCGATCCCGCGTCGGGCCAGCTCGTGGCGTCGGAGGCCACGTCGGCGTGGATCGGCTCGGTCACTTCCGGGGCGGGATCGTCGTCGGTGCGTTGGGCCAGGCGATCACGGACCCGGTCAATGATGCGGCCGGCCACGGGGCCGGCTGGTTCGGTTCGTCGATCGGCGAGCCGCGACATCAGCTTGCCGCCTGGTCGCGGAGCTGCCGCCTCCTTGGGCGTTGCCCGGGGCGACTCGGTCCAGTTGACGCTGTCGGGGTCACTCCACGAGGCCTCGGGGAGCGGTGCCGGCGCCGTGGGGGGCTCGGCGATCGCCTCGCGTCGTGGGGGGGGCGGCGGAAGCGTTTCCACCGGCTGGATGCGGGTGACGAGCGCTCGAAGCGCGGGAGAGTCGGGCGGGAGCGGCGGCGAGATGGCATCGTCCTCGTGCACGGGGCCGGCGGGCTGGGGCTGCGGCGGCGGAAGCAGTGGAGCGGCCGTGACGGTCGGCTGGGGAACGGGTGGTTGCGGTTCTGCGACATCCTTGCGCACCGATGCTGGCACCGCCTGGGCCACGATCGCGGCGGCGATGGGCGTGGCGGTGTCGGCAAGCGCCAGGCGCTCGGGTGATGCCATCGGAGGGACGGCCGGCTTGGCAGCGAGCATCGCGGCGGCGGCAGGAAGGTGATCTTCTACCGCGATGGGCGGGCATTCCGCCTCGACCGGCACATCGTTGATCTGGTCGTCAACCTGGAAGGTTGATTCCGGGGGCGGATCCCAGAACGAGGTCCCGAAGTTCACGAACGTGCATGCGAGTCCCGCAACGAATGCGGACACGATGACGAAGCCTCCGCGCCCGGGGGCGGTTGCCTGCCTTCTCGCCATGATCGATTGCCGTGCGCCTGCCAGTGGGTGGGGCCGGACTCCGCCCGTACAACCCCTGCCGTTGGATCGACACGCAGGCATGAAAAAATCGATGCGGTCATCCGCCGAGGCTGTTTTTTGAAGCCACTGCCGAAGGCGAGGCAAGCTGCGCATTGTGGGGAGTGCGGTTTGGGCCGCTCGGGGCATGGGCACCCCCTCGCTCATCCAACTGACGGAGCGCGCTTCGGGGTTACCCACACCCCGCCGCCGGACGCTCGCTTCGGGCATCCGTGCCCTCGGGCTCGCTCGGCCCTGCCTTCGCTCCGCCATCCTGGCTCTCGCTCGGCAGTGACGCCGGCTTGCGGGGCGTGGGCACCCCCTCGCTCATCAACTCGCGTGGCGTGGCGTTCGCGTTCCGTCCAAGCCCAACGGCGTGAGCCGTGGGACCGACGGCGAGCACCGCGTGGCGTGGTCGTTCCATCAAAGCCCCGCGTCTTGTTACCGACGCGAGGCGAGGCGGGGCTCTTCGAGGATCGCCGTCCAGGCGTCGACGAGCACGCCGAGGTTGGCGTTGCGGTCGATGGCGTCGAGGGCGTCGAGCGTGTGTTCAATGGCGGCCGTTGCAGCATCGGCATGGCCGCTCCATGCGGTGGCGGCCTGTGCGCACGACGGCTCCGTGGCCGGAAGGCCCGCCGCCTGCCGAGCCGCTTCACGAAACACCTCGAGCGCCGTCTCCATCACGGTCCGGAGCCGCGCTCGGCGGGGGGGAGCTTCCTTGCCCGCCGCATCGACAAACGCGGTCGTCTCGCGCGACACCTCGACACCTCGCAGGGGTCGGGTCGCCAGCAGTTCCAGCAAGCGACTGCGGAAAGCGTTGGTGTCGGCGTCGAGCAGAAGTCGGGCGCGGGTGAGGCTGCCTTCTGCCGCGCGGGCGGCTCGTTCGATCGCCGCGGCATCGACGGCGCCTCCGCCTGTCGATGCTTCGCGCTGGAGGATGCGGGCCACGGCGTCATCGGCCAGTGGGCTGAAGCGAATCACCTGACACCGCGAGCGGATCGTGGGGAGCTGCCGCTCGAGTGACGTGCCCACGAGGATGATCGCGGCGCCGTCGGGTGGCTCCTCGAGGGTTTTCAGCAGGCAGTTGGCAGCCTCTTCGGAAAAGAAGTCGGCATCGAGAATCACGGCCACCTTGCGCGGTGCGACCGCGGGCTTGAGGAGGATGCGCCAGCACAGCCCTTCCCGCATGCGATGGGCGTCGTCGCCGATGAACAGTTCGAGCGGGATCGTCGACTTGTCGTCGGGCTTGCGAACCACGTCGATGTCGGGGTGGCTGTCGGCATCGGCCTGCACGCAGGAGGCGCAGGCACCGCAGGCGGTGAAGCCTGGCTGCGGACGCTCGCAGACGAGCGACTTGGCCAGGGCCATCGCGAAGGCCGTCTTGCCCACTCCGGATGGGCCCACGAACAGATACGATCCGCCGATCCGACCACGGGCGTGCGCGGCGGCGAAGTGCGTCGCGATCGCGTCGTGCCCTTCGATGCCCTGCCATGCCATGGTCGAGATCCTCAGGCGAGGTGAGGGAACCGGGCCGTGACGGCCTCGCGGATGCGGTTGGTAACGTCGTCGATGTCGGCCGTGGCGTCGATCACGACCACCCGGTTGGCGTCGCGGGCCGCCTCTGTGAGGTAGCCCTCGCGGAGCCGTCGACGGAAGTCGTCGCCCCGGCTTTCGAGCTTGTCGAGTGGACGAGCGAGCCGCCGCGCACTCGTTTCGAGATCGACATCGAGCACGAGCACGAGATCGGGCATGAGCCCGCCGGTGGCCGTGTGGCCAACGGAGCGGATCGTGTCGGGGGCGAGTCCGACGCCATACCCTTGGTAGACGATGTTGGAGAGCAGGTAGCGGTCCGACACCACCCAATCGCCCCGTGCCACCGCGGGCCCAACCACCTCGGCAACGAGCTGCGCCCTCGCCGCCATGTAGAGAAACATCTCCGAGGTTGCCGCGAGATGGAGATCGTGACGATCGAGGAGGATCGCCCGCACGGCGTCGCCGGCCGGCGTCGATCCAGGATCACGGCAGGTGACGACGCCGTGGCCTTTCGATCGGAGCCACTCGGCGAGCCTGCCGATCTGCGCCGACTTCCCGGCGCCGTCGATGCCCTCGAGCGAGATGAAACGGCCGTCGGCCATCGGCATCACCATCCCTGTTCCGAGAGCCATCGGCTGCAGTCGATCGTCCAGGGATGCAGCGGCGTAGGGCCGCCATAGGGGCGCTGCCCCAGGCCCAGACCGTGAGGCCCCTTCTCATACACATGCAGTTCGTAGGGGCGGCCCACCGTCTTCAGTCGGATGCCGAGTTCCAGGATCGGTTCGAGCTTCACCGACTTGTCTTCCCACGTGTGCCAGATGAAGAGGGGCGGCACGCCGTTGTGGGCGGCCAGTTCCCCGGAAAGGTGACGCACGGTGTCTTCATCGGGCTCGGTGCCGAGCAGATTCTTGCGCGACCCGTCGTGGGTCTTCCCCGAAACCATGCTGACCACGGGATAGCAGAGGATGCCGATATCCGGACGGGCCGACATGCGGTCGATCGGATCGGCGGCTGCATCATCACCAGGCCCTCCATGGATGCAGGAGGTCAGGGCAAGATGCCCGCCCGCGGAACTCCCCATCACACCCACCCGTGTGGGATCGACACCCAAGTGGGCATGATCATGGCGAACGAGCCGAATCGCCCGGGAGACGTCGCCGATCATCACCGGATGGCGATAGCCCTTGGTGCCGAGGCGATACCGCAGCACGAAGGCGGAGATGCCTTTGCTGTTGAGCCATTGGGCATAGTCCGTTCCTTCATGGTCGGCGAGTCCGCCATAGCCACCGCCGGGGCAGACGATCAGCGCCGGCGTGGGCCCCTTGTCTGACGAGGCCGGCCACCAGGCCACGGTCGGGATGTCCTTGTCGTCCGTGCCGAGGGCTCCAGGAGCATCACCCGACCAAAGACGGATGATTTCGGCTGCCGCGTCGGCCGCGCTGGAGTGTGAGACGTGAAGCATCGAGAGGGCCACGAACAGTGCAGCCACGAGAAGTCGGGTCATCGTGAACTCTCCAGGTATGGCATGACGCGAACCGGACCGATGCGAGGGCCCCATGATACGGCTTCCGACCGGGCCGCGGAGAAGATCAGCGGCCAAGAATCCGCTGGATCCCAAGCGGATCGGTTGAGTCGAGCAGGGCGATGCGACTGCACACCTCGGTCGCGGATCGACGTCGCCCCATTTCCATGAGGCAATGCACGAGCCCCTTCGCCGCCTGAAAAAACGGCTGGTTGCCATCGAGCGCGTAGGGAAGGGGTTTGGCAGGGCCTGCGGCATCGATGGCCTTCAACGCCAGTTCATAGGCCCGGCCAAAGTGACCTCGGGCCAGTTTCGGATCACCCTCCTCGAGGGCGATCAGGCCAAGCTGCACATGAGCGTCGAGAAAGTCTGGGCACTCGGAGAGGAGCCACACCAGTTCGTCGCGGGCGATCTCGGTTTCGCCCGCCTCCACCATCGCCTCGACCTCCTCGATATCCTCGCGGCGTCGACGGCTGCACCGTGGATGCACCAGCTCCCAGGCCACACCGGCGGCCGACTCCCGCTTCGCCACACCGAGCTTCTCCTTGGCGCCGCCGCGCTTCTTACCGCGTCCGCCGTGATGTCCGCTGTCGGTCATGGTGGGAGGAAGGTTCCGTGGCGAGTCGATACACTGCCGTCGGTTTGACCGCAGGAAAACGGGGAATGCAAGTGGCGAGCGCAGGGAAGGCGGCCTGGTGGCCGTCGCGCGGGTGACGGCCGGCCGAAACCAGCCACGCACGGTCATCGAACGTGGGTGCGATGGGCGGTGTCGGATCGCCGGGGCGAGTGAACCGGCCGCCGACGCGGCAGGTCGGGGCTGGTGCGGTGCCCCGTCAAAGTCTGATGTCATCAGAATCATGGCCGAAGGTCGCGGAGCGAGCATCGCCATTCCAGGAGCGTCAGATGACGGGCATTCCGATGGATGACTGTGGGTGTCACGACCGTTCCTGCGACCGGAGCGTGCCACGGCGCGACTTCATCAGGATCTCGGGGCTCGGCGCGCTCATGGGCGTGGCCGCCGGCAGGCCGGTGATGGCCGGCCCGTTCGGTGATGAAAACGAGTACCTCGCGACCATCGCGAGCGACAAGAAGCTCGACGCCTCCTGGGTCGCGTCGTTGTTTGAGCGGGGCAAGAAAGATACCTACACCGATCCGCGTGCGCACAACCACATCGGCATGCCCGTTGGCGGGATCGGCGCGGGTCTTGTGTATCTGGGTGGCGACGGGCGTCTCTGGATGTGGGACGTGTTCAACAAGACCTATGAGCGCGGCTTCATGGGCCGCGGGTCCGATGGTGCAACCTATGTGAGGCCGTTCGAGCTGACCCAGCCATTTGCCCACGGATTCAACCTGCGGCTTGCCGTGGACGGCGCGACCGAGGCCCGTTCCCTCGACGGCCAAGGCTTTGCCGAGGTGTCCTTCGACGGTCGCTACCCCATGGGCATCATTCACTACCGAGATGCGGCGTGCCCGGTGAGCGTGCAGCTCGAGGCGTTTAGCCCGTTTATTCCGCTGGACATGGAAAATTCCTCCTACCCGGCGACGGTGATGCGATACACCCTCACCAACACCTCGTCCGTGCCCGTCGAGGCAACGGTCACCGGCTGGGTCGATAATCCCGTGTGCCTCCATACGGGACGGCCCGAAGACACGATCCGGCGAAACGCCATCCGCCGCGGCGACCATGCCACGGTGCTTCAGTGCACGGCCGAAAAACCGGCCGATGACTCGGCAAGCTCGAGCGTCGACCCGTCGGCTGCTGCGGCCACGCCAAACCCTGAGCCGCTCGCCCAGCGGCACGACTACGGCACCTTCGCCCTGGCTGCGGTCGGCGGTGCAGACTGCGGCAACGCCTCGGCGAAACAGGACTCGCTGCACGAGGAGGGCCCCAACGAGGCGAGCCAGCCATCCGGCCGACCGCTGATTGGCACCCTCGGCAAATCCGTCGAGCTCGCGCCGGGGGAATCGAAGACGATCACCTTCATCGTGGCGTGGCACTTCCCCAACCTGCGTCTCGGGCAGATGGGCAGCGTTGGCCGTTCGTACGCCAAACGCTTCGCCGACGCGACCGCCGTGGCAGACCACGTCGCCGCAGCCAGTGAGTCGCTCTTCCGACAGACGCGATTATGGGTCGACACGTGGTACGACTCCACGCTCCCCTACTGGCTGCTCGATCGCACCATGGCCACCGCGTCGACGCTGGCCACGACCGTGTGCTACCTGTTTCGGGATGGGCGGTTTTACGGCTGGGAGGGCGTCAACTGCTGCCCGGGTACGTGCACACATGTGTGGCACTATGCCCAATCGCCCGGCCGGCTCTTCCCGCAGATCGAGCGCCTCGTGCGGCAGCGTGTCGACTTTGGCATCGGACAGCATGCCGACGGCGCCATCAGCCATCGCACCTATGCCACCAAGGGCTCGAATCACGCCGACGATGGCCACTGCGGGCGTCTTCTCGGTGTGTACCGCGACCATCAAATGTCGGCCGACGACGGGTTTTTGCGGGAGCTCTGGCCGAACGTGAAGAAGGCCATCGAGTTCCTCTTCACCCGTGATGCCGACGGCGATGGCATCCTCGAAGGGGCCCAGCCCAACACGCTCGACGCAGCGTGGTACGGCCGGATCAGCTTCACCAGTTCGTTGCACATCGCGGCGATGCGAGCCGGCGAGCAGATGGCCCATGAAATGGGAGACGACACGCTGGCGGGCAGGTGCAGGGCGGTCGCCGACGCCGGACGACAGAGCATGCTCGCGCTGTTCAACGGCGAATACTTCCATCAGATCGAGGATGAGAAGCACCTCACCGCGATCGGCGTTGGAACCGGCTGTTACATCGATCAGATGATCGGCCAGACGTGGGCGCATTGGACCGATCTCGGCGAACTCTTCGATCGCGAGAAGCAGCTCACCGCGTTGCGCTCCTTGTGGCGATACAACTTCGTGCCCGATGTGGGTCCGTTTCGTGAGCGATTCACGAAGGGCCGATGGTATGCCAGCGCGGGTGACGCGGGCTTGATCATGTGCACGTGGCCGCGTGAGCCGGTTGATCCAGGCAAGCAGAAGCACTGGCAATACCGCTACTTCAACGAGTGCATGAGTGGCTTCGAATACCAGGCTGCCGCGCACATGATCTGGGAAGGGCACGATCAGCCGGATCTGCTGCAGCACGGCCTTGCCATCAGCAGGGCCGTTCATGACCGCTACGACGCCCAGATGCGCAACCCCTACAACGAAATCGAATGCTCCGACCACTATGCCCGGGCGATGGCCAGCTATGGGGTGTTTCAGGCCGTCTGCGGGTTCAACTGCCACGGACCGAAAGGGCGCCTCACGTTCATCCCGCGGCTTGAGCCCAAGAACTTCCGCGCGGCGTTTACCGCCGCGGGAGGATGGGGCACCTTCGAGCAGAGGGTGGCCGACGCCACGGCGACCATCGGCCTGAGCGTGAAATGGGGGGAGGTTTTGCTGCGAACCCTGTGCCTGTCGCCCACGCTGCCAGCGACGAACGAGGTGAGCGTGACCCATGCCGGCACGACGCGGCCGGCCCGTGCCGTGACGACCAGTTCGCGTCTTGAAATCACGTTCAACGAGCCGGTCCGTCTGGTGGCCGGCGAGCCGCTGAGCATCGTGCTCCACTGAAAGGCGACACCGTGGCCGAGACCTTCTTCGCGACGACCAACAGCATCGCGCTGCTGGCGTGGATCCTGCTGGTGCTCCTGCCGTCGCGGCCAGTCGTGGCCAAGGTGCTCTGTGGCATCGTGGTGCCGGCCGCTCTGGCGTGTGGCTATGCCGCCGTGATTGGCTGGAAGCTGGCGATGGGTGGCCCGCCCCCAGGGGATCTCTCCACACTCGGCGGGCTCAAGGCGGCGTTCTCCGACGACTGGGTGTTTGCGGCCGCCTGGACTCACTACCTCGTCTTCGACATGGTCGTGGGGTCGTGGATCGCCCGCGATGCCGTGCGGTTGGGCGTTCCCTGGCCCCTGCGCTCGCTCTCGCTGCTGCTCACGTTCCTGCTGGGACCCGTGGGATTTCTTCTGCACATCATCACACGGCTCATCCTGCGCGGGGCGGTGGCGACCGACGGCGGCTCACCCAGGTCCACGCCGTGATGGCAACCGGAATCGCGAAGCAGGCCAGGGTCATGGCGAGCATCGCAGACGTCGCCGGCACCACGTCAAACCGCGACCGGCCGAGCATGGTCTGCGTCATCGCATAGATGAGGAATCCCGTCGAGCCCGCCGAGGCCAGTGCCACGAGCCTCCAGCGGACGCCCTCGGTGACGCCGCTCCGGCGGGCCGCCCACGCGAGCGCCGGCAGCCATTGGATGGCGTGAATCACGACACCATGGGGAAACTTTGGCACACCGGCCGCCCCCAGCCGTGTCGGATCGAGGCCTTGTTCGACCCTCGTCTCTCCGTGCATACCCACCCAGATGCCGAGCAGGCACGACACGAGCAGAAGCCCCATGCCGGCCCGTGCCGCGAGCAGCATGTCGCGGGTGACGGTTGGCTTCGAGACGACCAGTCGCCGGAAGAGATCGGCGATGACGAGCGTGACGGCCACGATCAGTCCTCCCATCGCGTCAAACAGAAAAGAGTCGAGGGGTGTCTCCCGGTTGAAATGACTGCCGACACCGCGCCACCGCTGCACATCGATCAGCAGCACTTCAACGAACAGGGCCCAGGCTGTCGCCGTGGCCAGGATCACGTCGCCGCTCCGTCGGGGCAGCATCGCCCACACCCAGCCGAGCGAGATCGCCGTCAGTCCGCCGGAGATGCCAAACAGGATCGGCTTCCGCCAGGTGACCGGCCCTTCCCACGGTCCACCGAGCACGGCCCACACGGGGAGATGCAGGAGCCCGCTGATCGTGAGCACCGCCCCGAGCATGGCCAGCGGCCATGCCCGGCGGTCGTCCCACCAGCGGGCGGCACGATTCATGGGGGCGGTTGCTGGCATGGCGGTGAACAGGGAGCGTTGAATCCACCCACGGCCCGCCCTGCGGCGTGGCACCTGTGCGCGGGTGGGGGGGCGCGGGTGGGGGTGCGCGTCACGGCCAGGAGGTTCGTGGCCAGTCGATACACTGCCGTCGGTTTGACCGTAGGCAAACAGGGAATGCAAGTGGCGAGCACACGGAAGGTGTCCGAGAAGGAATCGCGACGTCGGGCGAAGGCGTGCGATCGAGGTGTTGCCATCGCCGATCCCATGGGCCTTCGACAGCGGCTGCGTCGATGGTACGCCAGGGCCCGACGGGATCTGCCCTGGCGGCGATCCCGCGATCCCTACGGCGTGTGGGTGAGCGAGGTGATGCTCCAGCAGACGCAGGTGGAGCGGGTCAAAGATTTTTACGCGCGGTTCATGCGACGGTTTCCCACCGTGCACGACCTCGCCGCCGCGCGGGAGGCCGACGTGCTCAAGCATTGGGAGGGTCTCGGCTACTACCGGCGGGCACGGCAGCTGCATGCCGCCGCCAAGGCGGTGGTGGCGGACCACGGCGGCGTGTTTCCACGGTCTGTCGAAGGGCTGCGCGGGCTTCCCGGGATCGGTCGCTACACGGCCGGCGCGATTGCATCGATCGCATTCGACGTGCCGGCACCGATCGTCGAGGCGAACTCCCGACGGGTGCTCGCACGGGTTGCCGACCACGGTGATCCGGTGGGCGGCGCCGGTGACGAGCCGATCTGGACCATCGCCGAGGCGCTCGTGCCGCGCCGCGGCGCCGGTGTGTTCAACCAGGCGCTGATGGATCTCGGGGCGATGATCTGCACCCCCGATCGCCCCCTCTGCAGCCGTTGTCCGCTGGGCCGCGACTGCGGGGCCTTGGCGGCCGGTCGGGTCGATGAGATTCCTGTGGTCGCCGCGCCGAAGAAGGCAAAGCACCTGCGTGAAACAGCGGTGGTGAATCGTCGCGGCAACCGTGTGCTTGTGGTGCAACGCCGTGCCGATGAATGGTGGGAGGGGCTGTGGGATTTTCCGAGGGAGCCGGCCCGCGCGTCCGGGAGACGCATTGGCCAGGTTGCCTACACCGTCACCCACCATCGCATCGAATGCCGCATCGTGGAGCGACGAACGGAGACGGCCCAGACGGGTGGCCGGTGGGTGGCGATCGCGTCGCTCGGCAGGCTCGCGATGACGTCTCCCGGCCGACGGATCGCCTCCCTGCTGGCCTCGCGTGAGGAGGAGCATGTCAGGAGATGACGTGTGTATACTCTCTTCATGTCTGAATCGCACACGTCGATGCCCCGGCCGACCGATTCCGCCCAGCACACGGAGCCCGCGTGCACGACGGATCGATCCTCGTGGCCCGTGTGGGTTGGTCGGGTTGGTGAGCCGCAGCCAAAACCCGACTACACCGCCTTTACGCCGTCGCAGCGGATCGCCCTCTGTTGGGAAGCAACCAAGCAGGCCTGGATCCTGAGCGGGAGGGAGTTGGATGAATCCGCATTGTGTCGAGATTCTGAAAGCCTTTCGCGACGAGGGGGTTGAGCACCTTGTCATTGGAGCCCATGCCTTGGCCGCTCATGGTCACGTGCGGGCCACGCTCGACATCGACATCTGGGTGAAACCGACGGAGGAGAATGCTGGCCGTACCTGGCGAGCCTTACAGCGATTCCGTGCGCCACTTTCCAAGATGAAGCGAGGCGACTTTGCCGAGCCCGAGGTTCTTTATCAGATCGGTGTGCCGCCGAGTCGGATCGACATCATGACGAGCGTCACGGGCCTTGAGTTCGACCTCGCCGCGACGGTATGAACGTGGTGGTGGGCCATGAATCGACAGTTCGAACATCAAGAAAATCGGCAATTTGATCGCCGGCGGTGTCGGTGCGAACCTTGGAGGAGTTGCTTCGCCGCACCGTGAGCGTGCGGCCCCGTTCTTGATCTTCTGGAGTTCGCCTGTGGACGCCACCCGATTCCCGCCCCGATGCTGGCTCGTGATGCTGTTGGCCGTGGGGCTTTCGGGCCTGGCCCGTGCCGAAGCGCCGCTGCCGCTCGAGCGAGTCGTGCTCTTCACGTCGGGTGTCGGCTCCTTCCAGCATGGCGGCGTGGTGCACGACGACGCCACGATCGAGATGCAGTTTTCGGCGCACGAGATCAACGATCTTCTCAAGAGCATGGTGGTGCTCGATCCAAACGGCACCGCGCCGTCGGTCACCTATGCGTCGCGCGACCCCGTCACGAAAACGCTCGGCACCTTTGCGGTGAATCTCACCGACAACCCGTCGATGGGCACCCTTCTCGGACGGCTTCGTGGCCAGAAGGTCGAACTCGACGCCGCATCCCCCGTCGCCGGAACGATCGTGGGGGTGGAAACGCGACGCGTCGAGGTGGGGGAAGATCAGGCGGTCGAGCGGGAGTTTCTCACGCTTCTCACCGGCGAGGGATTGCGCACACTCGCCCTCGATTCGATCACGCGCATCCGGCTCGTCGACCAGCGGATGCAGGGAGAACTCGAAAAGGCCCTCGCCGTGCTTGCCCTCGCCACCGACAACGAAAAGAAGGCGGTGGCGATCACGTTTCACGGCGCGGGCGAACGGGCGGTGAAGGTGGCCTACGTCCAGGAGGCGCCAGTCTGGAAGACGAGCTACCGTCTCGTGCTCGACGACAAGGCTCCGAAGGCACGTCTCCAGGGCTGGGCGATCGTGGAGAACACCTCCGATGCCGACTGGAACGACGTTCGCGTGTCGCTCGTGAGCGGTCGGCCCATCTCCTTCGTGATGGACCTCTACCAGCCGCTCACCGTGCCCCGGCCGGTCGTCATGCCCGATCTCTACGCCTCATTGATGCCGCAGCGGTATGGCCAGGACATGAGTGAACGATCCAGGTTGGCGGAAAGCCTCGACGGCGACGAGGTGGCCGGTCGCCCCCGACGGCAGATGGCGCGGTCTGCTGGTGGTGTGCCGGCAGCGCCTGCCGCCGAACCTCCCGCCACAGCGTCGGCGCTGGGCCGTGGAGCCAATGACTTCAAGAGCGACGGGGTCAGCCGCGAAGCCGCCAAGGACCTTCAGGCCGTGGCCACGGGCGCCGACCTGGGGCAGATGTTCCGGTTCGATCTCGACGCGCCGGTCACGCTCGAACGGCAGCGGTCGGCGATGCTGCCGATCGTGTCGGCCGACGTCGAGATCGAGCGGGTGGCGATCTACAACGAACGCGTGCTCGCGAAGCATCCACTCTCGGGCCTTCGCGTGACGAACACCACGGAAGTCGATCTCATGCAGGGGCCGGTCACCGTCTACGATGCCGGCAGCTACGCGGGGGATGCCCGCATCGACGACACCGCCCCCGGTGCGGAGCGGCTGCTGAGCTACGCCGTCGATCTCGACGTTGAGGTGGCTCCCCGCGCGGAAGGCCGCCCGGAGGAGATCGTGAATGTGCGGCTGGCCAAGGGCGTCGTCACGGTGTCGCGCAAGCTGAGCCGCACGAAGTTCTTCGAGGTGAAGAACGGTGGCGACGGCACGGCGACCGTGCTCATCGAACATCCGCTTGATCAGGGCTGGGCGCTCGTGGCACCCGAGAAGCCGACGGAGAAGACCCGTGACCGCTACCGTTTTGCCGTGACCGCCGAGCCCGGAAAGACGTCCACGCTCGAGGTATCCGAGGCGATGCCGGTGGTCGAGGTACACGCTCTCTCGAACCTCGACGATGGCCGCATCGTGTTCTACATGAAGGCGACCTCGACCTCGCCCGCTGTTCGCGACGCGCTGGAAAATGTGATCCGGCGCAAGCGGGAGATCGAGGAGATCGTGCAGGGGCGGCAGGTGAAGGAGCAGGAGATCGGCACGATCGATCAGGAGCAGGCGAGGATCCGCGGCAACATGCAGGCGCTCGATCGCACGAGCGATCTCTATTCGCAATACGTTCGAAAGTTTGCCGAGCAGGAGAAGCGGATCGAGACCTTGCGGGGCGAGATTGCCGGGCTCCTGGCGAAGGAGAAGGAGGCGAGGGCGTCGCTCGACGAGTATCTTGGGTCACTCGACGTGAAGTGATCGGCCCTACGCCCACGGGAGACTTATCGATGGATGCGACGACGCGGCTGGTGGCATGGATGCTTGCGCTCGTGGTTGCCGGCTGGTCAGCCGGGGCGGGTGCCGACGATCCGGCTGGAACCGCCGCGAAGGGCATCGACAAGCTCGCCTGGGACCTCGTTCGGGCGGGGGGAGTGGGCAATACGATCGTGTCGCCAGCCAGCGTCTGGGAGGCCATCGCGATGACGCATCAGGGTGCCCGGGGCGAGACCGCCGCGGAGATCGCCGGCGTGCTCGGCATGCCCGACGACCGCGAGGCCATCGCCGCGTCGGCCGAGGCCCTCCGATCGGCGTGGCGTGAAGCCCGTGGCACGGCGATCACGCTCGACGTCGCCAACCGCCTCTGGATCGAGCGAGGCCAGCCGCTCGACCCGCCGTTCACCGACACGCTTCAGCGTCGATTCAACGCCGAGGTCGGCATCGTCGATTTCTCGCGAGCGCCCGACGCGGCCCGCGCCGAAATCAATGCGTGGGTCGCCGATCACACGGCCCGCAAGATCACCGACCTGCTGAAGGAGGGCTCGATCACGTCGCTCACGCGGCTCGTGATCACCAACGCCGTCTTCCTCAAGGCGCCGTGGGCCACGCCCTTCGCCACCAAGGCCACCCGTCCCGACCCCTTCACACTCACGGCCGACACGTCGATCAGCGTTCCATTCATGCATCGATCGGATCGACTCCTGGCCGGACGCGTGGGCGAAGGGGACGACGCCGTGACGGTGTGCGAGATCCCCTACGAAGGGCATCGGATGGCGATGGTGATCATGGTGCCAGCCCGTGTCGGTGCGCTGCCGGACGTGGTGCGCAGGCTCGACGGCGACTGGCGGACAACGTGGGCCGGTGGCGGCGGCGCCGTCCGAAATCGCCCCGTCGTGCTGTCGCTGCCCAAGTGGACGGCCCGAAAGCCGCTCGATCTCGGCGACGCCCTGAAGTCGCTCGGCATGCGGCAGGCATTCACGCCCGACACCGCCGACCTTTCGGGGATCGACGGCACCCGCACCCTGTTCGTTTCCAGCGTCGTGCACGAGGGCTTCGTCGACGTTTCCGAGGAGGGTACCGAGGCCGCTGCCGCGACGGGGGTGGTGGTCGGCGTGCGGAGCGCGGCGCCCTCGCGCGACGAGCCGTTCGAGGTGAAGGCCGATCGTCCCTTTGCGTGGGCGATCGTGGACCGTACAACCGGGGCCGTGCTCTTTGCCGGCACCGTGGTCGATCCCCGTGGATGAGAGGAGAAGGGTTTCATGATGCGCCTGTCAGCTTGGATTGTTGCCGCCGTGCTCGCCGCCCTGCCGTGCGTCGCCGCGGAGCCTCTCAAGGTGCTCTACATCACCGGCGGCTGCTGCCACGATTACGAAGCGCAGAAGGCGATCCTCGTGCCCGCGCTCGAGACGCGCGGCAACATGAAGGTGACCGTGCTTCACGAGGGAGGCTCGAGCCTCGACCACAAGATCTCGATCTATTCCAAGCCCGAGTGGTCGAAGGGCTACGACGTCGTGTTCCACAACGAATGCTTCGCCGACGTGAAGGATCCCGAGTTTCTCAAGCAGATCGTGGCGGAGCACGAGAAGGGCACGCCCGCCGTGGTGATGCACTGCGCCATGCACTGCTACCGCGCCGGCAACGACGACTGGTTCAAGTTTTGCGGCGTCACCTCGCCCGGCCACGGAGCCAAATACGACTATGTCGCGAAGACGATCGCGGGCCAGGAGGGACATCCGATCCTGGCCGGCCTGCCCGCCGAGTGGCAGCTGCCGAAAGACGAGCTGTACTACATCGACAAGGTATGGCCCACCGCGACGCCCCTCGTCGAGGCGCCGAGCCGCGAGCGGAAGTCGATGCAGACGGTCGTGTGGACCAACGAGTTCGGCAAGGCTCGCGTGTTTGGCACCACGATCGGCCACTTCCCGGAAACGGTGCGCGAGCCGGCGTTTCTCGACCTGATGGCCCGTGGCACGCTCTGGGCGGCCGGCAAGCTCGATGCCGACGGCACACCGGCCGATGGCTACGACCCGCCGGTGAAGTAGGCCGCGGACGATTCGGGGCTTGTGGAAATCCGTTGAGCTGCCGCCGATCGCACGCGCAGTTTACGCGTCACGCCATGAGGGCCGTGACGGGCTTTGCCGGCTCGACGCCGGTGAGCTTCGTGTCGAGGCCCTGATACTCCACCGTGAATCGGGCGTGATCGATGCCGAGGAGGTGCAGCATCGTGGCGTGGAGATCACGCACGTGCACGATGTCTTTCACGGCGTGGTAGCCGAAGTCGTCGGTCTCACCGTAGGTGATGCCCCCTTTGATGCCGCCGCCGGCCAGCACCATGCTAAAGCCCTTGATGTGGTGGTCGCGGCCGATGCCCTCGTCCTTGGCCTGGGCCATGGGCGTACGGCCAAACTCACCCCCGATCACCACCAGCGTGTCGTCGAGCATGCCTCGTCGTTCGAGATCGGTGAGCAGGGCTGAGGCCGCCTGGTCGGTCGGGGGGCAGATCTGGTCCATGTAGGGCTCGATGCCGCCGTGATGATCCCAATCGCTATGGTAGAGGTGCACGAACCGCACGCCCCGCTCCACGAGTCGTCGGGCCATCAGGCAGTTGGTTCCCACCGTCGCCTTGCCCGGCTCGGCGCCGTAGAGCGCAAGCGTCTCAGGGGTTTCGTCGGACAGGTCGGCGAGCTCCGGCACGCTCGTCTGCATCCGAAACGCGAGCTCGTATTGCATGATCCGCGTGGCCACTTCCGGATCGGCGATCGATCGAAGCCGATGCCGCTCGAGGGCGGCGACGGTGTCGATCAGGTCACGCTGATGGGCCGGCGTCACGCCGGGCGGATTGGCCGCATAGTGGACCGGGGCGCCCGACGTTGCAAACTCCACGCCCTGAAACTGCCCGGGGAGGAATCCGGAGTGCCACTGCCGGGCCGCGATCGGCTGGGGATTGCGGCCGAGCTTGCTCGTCATCACGACGAAGCCGGGGAGATCGTCGGCCTCGCAGCCGAGGCCGTAGGTCACCCATGCGCCCATGCTTGGCCTGCCGGAGAGGGCCGTGCCGCAGTTCATGAAGGTGTGGGCCGGATCATGATTGATCTGCTCGGTCACCATGCTCCGCACGATCGCGTAGCGGTCGGCCAGGCTGCCAAGCTTTGGGAAGTAGTCGCTCACCTCCGCGCCGCAGTCGCCGTAGCGCTGGAACGGTCGTAGGGGCCCGAGCACCACGAGCTTCTGCCCCTGGAGCTGGGCGATCGGTTGGCCGGCCGTCACGCTCGCCGGCATCGGCTCGCCGTTGAGCTTCGTGAGGAGCGGCTTGTGGTCGAAGGTTTCGAGGTGGCTCGGGCCGCCGGCGAGACAGAGAAAGATCACCGACTTCGCCTTGGCCGGGTGGTGGAGCGGGGAGATCGCGCCGCGGCTGGTGGGCGCCGCGGCAAGGAGGTCGCGGGCCAGCATCGACGACAGGGCAGCCCCACCGATCGACAGTCCGGATCGGCTCAGGAAGGTGCGACGTTGAATGGCGAGCGGATCCATGGTGTTCTCCTTCGCGTCAGTATCGCGCAATCGCTTCATGGAGATTGAGCAGGGCTCTGGCGGTGGCCGTCCAGGCCGCGAGTTCCACCTCGTCGATCCCGGCGTCGCGAGGCGCGATGCCCACGGTCAGCAGCGATCGGGCCGCCGACGGGTCGGCCGCATAGTCGCCGCGGCGACGTGCCACGAGCTCGGTCATCATGCGGCGTTCTTCGCTGTCGGGGCGGCGGGACAGCGCGAGCCGCCACATCACGTCGATGCGGGCCGCGTCGTCGTCGGTGTCGCGGAGTACCCGTTCGGCGAGGCTGCGGGCCGCCTCCACAAACGTCGGGTCGTTGAGGAGCACGAGCGCCGCCTTCGGCGTGTTGGACCGCATGCGAACGGCCGTGCATTCCTCGCGGGTGGGCGCATCGAAGGCCAGGAGCTGCGGATGGAGAAACATCCGCTGCCAGTGCGTGTAGAGGCCGCGTCGCCACTGTCGCTCGTCGAGATCGGGCTTGTACTTCCGCGGCGGAAAGTTGAGGTGGGAGTAATAACCGTCGGGCTGGTAGGGATGGGCGCTCGATCCACCGAGTCGTTCGACCAGAAGGCCGCTCACGAGCAGCGCCGTGTCGCGAACCCCTTCGGCGGAATATCGCCACCGCCCCTGGCGTGCGAGCAGCCGATTGTCGGGATCCCGCTCGAGCAGTGCGGCAGAGGCATCGGACGACTGCCGGTAGGCGTGGCTCATCACGATCGTGCGAACGAGCCGCCGCACGTCCCATTCGTGATGCATGAACTCGAGGCCGAGCCGGTCGAGAAGTTCCGGATGATCGGGAGGTTCGCCCTGGCCGCCGAAGTCGCCGGCGGAGCGGCAGAGGCCATTCCCGAAGAAGATTGCCCAGAGCCGGTTGGCCGCCACGCGGGCGGTGAGTTCGCCCACGCCCCCTTCGGCGGCAGGTGCGATCAGCCAGCGGGCAAGATCGGCGCGGGTGGCACGCCCGTCGACGTCGATCGTGCCCAAAAACTTCGGTACGGCAGGCTCGATCACCTCGCCTGTCTCATCCATCCAGTCGCCGCGCGGCAGCAGTCGCACCACGCGGGGTTCATCAAGCACTTCCGTAACCATCAGTTTGCGGGTGAGTGCTTTGCGACGGCTCTCCAGCGAGGCGAGTTGTTCACGGGCGGCGACGACCTCGGCGGGCTCCTCAACGGCGGCGGCCTTCTTCTCGGCATCGTCGGCGCCTGCCTCGGCCTTCGGCTTTCGCGGCAGGCTTTTCTTCAGGCGTCGGATCTCGGCATCAAGCGATGCCACTTCATCGCGGTCGAAGGGGCCCACCATCGCCCGTTCCGGCAGCCGCGTCGTTGGCGATGTGTTCGGCGCACCGCCGACGCCGGCGTTGCCCATGTGCTTTTCGTCGTCGATGTCGGCGAAAAACGCCCCCATCGCATAGAAGTCGTGGGCGGTGTAGGGATCGTATTTATGGTCATGGCACTGGGCGCAGCCGAGTGTCGCGCCCATCCACGCGCCCGACACGTTTCGGATGCGATCCGCCTGGTAGATCGCGCGATACTCCTTCACCTGCAGCCCGCCCTCGTGCGTCGTCTGAAGGAGGCGGTTGTAGGCGCTGGCGAGCACGCGGTCGTCGGGATGCTCGCCCGGCGCCGGCTCGATCAGATCGCCGGCGAGCTGCAGGAGCGTAAACCGGTCGAAGGGCACGTTGTCGCGAAATGCCGCGATCACCCAGTCGCGGTAGGGCGTGGCCTGATGAACCTGGTCGCCGTGATAGCCGACGGTGTCGGCGTAGCGTACGAGGTCGAGCCACCAGGCAGCGAGTTTCTCGGCATGGCGAGGCGAGGCGAGGAGACGATCGACGAGCCGTTCGTAGCGTTCGGGTGACGCATCGGCGAGATAGGCGTCGACCTCCGCCGGCGTCGGAGGCATGCCGGTCAGGTCGTAGGTGACTCGACGAACGAGGGTGATGTCATCGGCATCGGCGGCAGGTGCGAGGCCGGCCTTCTCCAGATCGCCGAGTACGAACCGATCGATCCACGTGCGGCACCATGCGGCGTCGGCTACGGCGGGCTCTGCGAACGGCGTGGGGTTCACGTAGGCCCAATGGGCGGCGTAGGGGGCTCCCGCCGCGATCCACGCCTCGAGCAGGTCTTTCTGGACGGCGGTCAGCGTGTGGTTGGATTCGGGCGGCGGCATCACGACGCTCTCGTCGGTTTCCCGAATCCGCGTAACGAGTTCGCTCGCACCGGGGTCGCCCGGGACGATGGCGCAACTACCGCTTTCGAGTTCCGAGGTCGCTGCTTCACGCACGTCGAGCCTCAGCCCCGCCTGGCGATCGTGCTCATCGGGGCCGTGGCAGGAGAAGCATGCGTGCGACAGGATCGGTCGGATGTCGCGGCCGAAGTCGGGCACCGTGTCGGCCGCCAAGGCCGGCGTCACAACGGCTGCCATCCCAACCATCATCCACGCGGCACGGGAGGCAGGGAACGGCATGGAAAGGCAGTGGGTGGGGTGCTGGGCGGCTCCGGCAGGATGGCCGGAGAAAGTGACATTCTCCGAGAGGATTCTACTGCATAAAGGCCCCCACGGCGCATGCGGGGCGCCTGCGTTGACGGTGCCCACCCCCGAACGTAGATTCGGTCGGCTTTCCGAGGAAAAACCGCGGGTTTTTCCCCCTACCTACCGCATGAAAGGGATCGTCCTGCCCATGGCCACGTCGACCAAGAAGTCTGCCGCCAAGAAGTCTGTCAAGAAGCCGAGCGCCGGCGTGGGCAAGTCGGGCAAGATGATCTATTTCTTCGGTGAGAAGAAGTGCGACGGCGACGGCACCATGAAGGCGCTGCTCGGCGGCAAGGGGGCCAACCTCGCCCAGATGACGAAGATCGGCCTCCCGGTGCCCCCGGGCTTCACGATCACCACCCAGGTCTGCATCGACTACTACGACAACAAGAAGAAGTTTCCGAAGGGCCTCGAAGACGACGTGGCCACCTACGTCAAGCTGATCGAGAAGGAAACGGGCAAGAAGTTTGGCGATCCAAAAAACGCCCTTCTCGTCAGCGTTCGCTCCGGTGCCCGCGACAGCATGCCGGGCATGATGGACACCATCCTCAACCTCGGCCTCAACGACGAAACCGTGAAGGGCCTCGCCGAGGCCACCGGCAACCCCCGGTTTGCCTACGACTCCTACCGCCGTTTCATCCAGATGTATGGCGACGTGGTGATGGGCGTGCAGAAGCGGCACGAGAACGAGCACGACCCGTTCGAAGAGACGATGGAAGGCCTGAAGCACCAGCTCGGCATCCACGACGACACCGGCCTCACCGACGCCCACCTCCGCGAGCTCATCAAGCGCTACCTGCAGCTGATCAAGGAGCGGACCGGCAAGAGCTTCCCGCAAAACCCCTTCGAGCAGCTGATGGGCGCCGTGGGCGCCGTGTTTGGCAGCTGGATGAACGAGCGGGCCATCATCTACCGCCGCAAGTACAAGATCCCCGACGAATGGGGCACCGCCGTCAACGTGCAGAGCATGGTGTTTGGCAACATGGGCGACGACTGTGCCACCGGCGTGGCCTTCACCCGCGACCCGGCCACCGGTGAAGACGTGTTCTACGGCGAATACCTCGTCAACGCCCAGGGCGAAGACGTGGTGGCCGGCGTGCGGACGCCGAAGCCCGTCGCCGAAATGAAGCACGAGGCGATGTTCGCCAGCACCTACAAGCAGCTCGAAAAGGTGCGGCAGACGCTGGAGAAGAAGTTCGGCGACGTGCAGGACTTCGAGTTCACCGTCGAAAAGAAGAAGCTCTACATGCTGCAGACGCGGCACGGCAAGCGGACGGCGCTGGCCTACGTGAAGATCGCCCACGACATGGTCAAGCAGAAGCTCATGACCGTGGAGCATGCGATCCAGTCGGCCGATCCAGACGCCCTCTCCCAGCTTCTCGCCCCGATCTTCGACCGTCACGACTACGAGGCGGCCCGAAAGAGCGGGCGGCTCCTCACCACCGGCCTCCCCGCCGGCCCCGGTGCGGCGACCGGCCAGCTCGTCTTCTCGGCGGCCAAGGCCGAAGAGCTCGCCAACAAGGGCGAGAAGGTCGTTCTCGCCCGCGTCGAGACGAGCCCGGAGGATCTTCGCGGCATGATCGCCGCCGAAGGGATCCTCACGAGCCGCGGCGGTGTGTCGAGCCATGCGGCCCTCGTTGCCCGTCAGATGGGCAAGGTGTGCGTGGCCGGTGCCGGCGCGATCGTGATCGACTACACGAAGGGCACGCTCGTCTGTGCGGGCCAGACGCTCCGTGAAGGCGACGCGATCTCGATCAACGGCAGCACGGGCGAAGTGTTCGCCGGAGGCATCAAGACGGCCGACAGCGAGCTGAAGCAGGTGTTGATCGCCAAGACGATGAAGCCGGCCGACTCGGAGGTGTTCCAGTACTACGACTTCATCATGAAGCTCGCCGACAAGCACCGGAAGCTGGGTGTGCGAACCAACGCCGACACCCCCGAGCAGGTTCGGCAGGCGATCGCGTTCGGTGCCGAGGGCATCGGCCTCACGCGGACCGAGCACATGTTCTTCGAGGGCGATCGCATCGATGCGATGCGGGAGATGATCCTCGCCGAAACCGAGGAAGCCCGTCGGGCCGCCCTCGGCAAGTTGCTGCCGTTCCAGCGGGAAGATTTCGAGGGCATCTTCAAGGCTCTCGAAGGCCGTCCTGCCACGATCCGGTTCCTCGATCCGCCGCTGCATGAGTTCGTGCCGCACGACGAGAAGGCCCAGGCCGATCTCGCCAAGAAGCTCGGCCTTTCGGTCGATCGCGTGAAGGCCCGCGTCGCGGCCCTGCACGAGTTCAACCCGATGCTCGGTCACCGCGGCTGCCGCCTCGGCATCAGCTATCCCGAGATCTCGGAGATGCAGGCTCGGGCCGTGTTCGAGGCCGCTGCGAAGGTTCAGAAGGCCGGCATCAAGGTGAAGCCGGAGATCATGATCCCGCTCGTGGGCTTCAAGAAGGAACTCGACAACCAGGTGGCGATCGTCCACGCGGTGGCCGAGAAGGTGCAGGCCGAAACCGGACAGAAGATCAAGTATCTCGTCGGCACGATGATCGAGATCCCGCGTGGTGCCCTCACCGCCGACGAGATCGCCGAGACCGCCGAGTTCTTCTCGTTTGGCACCAACGACCTCACGCAAACCTGCCTCGGCATGAGCCGCGACGACATGGGCTCGTTCCTGCAGAAGTACACCGACGAAGGCATCTTCAAGGCCAACCCGTTCGCGTCGATCGATTCGACGGGCGTGGGCCAGCTGATGCAGATCGCGGTCGAGCGTGGCCGGAAGACTCGTCCCGACATCAAGCTCGGCATCTGCGGCGAGCACGGTGGCGATCCCCACTCGGTGCTGTTCTGCCACCACGTGGGCCTCGACTACGTGAGCTGCTCGCCGTTCCGCCTGCCGGTGGCCCGCCTCGCGGCGGCCCAGGCGTCGCTCGGCAAGACGTACTGATTTCACGCCCGCACCGTCCTCGTGGCCGGTGCGGGCGTGTGTGAGGCTGTCGGCTCGCCATCGTGGCTCGCGGGCTTCGACGGGTGTCGTGTCCGTCCAAGCCCAACGGCGTAAGCCGTGGGACCGGCGTTGCGGAAGACAATGCGTGTTTGGAGTCCGGAGTTCTGGCGGCCCAACGGCGTCGTGGGTGATAGCCCGGCGTGTCCCCGGCCTCACGGCCGCGGGCTTCGACGGGGGTTGTGTCCGTCCAAGCCCAACGGCGTAAGCCGTGGGACC
>JAFMIU010000022.1 GCA_017853835.1 Pirellulales bacterium | reverse complement strand
CCACCACCACCAATCGATTGTTCACTTCACAAGTAACCTATACCGATCCCCGCGATGATGCAAACTCATCCATGGCCGCGAAACGCTGGCACCGCACCACACTGATGCGGGATGCCCCAGTTCGAACAACGCAACACTCGCGCTCGCGTCCCTCGCACATCACCACGAGCACAGAGCGGGCATCGCAGTGAAAGCGTTGCACTTCCGCCCGACCATGACATCGTCGGTGTGGTTCGTGGCCGTCGTCACCAGCGATGACATCCACGCCGACACCATGGGGTTGAGACTCCTCCTGACGTGCCGACGGCGATCCGCCTGCCGGAGATCGCTGTCGCAACACCGAGAAGCATCCCGTCGTTCTCAACAACATTCCAGGACCCCCTCGCACGGGTGTATTGGCTCCCTTGCCGTGATGCCAGTTCTTCGCCTATATTCCTGCTTTCAAATGTTCATAAACATTGGAAGGATTGTCTGGGTTCATGGGTTTCGATGACCGCCGTCGTTCGCTCCAGCAGCGACGAGCGAATCTTCGGCACGGATGCGATGAAGTTATCGGCGAAGACTGAATACGCGGCCCTCGCAGCGCTCGAGTTGGCGAGGCGGGTTGATTCTCCAAGCCCGGTCCCGATTCGCGATATCTGCGCATCCCAAGGCGTGCCCCCCCGTTTCCTCGTGCACATCCTGCTCCAACTGAAGGCGGCTGGGATCATTACGAGCGTGCGGGGTGCCGCGGGCGGATACCGTCTTGCAAAAAACCCCGCAAAAGTGACGCTGCTGGACATCAGAAACGCCGTTGAGGGACCTGAGGAAACAGCGACCTTTTGCAAAGGTTCTGCCAGCGAGTCGAAAGCAGCGGGAGTTTTGGCGACGGCGTGGGAAGCTGCTGCCAAGGCTGAAGCCAAAGCACTTGCTCACATGACGCTCGCGGCCTTGGCCGTTCGCTGCGGCCAGCCAAGTGATCCGATGTACTTCATCTGATGTCGAACGGTCTTCGAGCATCGCGCGAATCGTTGTCGCTGATCGAGTCGCGAGGCTTGTCACGTGCTTGTTTTGGTCTCAGGGACCCCGCCCACGCGGCTGCCAGGACCGCCGTCACCCACCCGATTGGGTCATAGCGACGGCTCGTCCGATCGGGCTACTTTCGACCCAGTGGGGAGAGGGCCTCGCGCCGACGAGCCGCGGATTGAGGTTCGGCCCCCACACCCACCTCCGTAACCGGCGTGCGCAAAGCCCCATGACGTGGCGAAAAACCTCGAACCGTGCGGGACTATGGGCCTGCCTGGGTGTGATGGCGGCCGCCCTGCTCACCGGCGTCCGGCCGGCAGCGGCCGTGGACGTGGCCACCCTCTACACCCAGAGCGGCACCGACGCCACGTGGCAGCAGCTCCTGGACAGCAACGCCATTCCAATCGGCACCACCTCCACCGCGGGCGTCAAGGGTTCGACCATCAATGTCATCAACAGCCTGGTGGAGGTGGGGCCGAACAAGGCGAACCCCATCATCACCAGCCTGAGGCTGCACACCCTCGGCAACACCAGCGTGTCGCGAGGTTCGTTCTCCAACTGGTCACGCTGGTATCAGGAGGACGGCAAAACCCAGGTGTTCCGGCTCTTCAAGGACGAGTTCAACGTTCACAACGACCGGGCCAACGCCGCCCGCATCGAGTCGTACGACCCATCCGTCTCCTGGGCCGCCGGCGACGGATGGTTTCAGTGGCGGGGCACCTACACGATCATCAAGCCGCTCGGCGCCGCCATCTTTCAGGCCAAGAACTCGGACAACGACTGGTCGGTGATGATCAATACCAACAGCAATGGCGACGTCACCCTGAATCATCGCACCGGCACCGACACGGTGCTGGCGAGGAACATGGTGGGGCAGCCATTTGACATCACCGTGTATGACAACGGCACGAACTACATCGTGTACATGAACGACGAATATGCCGGCTACGGCTCGTTCAGCCGGCCGACGGGCAGCAGCGTGTTTCGCTGGGGGATGTACGTGGGCAGCAGCGTGCCTGCAGCCGACGCCATGCTGTTCGTCACCGGAGCCAAGATTCTTCCCAACGTCACGGCCCCGCCAAAACTCTCTGGCACGCTGGCAGCCCTGCCCGCCACCGTCATCCGGGGCGCCGCGGTGTCGGGCACGCTGTCGGTCTCAAACTCGATTCCCGTCACCTCCGCCACGGGCGCCGCCCGTCTCGACTACACCTACTCCTCATCGGGTCTGTTCGTGGGCTCGGGGACCGGCTCCGACATGGCCCTCGGTGCGGCCAGCTCGCACACGCTCTCCGTCAATACCAGCACCGCCGGACTCGTCACCGGGAGCGTTGAAGCGACGGCAACGAGCCCTGGAGCCGCCACGCCGACCTTCAACCAGACCATGTCGATGAACGTGCTGGACCACGCCATCGGATCGTTCTCGTCGGGCAGCTCGCTTGCGACGATCGACATCGACTTCGGAACCCTCGAGCAGGGAACCGACACCGCCAGCCGTAGCTTTTCGATCTTCAATCAGGCCGGCTCCCTCGGAGCGGCATGGACGGCCAAACTCGACTTCGACGGATACACCGTGGATGCGCCAGGCGTATTCTCGACCACGCTGGCGCCCTTCACGAACCTCGCCCCGGGCTCGTCACGAGCATTCACCGTGTCGATGCTGACCGCCACGGCGGGGATGTTCTCTGGAACCTATTCATTGAGCCTGTCCGACGAGGACCTGCCGGGGGCGACGAGCCAGGGCATGCTGCTCACGGTGCGGGGCTTCGTGGCACCGGTCGCCGTGTCGTCGGCGTGGACACCGTCGTCCGGTGGATCGTGGACTTCGGCGACCAACTGGTCGGAAGGAGTGCCAAACTCCGTATCCTCCGAGGCGACGATTGGCTCCGCCGCGAGCGCCCCCGCGACGATCACGCTCGATGCCCCCATCACGCTCAACGCTCTCACCCACGCCAGCACGACGGGCACGATCGCCGCGGGGGCTGGAGGGTCGCTCACGTTCGGCGGGCCCGACGGAGCCGTGACGGTCTCGCACTCGCTGACGGTCTCGGCACCGATCTCAGGGGGCTTCGTCAAACAGGGAGCCGGCACGCTCTTCGTGACCTCATCCAATACCTCGCCTGGCCTGATCACGGTCGCCGAGGGAACCCTCGATCTCACGAATGCTTCATTCGCCAGCCCAGGCCGCAGCTATCAGGTCGGCGATGGGGCGATGCTCGGGCTCTCCGGGGCGGCCTTGATCGGCTTCAGTACCACCGGCACGACCACCCTCTCGGGCGACGGGGTGGTGCGGGTGAATGCGGGCACCACGCTCACCAATCCCAACGTGAGCGGACAGGGCGACCTGGTGATCAGCCTTGGCCCTGCGGCCGCTCTGGAGGTGAACGGCATGATGGGGGCGGGCTGGTCGGCCGGCCGGGGCACGATCGACTGGACGGCCAACCGGGCGGACATGGTCGTGGGGCCTGCGGGCCGCTTCAATGTCCAGATGGCCCAACGCGTGTTCGTCGATGCCCTTCTCGGCAGCGGTTCGATCACGAAGACGACGACGGGCGACACCCTGCTCACGATCGGCGTCGCCGACGGATCGGGAACCTTCGCCGGATCGATCACCAATCTGCTCGGCACGATCTCGGTGATGAAGACCGGCACCGGCACGCAGGTGCTCGCCGCGGCTACCACGTTTTCCGGGGCGACCTCGGTGGCGCAGGGAGTACTGTCCATCGGTCATGCCAACGCCCTCGCCTCGACCGCCGTGACCGTGGCCCCGGGGGCCACGCTCTCGGTGGCACCGGGGGTACAGGCCACGGTGCCGCGTCTCACGATCGAGGGACAGGTCGACGTGGGGCGTGGCATGCTGACGGTCATGTCCGGGCTCACTGCGCCCGATCTCGTGAGTCAGATCACACGCGGCATCGTCGGCGGGGACCCTGCCGGCATCACCTCGAGCGAGGCGATCCTGAGTGGCGGCGTGTTTGCCATCGGCTGGCTCGACAACGGCAACGGGTCGATGACCTTCGGGTATGCGGCGTGCGGCGACACCAATCTCGATTGGTCGATCGACGCCCTCGACGTGGCGAATCTGATCGGCAGCGGCAAGTTCAACACCGACCTGGCGGCCACGTGGGCCGAGGGTGACTTCAACTACGACGGGGTCGTGGACATGCTCGATGTCGCGGGCTTCGTGTCCTCGGGGCAGTTCAACGGCATCCCCTCCAACGCGGCCGTGCCGAGCGTGGCGTCCGTTCCGGAGCCGGGCTCGTCGGCCATGGTGCTCGCGGGGCTGGCGGGCGGGTGGTGGCAACTCGTCCGGCGCCGCCGCCGACCGCTCCGGTAGCCACTGGCCCCATCGCCCCGCCGCGTAGGCCGCCCACCCACACCTTGCCCAACCCGCCCCGCCTGTGGCCGATGGCCATGCCACTTCAGGCGCCGCGGTCAGTCGCCTTGACCCGGCCCGGGCAAACGCGTTTCTTCCCGCCGAGCCGGCCCCACGCCCATCGCACGGGCGGCCCCAGGGACACGCCACACCGTGCCATCCACCCCTCGCCACACCCTCTCCGGCATCGCGACCTGGCTCTGGGTTGCCACGGGCCTGATGTGGTGGTGCCTCGCCCTCGTGTCGCTGGCGGAGGAACACCCGGTCGGCAATCCCACCGACGGCACCACCGGCTCCATGCTCGACGACCCCGAGATCGCCGCGATCTTTCGGGCCGAAGTGGATGCCGCGGTGGAGGAGGCTCTGAACGCCAAGCTCGCCGGCATTCCCCGACCGCGCTACATCCCCGCCACCGACTATCTGCCGCCGAAGGGGCTCATGCTCCACGCCACCAAGCCGGGCGAGAGCGAGTTTCCATTCGCCATGGCGATGAACGGATACATGCAGGGGCGGCTCCTGGAGCTGGCCCGCGGCGTCACCTCCTGGACCGATTCGGCGGGCAACGTTCTGCCTATCAACAACGAGAGCGAGTTCAACCTCAACCGAATCTATCTCCAGTGGCAGGGCTACGTGGGCCATCCGCAGGCGATCTACAACATCGCCCTCTTCGGCTCCTCCAACCCCGGCCTCCTCGTCACCGTCGTGCCGGTGGGCTTCGTCGGCTGGGCCGTGAACAAGGATGTGAAGGTGGGCATCGGCGTGACGCAGGTGCCGGGCACCCGAGAATGGACCACGTCGTCGATGTGGCCCATGGGGGTCGACCGCAGCATGGTCAACACCTTCATCCGCCCGAGCTACAGCCCTGGATTCATGTCGAACGGTGCGCTCTTCGACGAAACCGTCTTCTATCAGGCCGGCATCTACAACGGCATCGACGGCGGCGCCTCGGGCATCTTCCGCGACGGCACCGCGATGGCCTGGGCCGGCAACACCTGGTGGGAGCCGCTCGGCCCTTTCGGCCTCGGCTATTCCGACATGGAACACCACAAGCATCCGGCCGTTCGCATCGGCACCAGCGGCGTCTTCGCCAAGAGTCCGGCCCGCTTGGTGGGGGACAGCCTGGCCTTCGCCAATCCCGAAAACACGGTCGTGCGGCTTTCCGATGGCACGCCGCTCGCCGAGCCCGACGCCCTCGGCCCCGGCACACAGGTCAACCGGTTCACCTATCAGCTTGCGACGGTCGATGTCGGGTGGAAGTATCGCGGGTGGTCGGCGTTTGCCGAGTATTCGTGGCGCCTCCTCAACAACTTCGTGGGACACGGATCCTTCGAGCGAGGCAGTCTCTTCGATCAGGGCGGCAACGTGTTTCTGGGCTGGTGCTTCGTGCCCCGCACCTACGAGGTGTATGGACGATCGAGCGCCTTGACAGGTCCGTATGGCTCGGCCGCCGAGTATGGCGGCGGCCTCAACTGGTATCTCCACAAGACACGGCAGAGCCGCCTGACGCTCGAAGGGCTCTGGATCGACAGTTCCCCGGCGCAGAACTATCTCTATCCCTACCGCGCCGGCTACACCGGCACGGCGATCCAGGCGCAATACATGGCGATCTTCTGATCGCGGCCCGGCGGCATGGCACGGAGTCGACGCCGTTGGTCAGGGAGACTCGGCGGTGATCGGCAGGGGTTCGGCCTGCTCTTCCACGACGGGATTGGTCAGGCGGCCGATGCCCTCGATCTCCACCGTCACCGTGTCGCCGGCCCGCAGAAACACCGGCGGCTTCCGCGCCATGCCCACGCCCTGTGGGGTGCCCGTGAGGATCACCGTGCCGGGCCGCAGCACCGTGCTCGCCGATAAAAACTCGATCAGCGCCGGCACGTCGAAGATCATGTCGTCGGTGTTGCCGTCTTGGAGCACCTGGTCGTTCACGATCGTGCGGATGCGGAGCCGGTTTGGGTTGGGGATCTCGTCGGGGGTGACGAGCACGGGCCCGAGCGGGCAAAAGGTGGCAAACGACTTGCCGCGACACCACTGACCGCCGCCGCCGAGTTTCTGCCAATCGCGCGACGACACGTCGTTGCCGCAGGTGTAGCCTGCCACGTAGGAGAGGGCGTCGGCACGGCTCGCATTGCTGCACGTGCGGCCGATCACCACCGCCAGTTCACACTCGTAGTCGACACGGTCGCTGTGGAGCCGCCGGGGCAGGAGGATGGGATCGCCCGGGTTCTGCACGCTGCCGGATGCCTTGAGAAACAGCACCGGATGACGCGGGGGCTCGAGGCCCGTCTCGGCGGCGTGCTTTCGGTAGTTGAGACCGATGCAGAGGATGTCGCGTGGCTCGAGCGGTGCGAGGAGCTTGTCGACGGGCACCGGTGTGCCGGTGTCGTGGAGCGTCCCAAACAGGTCGCCGGTGAGGGCCGTGGCATGGCCGTCGTCATGAAGGCGCGCCAGACGCACCTCGCCCGACGACAGGCAGCGAATGATCTTCATCGATGGGTCCTCTGACTCGGAATCGTTGCCGAACGCACGACGATCGTACGGCGAACCGCGGCAAGGCCGAACCCCCGGTGGCAATCCTCGGGCGGGGAAGGGATCATCGGAGCGTCGGCGGAGGGCGCAGGACCTTGGCCGTCGGCACACGCGAGGGTATGACTTCCGCCATGCGCCGTATTGCCGTTTGGTCGGGACCTCGCAATCTCTCTACCGCCCTGATGCGGAGCTTTTCGTCGCGCGCCGACTGCGGCGTGACCGACGAGCCGTTCTACGCCTCCTATCTCGCGGCGACCGGGCTCGATCATCCCGGCCGCGACGACGTGCTCGCCAGTCAGCCAACCGACTGGCGGGAGGTGGCCCGGCACCTCTCCGAAGGCCCCGCGCCCCTCGACCGGCCGGTGTGGTATCAGAAGCACATGGCGCAGCACATGCGCGACGAGATGCTCGGGCCGTGGCTCGACCCGATCGACCATGCGTTTCTCGTGCGGCATCCGGCCCGCGTGATCGCCAGCTACCTGCGGGTGTTTCCCTCGATGACGCTCGCCGAAACCGGGCTGCCCTGGCAGTGGCGGCTCATGGAGCGGATTCGCACCCAGCGGGCCGCGCCCCCTGCCGTGATCGATGCCGACGACCTCCGACGTCAGCCGGAACACACGCTCCGCAGGCTGTGCCACGCCCTCGGCATCGCGTGGGACGCCGCCATGCTCTCCTGGCCTCCGGGGCCGCATCCGCAGGACGGGGCGTGGGCGCCGCACTGGTATGCCAGCACCTGGCGATCGACCGGATTCGAGCCACCTCCGGCCGTGGATGAGCCGCTGCCGCAGCCGAACGTGCCCTTTCTCGACGAAGCCATCGCCCTCTACGACCGCCTCCTCGCATGCTCCAGCGTCAAAACCCCGCCAACGACTCCCTGATCGTCAACATCAACGGCCGTCTTGTGCACCGAGACGAAGCGGGGGTGTCGCCGTTTGATTCGAGCGTGCAAAACGGCGACGCCGTCTGGGAGGGATTGCGGCTCTACCAAGGCCGCATCTTCCGGCTGGAGGACCACCTCGCACGACTCCGCTCGAGCGCCGCCGCCCTCGCCTACGAAGGGATGCCGTCGGACGAGACGCTCGTGTCGGAACTCCGCCGCACGCTTGCGGCGAATCAGATGCACGATGGCGTCCACATCCGGCTCACGGTGTCACGGGGCGTGAAATACACCAGCGGCCTTGATCCTCGCATCAACCAGCGCGGCTGCTCCTTCTTCATCCTCGCCGAACACAAGCCGCCGGTATTTGACAACGTGCACGGCATCCGGCTGATCACCGCGAAGCAGCGGAGGCCTTTTGCCGACGTGCTCGACCAGCACATCCACAGCTGCAATCAGCTCACGAGCATTCTGGCGAAGCTCGAATCCAACGCGGCCGGCACCGACGACGCCGTGCTGCTCGACACCGCCGGCATGCTGGCCGAAACGAGTTCGACCCATCTCTTTCTCGTGCGGTCGGGGCGGCTGGTGACATCGACCACGCGGGCCTGCCCCGAGGGCATCACGCGGGCCGCCGTGCTGGAACTGTGCGAGGTTCTGGGAGTGCCCGCGGAGGTGCGGGATGTGCCGGCCGCCGAACTGGTTGAGGCCGACGAGATGTTTGTGACGGGCACGATGGGGGAGATCACGCCCGTCGCCAGGCTCGACAGCGCATCGTTTCCGGTGCCGGGTCCCATGACCGCCCGGATCGCCGCCGCCTTCCGCGACCTCACCTGCGACCCGGCCCAGGGCACCGTGATGGTCGATCCGCTTGCCAGCCGTCCGCCGAGATGATCTTCTAGGTCGTGGGCAAGGCAGGGTGTCTCGCGGATTTCTCACCCATGCCACAGACAGCGTGCTCCGGCAAATGTCGGAGCAGGGTTCGATTGCTTCATCCATCTCGCCGCCGCGCAGGCATCAGCCTTCCTGAACGGCTCGAGCCGCGCGCCCTCCTGGCCGCCGACGGCCACATGCAGATCGGGATGAATCTCGAAAACGTGGTCGACTGGTCGCCCGCCTGGACCTTCACCGATGCGTTCAAGGCATCGCGGGGCTGGATCACCCATGAGATCGACACCACCACCTGGCAGATGGCGTGGGATGTCGGGGCGACGAATCCGGTGCAGGTCGATGCCAATGGCGACGTGACCCGCCTGACGAGCCGAACGGTCAACGGCCACACCATCAAACAGATGGCCGGCACGCTGATGTTCCGTGACCTCGATGGGGCCTATCCCGCCGGTGTGTACCACGCCGAATGGGATGGCACGGGCATCGTGACGTTCGGCTTCGACGCGACCACGATCGCCACCGGCCGCACGGCCGCCGGCCGTTCCTACGCCGATCTCCAGGTGACGCCCGGCAGCAACGGCATCTATCTGCGGATCGAGGAAACGAATCCTTCCGACCCCGTCCGCGGCATCAACATCTGGATGCCTCCCTGGGAAGAGCAGTCGTTCGCCGGCCGGTCGTGGCATCCAGGCGACGGGTTCTCCCCGTTTCATCCGCTCTTTCTCCAGCGGCTCTCACCGTTTGGCGTGATCCGCTTCATGGCGCCGCAGGAGACCAACACCTCCGACATCCGTACCTGGGCCGACCGCCGCGACGCCAACGACATCCGCCAGGGCTCCGGATCCGACGGATCGCCGAGCGAACCGATCGCCAACGGCATGTCGCTGGAATACATGGTGCAGCTCGCCAACGACCTCCATGCCGATCCCTGGTTCAACATGCCCCACATGGCCGACGACACATTCGTGCGAAACTTCGCCACCTACGTGCGGGACCACCTCGATCCGGGCCTCACGGCCTACGTGGAATGGTCGAACGAGATCTGGAACTTCGGATGGGGATTCGAGGCATCGGCGTGGGTGCAGGCCCAGACCAGTCGCCCCGAATACACCGGCCTCGACAACTGGCAGGTGGCGGGGCGAGAAGCGAAGCGGGATCTCGACATCTGGACAAACGTGTTTGCCGGGCAGACGAACCGGCTCGTGCGAGTGGCGGCGGGCTGGGCGGCCAACGACTGGGTGACCGGCCGGATCGTCGAAAGCATGTCGGGGAGTTTCGACGCGATCGCCATCGCCCCCTACTTCAGCCCCGACGACGACATGCGGGCGAGCTACACCTCGTCGACGACCGTCGATCGGGTGCTGGCCGACTGCCGCACCGCGATCGACGTGTCGGTGGGCTGGGTGCGCAACCACCAGGCGCTTGCCGACGACTGGACCGGCCGGCTCGGCCGCGACATCCGCCTCGTGGCCTACGAAGGGGGCCAGCACCTCGATGGCCGCAGCGGCCCCTACCAGACCGCTTTCTATCAGGCGGCCAACGACCCGCGCATGGGCGATCTCTACCGCACCTACCTCACGGCACTCGACGCCGCCGGCATGGATCTCTACGTCGACTACGTGCTCACCGGCCAGGCGGGCGCGTCGTCATGGGGCGATTTCGCGAAGCTTCACCGCATGGATGAATCCCTGGCCACGGCCTATCGCTACACCGCCGTCGTGGAGGCGGCCACCGGAGCACTCTGGGGCACGACCGACATCCCGCTCATCGTGGCCGCGGGTTCCACGCTGGTCGATGCGACCTCGCGATCCGGCGACGTGCGGCTCGTGAAGCGAGGCCCCGGCACGCTCGTGCTGACGGCGTCCTCCAGTTACACGGGCGGACTGCTCGTGGAAGAGGGCACGGTCGTGATCCGATCGACGGCGGCGCTCGGCACAGGGAGCCTCACCATCGCTGCAGGGGGCCTCGTCACGCTCGACACATCGACGGCGCGCGTGAGTGCGGGGGCACTCGACATCGCCACCGGGGGCCGGCTCGAGGTGGGGCGTGGGGGGCTGCAGATCGCCGGAGGGGGCGTTTCCTCTTCCACGATCATCTCGCTGCTCCGCGAGGGGCGGGCAGACGACTGGAGCGGTGCACGCGGGATCACCAGCCAGCCCGCCGCCTCCCGACCGTTTTACGGCGTGGGCTGGATGGAGCAGGGGGACGGCTCGATCACACTCGCCTTCGCCGCCGCCGGCGACACGAACCTCGACGGCCTGATCGATCTTCTCGATGCGTCAACCATCATCGGGTCGGCCGCCTTCAACACCGCTCAAGCCGTAGGCTGGTCGGCCGGCGACTTCACCGCCGATGGCGTGGTCGACGTGCTCGACATCGTCGAGTTCCTGGGTGCGGCACTCTACGACCAGGGCGATTACCGGCACTCGTTAGCGGCCGGCATCGCCGCGACCGTGAATGCTGAATCCTCGCGCGTGAGGAAGGCGGTCTTCGCGAGTCTGACGTAGCCGTCGGTGCATGGATGGAACCCGCCGTCGTGAAATGCCGACGTCGATCGGATGGTGCTCATGCTCGAGGAGGCTGGATTCACCAGCGAACGGTTCGAGTGGTCGGTCAATCTGAAAGGCCGATCAGCCGTTTCGATTCAACTCTCCACAGAAGACTTCTATCGGGAGTTCCCGTCACGGGCTGTGCCCGCCGACGTTCACGGCATTCTGCTGCGCGTTGCCTCGCTGCATGACACGCTCGCTGGAAAGATCAAGGCCTGGTCGGAGCCTTCGCGTTGCCAGAGCAAGCAGGCCAAGGACTTCACCGATATCGTCAGGCTGGTCGAGGCCCATCCCCACCTGTGGCTGACCCTCCCAAGCGACCTGCAAACACTCGTGAAGAAGCCCGCGAACTCCTGAGGCCTGTGGAAACCCGCTCACGGGCGAGCGTCACACCGCGACGGCCGTTTGCGCGTCGTGGGCCATGCATCGACCGGTCACCCGACGCGATCGCCTGACACCCGGCGGCGGGTCACGGCGAGGGTGACGACGGCGACCCCGAGCAGCCCGAAGGCCGGCTCGGGCACAACCCTCACAGCCATGCCACTTCCCGTGTAGGTGCCGGCGTCAAACAGGCCCGTTGAGAGAAAGAGCGACACATCGAGAATGTCGGACACGCCGTCGTAGGTGTAGTCTCCCTCGCCCCAGTTCGCCGCTGCTCCGTTGTCGTAGCGGGCTGCCGCGATGAACTCGCTCACGTCGAGCAGATCGAGCATCCCGTCGAGGTTCGTATCGCCCGGTGCCGCATAGGCCAGGGTGATCGAGCCGTCGCCACCCTCGAGCCAGCCCACACCCCGCGGAACTCCTGCGAGAGCTGCCGCCGCAGCAGCCGACGACGTGATGCCAGTGCCGTTCCACGAGCCATCGCCGCGGCCGGCCAGGATCGCCGCGACCGCGTCTGATGCCGACAATCCTGCGGCGACGGTGAGCCCACCGGTTCCGAGGTCCACGGTGCCGCCGGCGGCGGGCCGCAAGCCCCCCACGCGTGTCGCCAAGCCTGGAGCGATGCTCACCGTGCCGCCGGCCAACGGCACGATCGTGCTCGCCGCGAGGGCTTCGGCGTGGGCCAGGTGTAGCGTGCCATCCTCAACCCTCGTTTCACCCGTCAGCGGATTGTCACGGTTGATCACGAGCGTTCCCCCGCCCACCTTGGCGAGCGGTGCCGTGCCCGAGAGCACCGGCAGGCCGGCGCGGGCCTGCGTCTCGGCCCCGCTCGCCACATCGAGCGTGATCACCGCGAAGGCCGACGCGTTCACCACCCCGAGCGCGCCGGTTCGGTAGAGGTCGCGGGTGTCCCAGGCGAGTCCTGACGCCAGGGCTGGCAGATCAAACGCATCGAAGGCACCCGTCGACGAGGCCACCTCGAAGAGCGGCACGCGGTCACCGGCCTGAAGGTCGGCCGCGTTCACGGCGTCCACCTCGAGCGTGCCGCCAAACGACGCCTGGCCGCCGATGGCAATCGTGTCGTGCGCCGTCGCCGAGCCCACCTCCATCACGAGCCGCGACGTGGCGTCGACGATGAAATCACCAGAGACGTTCAGTGTGGACTGCCCGGCATACCCAACCTGCTCCGTGGAATAGGTGACGCCGTCATACCAGGTGCGGTCGTCGCCATCGGCGGTGCCCGTGTCGTCGACAAACACCGCGACGCGGCCGTTGGCGTCGGCCGTCATCGTGCCGAGATCGGCGGCCCACATCGAGCGATTGCTTTCGGTGATCATCGGGAGCGTGGCATACCCGAGCGTTCGAGGATCGAGGCCGTCGGTCGCCCCCGCCACGGCATCGGCAGGAGCATCGAAGAGGCGGAGCGAGCCCGGGGAGGTGCCCGCCAGGATGCGCCAACTCGAACCGGTGGCATCCCAGTAGTTGGCATACAGGTGATAGGCGCGGCCCGGCACCAGACCGCTGATCGTCGTCTTGAGGGTGGCCGCGGTCGTGGGGGAGTCGCTTCCCCCCTGGTACACCACGCCGCCGTTGGCATAGGGAGAACGAATCTGCCAATCGGGATTGGTGGTGGGCGTGAACGCGGAGCCATCGACGCGCGTGGTGTTGCCTCCGCCCCCGTGCGTGGCATCCACGTAGACCGACTGCTGGCCTGTGATCACCTGGGTGATCGCGGTGCTGCCAATCCGCAGCGTCGCTCCCGTCGACAGGGCCACGCGGCCCACGACCGTTCCTTCGGCCACGACGCCCGCCCCCGTCGCCGTGAGGTCGCCCGTGAGCAGGCTCGACGACACTAGCGACACGCTGCTGCCAGGTTCCGCCACGATCGCACCACGGATGTGGCCGGCGTTCGAGACCGACTGGCCGGCGAGGACATGCCCTCCGGCCGACGTGGACGCGACGTCAAACGTGGCTCCCTCGGCGATGGTGATCCGTGAGGTGCCGGCCAACGCCGCGCTCCCCGACAGCACGAGCGTGCCCCGGGCCACGAGCGTGTCGCCCGAGAACGTGTTGCGGCCGTTGGCGAGGGTTACCGTGCCGCCACCGATCACCCGCAGGCCGCCGCGTCCGCCGATCGACGCCCCGGAAAGCCGGTAGGACTGCGTGCGGTTGGAGAACGCCGTGCCCATCGGAGCGACCGGCGCGGGAATCGTAACGTCGGACGACACGGCCCCGTCGCCAAATGCCACCTCGTCGCCCGCGCGGAACGTCGTGATCGCGCCACCGCCGCTGTCCCAGGTGCCGGTTCCCCCGCTCCACGACTGACTGCCCGCAGGCGTTCCCCGCCAGAGCAACGACCTGGAGTCGGTGGCCGCAAACGTCGTGCCCACCACCGACGTGTTCCAGTTCGTGTAGCTCGTGTAGGTGCCCCGCATCCAGAGCACCGCCGTCGATTCGCCGTTCCAGGACGGGACGATCGGACGCAGGTTGTCGATGGGAGAATCGGCGGTGATGGCCGTCCAGGCCCAGGTGGCGCCGAAATCGCCCGTCACGCCCTTGTAGAGCTCATACTTCGCCGTCGTCGCGTTCGTGGTCGGGTTGATCTTCGTCGACACGTAGACGACGTTCGGGTTGTCGGGATCGATCGACGCCAGGCCCGTGTAGTCGTTCTCCGCCGCATACAGATAGCCTCCGGCACGGGCGAGTTCGTGCACCTGCCATGCGACGCCGTCGAAGCGCGAGTAGAAGAAGCGGTGGTCGAGGTCGCTGTCGTTGGCCCTCGCGGAGAAGATGCCCACGGGGTTGCCGGTGTTGTCGACCTCCATGCTGATGGTCCAGCCGCGATTCATCGTCGTGCCATTCGACGGCGAGCCGTTGCGAAACAGCGGCGTGAGCGCCGACGGCGCTACCGCCGAGGTGTCGAAGATGTCGCCGTCGACGACCGTGCCATCCATCGCGTAGAGCTTCCCGTCGCGGACGTAGCCCGTGTAGACGCTGTTGGCGTAGTCGCGAGGATGCCGATCGGTCGACATCACGAAGATGGTGTCGTCGCTGGCAGCGTAGCGGACATACGGGCGGTCACCGCTGCCCCCCTCGGTGAGCAACTTGCCGCCAGAGTGCCAGGTGCTGCCCTGGTCATACGACACCTGCACGTTGGGGTCGTAGTTCACCGCGCGGGTGAAGTTGTACATCCGGCCGGCACCACCGTTTTCACCGGCAAGCAGGTAGGTGTTGTTGTAGGTGGTGCCGGCGTTGTTGTTGAGCGTCTGCTCCGGCTGCCAGGCCGTGGGGTCGTTGGGATTCACCGACACCCGCCAGCGGGTGAGGTTGTCGCCTCCGTGCTTGGCATACATGGCGAGGTAGCGACCATCGGGACGAAGCGTGAGCGAGGCCGAGTCGTGGTCGTCCTGCTGGAGTTGATTCGCCAGTTCGAAACCGCCCTGCGCACCGGTGGCCAGATCCCGCCAGAGCAGGTCGATGTCCCCCGACTCGGCTCCGCTGCCGGCCGACACGCTGCTGACGAGAAGGCTCGGATGGGCTGGATCCGTGGTGTCGATGATGGCCCGCTCGTCTTCATATCAGCACCACGCGCCGTTGGGCGTCGTGACCGCTCCCGTGAGCGTGAAGAGCGAATCGGGCACGAGTCCTTGGGCCACTGTCACCACGGGGCAGAGCCCCACGAGGCCCGCGCACCAGCACCAGGCACGGACGGCGAACGTGAGGGCACGCCCCTCGCGAACGGTTCGGTGAAGCCCTGCAACACGTCGCATCGTCACCTGAGGGGAATCCCGGGCCGCACATGGAAAGCCAGCCCCGGGAAACCAACGATGCGGCCCCAGGCAGCCTCGATAGCATGGCACGGGAGGGCCGAAAAAACCACGTTTTGGCGGCTGTCGCGGCCCCTGGCCGCATGCCAGCCAACCTGGAACTAGAGTTTCAGAGTCGGCGGTCCGTCGTGCCGCCCCGTCCCGTGCCCCGGAGCAGCCATGATTCCTCGCATCCGCAGCGCGTCCTTGGCGATCGTGCTCGCATCCCTCGCGACCCTGTCCTTTGCGACCCTGTCCCACGCGGCCGATACGCCTGCACTCCACCCGTCGGCGGTGGATCTCGATCCGGCGGCGATCTACCGCTACGACCCGCTGGGGCAGACCTTCTCCCCGATCGACGCGGCCCAGCTCAAAATCGGCCACATCTATTACCGCTTCCACCCAACCCTCGGCCACTGGGCCTGGAGCCTTGCCGACGGCCACGGCGGCCTGAACTATGCCATGGGCCCCGGGTCGTTGCTTCAGGTGGAAAGGTTCGACCTCACGGCCACCGCGGACGAACGGCGCCGCGAACTCACCGTTCGCGCCCCTGAGATCGCACGGCTCTTCAACGTGCAGGGATCGAGGCCGGCGGTGATGCTTCAAGCGGATGGCACCTGGACCCTTCATGGCACCTCGACCAAGGGGCACGTCTTCGACCTTGTCACGGGCGAGCGCTGGGAATGGCATGGCGACCGCCGATCCGGCGTGGTCCACTCCGGGGGCAACGCCTGGCACAACGTCGGGGGTCGATTCGAGCCGGCCTGGACGATCTCGACGTGGTGCTTCTGACGCGATCGTGTCGCAGGGTTGGCATGCCCCCCCGGCTTCCCTATCCTTGGGCTGTTCCGATCCGCATCTGACAGCAGGGAGACCGCATGGCCAGTTCGAGCCTCGATTGCCGTGGCATGATGTGCCCTGTGCCGATCGTGCGGATCTCCCGGGCCATGAAGGAGCTGTCGCAGGGCGACGTGCTCACCGTGCAGGCCTCCGATCCATCCTTCGGCCCCGACATCGAGGCCTGGGTGCGGAAGATGGGCCACAGCCTCGAATCGTTTGCGGATGCCAATGGCGAGCAGACGGCCGTCATCCGCCATGCTGCCCCGGCATGAGGTGAGAACCGTGGCTTCGCTTCCCGCGTCGGCTGAAGAACTCGATGCCCTGATCAATGCCGCCGTCGAGCGGCGAGTGGGGGCGGCGTTGGGCGACCTGGAAAGGGCCGTGGCCGACCTCCGCTCGGCGATGACGACGACCACGGCCAACACGCCCGACGACCGGGCCACGATCGTGGCGTTCAGCGGCGACATGGACCGGCTCTTCGCGACGTTCGCGATCGCATCGGGCGCCGCCGCGATGGGCATGGAGGTGTCGATCTACTTCACCTTTTGGGGCCTGACGGCGCTTCGCGTGAAAACGACCTTCGCCGGAAAATCGATCAGCCAAAAGATGGCCGCCATGGTGCTCCCGTCGGGCCCCGCATCGCTTCCAACCAGCCGCATGAACATGGCCGGCATGGGACCGGCCTTCTTCAAGATGCTCATGAAGCAGCGCCGCGTGCAGTCTGTTCCCGAGATGCTCGCCATGTGCCGAGACCTCGGCATCAAGATCATCGCCTGCGAGATGTCGATGGGCGTCATGGGCATCACCCGCGAGGAGTTGATCCCCGACATCGATTACGGCGGGGTCGCGACCTATCTCGGTGATGCATCGCGTTCCAAAATCACGCTCTTCATCTGAACTCGACAAGGACATGCCATGAGTGACGACGTCGAACTCGCCTCCCTGAGGCGACAGAACGCGGCCCTCACCAGGCAGGTGGCATCGCTCGCCGACGCCAACGCCCATGCCGCCGAGCTGATGGCCGCCCTCGAGGAGGCCAATGAGCGCGAACAGCAGCTCGTGGCACGCGGCGAGGAACTGGGTCTCCAGACCAGGATCGACACCATCCTTCAGGAGGAACGCGACGAAGAGCGGCTCGTGCAGCGGTTCGAGAAGGAACTGCAGTCGACGGAGAGCCTCGGCTTCACCGCGGCGGCCGTGATCCTCATGCCGGCCGACCAGTTTTATTTTCTTCCGGAAGGAACCGTCGGGGAACTCTCCGGCAGGGCCCACCTTCTCCCGAATGACGCCCACGGCATCGAAGACACCGTTCCGGACGATGCGTTTGCGTCTGGGCTCACGGGAGCCTTTACCATCCCGATCCGTTCCCGCGACCGTCAGATCGGCCGCTTTGATCTTGCCGTGTCGTCCAAGGATGACCGCTGGTGCCGGCGATGGATTCCGCTGCTTCGTTCGCTCGGCTCCCAGATGGGCGTGGCCCTCGTGCGGCTTCGGGCCGAGGTGGCCAACGAAAAGATCAATGCCGACCTCCTCAAGGCCCGCGACGAAGCCGTCGAGGCCAACTACGCGAAGTCGATGTTTCTGGCGAACATGAGCCACGAACTCCGCACGCCGATGAACGCCATCATCGGTTACAGCGAAATGCTGATCGAGGAGCTCGGTGAGATGCGGTCGGAAGACGTGGTGTCGGATCTCGGCAAGATTCACGGGGCCGGCCGACACCTTCTCGCGCTGATCAACGACGTGCTCGACATCTCGAAGATCGAAAGCGGCAAGATGTCGGTGTTCATCGAGTCGTTCGATGTCGACACGGTCGTCCGTGAGGTTCACAACACCACGCTGCCGCTCATCCGCCAGAACGACAACCGGCTCGAGATCGAGATGGCCGGCGATTGCGGCAGCATGCAGAGCGACCTCACGAAGGTGCGTCAGACGCTCTTCAACCTGCTGAGCAACGCGGCCAAATTCACCGACCGCGGCCTGGTGAGGCTCCGCGTGCGTCGAATCTCCGAACATGATCGCGACTGGGTGGAGTTCGACGTCATCGACACCGGCATCGGCATGACGCCCGAACAGATCGCCAAACTCTTCAAGCCCTTCGCCCAGGCCGATTCCTCGACCACGCGGCGCTACGGGGGCACGGGCCTGGGCCTCGCGATCAGCCGCCGGTTCTGTCGGATGCTCGGGGGCGACATCACGGTGACCAGCGAGCCGGGCCGGGGCTCGACCTTCACCGTGCGGCTTCCGACCGTGCCGGTCGACCCCGCCTCGTCGGGCGCCGAATCGATCACCCGCGTCGGAGCCATGCACGCCGACCGCCCCTCGATTCTCGTGATCGACGACGACCCGACCGTGCTCGACCTGATGGAGCGCTACCTCACCAAGGAGGGCTTCACCGTTCACCTGGCCTCCAATGGTCGCGACGGCATCGAGATGGCCAAGCGGCTGAAGCCGATGGCGATCACGACCGACGTGATGATGCCCGACATGGACGGCTGGGCCGTGGTGACGGCCCTGCGTCACGACCCCGCCACCGCCAAGATCCCGGTGGTCGTCGTCACGGTGACCGACAGCCGCGAGATGGGCATCGCGCTCGGCGTCTCCGACTACCTCACGAAGCCGGTCGATTGGACGCGGCTCGGACAACTGATGACGCGTTTTCGCCGGGATCGCGTCGACCGACCCGTGCTGCTCGTCGAGGATGATCCGGTGTGCCGCGACCAGATGGTACGGCTCCTCACGCGGGACGGGTGGGACGTGCGGGAGGCCGAAAATGGCCTCGTGGCCCTCCAGCGAGCGCAGGAGGAGGTGCCGGGAATGGTGCTCCTCGACCTGATGATGCCCCAGATGGACGGCTTCGAGTTTCTCGGACGATTCCGTCGTCTGCCAGGGTGTGCCGACGTGCCCGTGCTCGTCGTTTCGGCGATGGACATGACGCAGGCCCACCGCGAACAGATCGATGGGGAAGTCGTCGACATCATCACCAAGAGCGGCTCGACGGCTCGCGATGTCGCCAGCTACCTGCGATCACGATTCCACGTCTCGCCTTCCCCGCGACCCGCCGACGACTGACCTCCAATCCCCTCGCCCTGTTCTCACTGCCTCCATCATGCCGACCATCCTGCTTGTCGAAGACAACGAACTCAATCGCGACATGCTGAGCCGAAGGCTCGAACGCAAAGGCTACACGGTTGCCATCGCCGTCGATGGCGGCGAGGCGATCGAGAAGGCGCTGTCGGGCTCGCCCGATCTGATCCTGATGGACATGAGCATTCCCGTGGTCGATGGCTGGGAAGCCGTTCGCCGGCTCAAGGCCGACGCCACTGCTGGGCGGATTCCCATCATCGCCCTCACCGCCCATGCCATGGCGGGCGACCGCGAGAAGGCGATCGAGGCCGGCTGCGACGAGTATGAGACGAAGCCCGTCGAGTTTGCCCGGCTGCTCACGAAGATCGAAGGGTTTCTCGGATCGAGCCAGCCATGAGCGGTCGCGACGCCTCGCTTGGCCATGATCTCCGATCCCCGCTGAACCACATCCTCGGCTACAGCGAGATCGCCATCGAGGATGCCGAGGCGGCCCATCTCGACGGAATCGCCCAGGATCTCCGCCGAATCCACGACGCTGGCAAGCGGCTCCTCGCGGTGCTGGAATCGGCACTGGCCGCGGAGCAGGCCTCGATCGCGGGAATCACCCCCGACGCCGTCGACCGCGAGATCCGCGAACCCATCAACCAGATCATCGGCTACGCCGACCTCCTCGAGGAGGAGGCCGCCGACCGTCATCTCGACGGACTCGCCGCCGACATCGGGAAGATTCGACGGTCGGCGGGTTCACTCCTCACCACCGTGACACATCGCCTGACGGCGGCCCCAGATCATGCACCGTCGCCGGCCACGGTGCGAGACGTGGTCCTTCCCGCCACGGTTCCCGGCATGATTCTCGTCGTCGACGACAGCGACGCCAACCGCGAGGTGCTCTCGCGACGCCTGGAACGGCTCGGGCACACCGTGGCGGTGGCCGGCGACGGCCGCGAGGCGCTCGAGGCCGTGGCATCCCGCCGCTTCGACCTGATGCTCCTCGACATCCGCATGCCGGTGATGGATGGCTTCGAGGTGCTCAAACGACTCAAGGCCGATCCGGTGCATCGGGCGTTGCCCGTGGTCGTGCTCTCTGCGTCGGATGATCCCGACGTTGTGCTTCGCTGTATCAGCCTCGGTGCCGACGATCATCTTCGCAAGCCGTGCGATCCGCTCTTTCTTCGAACCCGAATCGACGCCTGCCTCGAAAAGAAGCGGCTCCGCGATCGCGAGCAGTCCTACCTCGATCTCATCGAGGCGCAGAAGAAGCGATCCGACGAACTGCTGCATGTGATCCTGCCGCCCGATGTGGCCGCCGAACTGAAGGCCGCCAGTGCCGTTCGTCCGCGGCGATACGAAGACGTGGGCGTGCTGTTCTGTGACATCGTGGGCTTCACGGCCTTCTCCGACCAGACCTCCCCCGAGACGCTGCTCGTGCACCTTCAGGCGCTGGTGGAACGGCAGGAAGAAGCTGCGAGCCGTCACGGCCTGGAGAAGATCAAAACGATCGGTGACGCCTTCATGGCCGCAGCCGGGCTCGGCACGTCGGGAAACCAGGCGCTGGCCTGCGTGGCATGCGGGCTCGAGATGGCGGCAGCGGCGGCGACCACGCCCCCCCACTGGCAGGTTCGCGTCGGCATCCACTGCGGCCCGGTCGTGGCGGGGGTCGTGGGGCGGCACAAGTATCAATACGACATCTGGGGCGACACCGTGAACACAGCATCCCGGGTGGAACACCATGCGCTGTCAGGATCTGTGTGTGTCACCCGGTCGACCTGGGATCGCATCGCCGGCGACTGCGAGGGACGTTCGATCGGCACGATCGACATCAAGGGCAAGGGCCCGACGGAGATCATTCAGGTGCTCCGTCTCACAAACGCTCCGTCCCTGCCGGCGTGAATCTGGGTGATCTGGGCTGCGACTGATGGGTGGGCAGCAAAGTGAGAACCGGAACGATCGGCAGGATCGATACCAGAGGACGGACCGGAACATCCGATCCCTTCGCCCCTGGTGGTCGAGTCGCGCATGGCCCGATGCTCACGCATCATCTCGCTGATCCTCGCCGCCTGCCTGATGGCGGCGACATCGACGGCCGTGGCCCAGTATGGGCCGCTCCTGACCGCGGCCGGGCCGATCAACCGATCGATGGCCGGCGCTTCGACGGCCGCCCCGCTCGACACGCTGGGGGCCTATCTCTGGAATCCCGCCACGATCACGGGCCTTGAAAACTCCGCCGACATCGGACTGGAGGTGTTCATGCCCTCCGCCGAGCTCGCCTCGAGCGTCTCGGCTGGCGCCTTCGGGCCGGGGGTGCCTCCCGTCACCCTCTCGGGCCGCACCGCAAGCGAGAGCGGCGCCTTTCCGATTCCCAACTTCGGCTTCGTCTATCGTCCCGACGGGTCGCGGTGGTCGTATGGCGTCGGCCTGATGTCGCTGGCCGGTTTCGGCGTGAACTATCCCGGCACGCCGAGCAACCCGCTCCTGTCGCCTCCGCCACCCAACGGATTTGGTGTCGGGCCGATCTACTCGCAGTATTCCCTCCTCCAGGTCGTGCCGACGATCGCGGTCGAGGCGACGGATCGGCTCTCGCTAAGTTTCTCACCGATGATCGATCTCGCCTCGCTCAACATCGATCCCGGCCTGCTTGCATCGCCCGACGTGGAGGGGGGCCGCGGCACCTACCCTCCGCTCACGCACGGCAGCTATCACTGGGGCGGCGGCTTCTCGGTGGGAGCGTGGTATCAAACCGATGTCGACTGGGACTTTGGCGTGTCGTATCGCAGCCTGCAGTCGTTCATCCCGTTTCAGTACGCGTCGCGAACGCCAGAAGGGTTTCCGCGGACGATCGACTTTCTCGTCGACGTGCCCGCGACGCTGTCGTTGGGCACGGCCTACAAGGGATTTGAGCGGTGGCTTTTCGCCCTCGACCTTCGCTATCTCGACTTCGCCAACACGCGCCCCTACTCCCACTCCGGCTTCGCCCCCGATGGCGCGGTTCGGGGCCTCGACACGGCGAGCATGTTCGCCCTCGCCACGGGCGTGCAGCGGGTGCTTTCAGAGCGGGCCGTGTTTCGCATGGGCTATTCTTACTGCACCAAGCCCATCGGTGCCGATCAGGCGTTTTTCAACGTCGCCTCGCCATTCGTGCTGCAGCACGCGCTGAGCCTTGGCGGCACCTACGACATCACCAAGAAGTTCAACGTGTCGGTGGCCTATTCCCACTTCTTCACCGGCAGCGTGAGCGGCCCCTGGCAGTCGCCGGCCGGGCCCATCCCCGGCACGAACGTGACCTCCACGCTCTCTGCCGACGCGGTGATCGCCGGGGTCGGCTTCAAGCACTAGAGCGCGTCTGAGATACGTGTATCGCCGGCTCGGGGGCGGCAAAAGTCTCGTCGCCGGGGCGAGGATACGCCCAAGGCTCCTCGAGCGTTCGCCGACCCCCTCGCCTACCCGCTCAGGATTATTAACTCGTCGCTACACGTAGCGGAGATGCGCTCTAGGCTCTGTCTGAAAAGGCTACCGTTGGCCCGAGAGCGAGCTGCTTCGGTCTCTGGCAAGGACGGCGAAGCAGCCATATTCGCTCATATGGCGATGGAGCCGGACGCAGCCAGAGGGCACATGAGCCGCTCGAAGCCAGGTCCTGGGTTTTCAGACAGAGCCTAGCCCACGGTATGCACCAAGACGCGTACCGCCCGGGATCCACGCGAATCCGGGGGTGTCGCCACCGCATTCGCAAGGGGTGAGGCGAATCGCTCCAGGGATCCAGCACCGGTGGAGCGAATCGCTCCAGGGATCCAGCACCGGTGGAGCGAATCGCTCCACCTCTTCCCGGCTCCACCACGATCATCGGGAGCTGAATTGAATCGCCGACGCAGGGAGATTCCTCGGAAATGCCAGCCTGACCGCTGGAGGCCGGCCTTTTTGGGGTCGGAGAGCGCCTGTGGCACGGCGTTTGCACTTCAGAGATGTCCTGGGCAGGTCCGCCTGAGGAGTTCCCAGCCCGTTTGCCTGGTTCCTGTGACAGCCGCACCGTGCGGACGTCCGGGTTGCCCGGCGGTTTCACGAACGAGCAGGCCGACGATGAAGACTCGCACGCCGACCATGAATCTGTGTGCCGTGCCCCTCACCTCGCGCAGCCTTGGGCGGGCACCGGATCGTCGCCGGTCGCCATGGACTGCGAGCATCGTGACCGGCATCGTCGTGCTGGCCGCGGCACTGCACGCATCCTCGTCCCAGGCCACGATCATCGCCAGTGATTCGGCCGCCAACTACTCGGGTAGCAGCTTCATCTCGACCAACGGCGGAACTGGTTTCCAGCTTTGGACGTCGAGCCTCACCGGCGGTGGCGGTTCGTACCGAGGCAGTACCGGCCTCGGATCCACGACGTTCGGCATCTATGCCGGTGGCGGGGCGAACAACTCGTTCACGGCGTACCGGCAGTTCGACAATGCGCTCACCGTGAGCAGCACCTTCTCAGTGGATATCGGAACGACCAGCATCGCAAGCGGAGGCTCGGTCGGCGTGCTGTTCTTCGCCAGCGGCGTCGAAAGGGGCGCCCTCTTCTTTGATGGGGGAAGCTCGTTTTGGCAGTGGAATGGCGGCGGCGGCGCGATCGTGACGTCGATCCCATTCGGTTCGGTGAACCTGGATCTGGCCAGGCTCTCGACCAACGGCTACTCGCTGGCCTTGGCACAGGGGGCGACCACGCAGACGATCACCGGCACGTTCCTGTCGAGCGGCAATCCGACCTCCAGTGCAATCAACGAGGTGGGCTTCTTCTCAAGCGCCCAGGGCGGCGGTGAGAATTTCGGCTTCGACAATCTCGAGATCGCCGCCGTTCCCGAACCCCACACCCCCCTGATTGTCGGAGCTGGGGCGTGCGCCATGATTCCGGTGTTCCTCCGCCGCCGACGCCGCCCGAATCGCTGATGTCGAGCCGGAGTGGGAGTTTCCCCGAGAAGCACGGGTTTCGTACCCGCGGCGGAGACCGTGCCGCGGGTCAGGTCACGAGTCGTCCGGGGAAGGGGCAGGAGGTGTGACGCCCCGGTGACCGCGAATAATTGCTTCGCGTTGCGGACGCTCCGCCCTATACTCCCCGACGGTGCAGCGACGGGGGAGAGCGGTGCCGCTGATGGCACCTCGCTCGCGCTGGGTACCTCACGACGGCCCTCGGGGAGGATTTCGCATGCGCGCTCGCGTCTCGCTGTGTCACGCCATCGCGGCCATCACACGAACGGTTCGAACCACACTCCTGCTGGTGGCTGTCGTGCTGGTATCCGCGGCCTCGGCCCAGGACTACCGATACTGGGACATCGACGGCCCCACGCCCGGCGCCGGTGGCCCCACGCCAAGCGGCACATGGAGCGGCATCACCACGACCTGGAGCACGAGTGCCGCGGGGGATGTCACCACCGAGGCCTGGGTGTCGGGTGCCACGCCCGGCGAAGGCAGTCACGCCTTCTTCTCCGCAGGATCGGACGCGACCGGCGAGTTCACCGTCACGATCGACGGCACGAACTACGGCTCCGGGCTGACGGTGAACCAGGGCACCGTGATCCTCAGTGGCAGCGGTTTTTTTGGGATCGGCAGCGGCACCGTGACCATTCGCCCAGGTGCCACGCTCGGCCTCACCAACCAGCTGCGGGTCACCCAGACCGTTGGCGGGCTCGCGGTGATCGACGGCGGCACGCTGATGCAAACCAATCCCGGCAACGCCGGCTCGCTCTGGAACGCCAATGCCGACGGCATCCTTCTCACGAGCAACGGCGGCACGGTGAACTACAGCATCGGCAATAATGTCACGATCTACCAGGGCACCTTCCTCGGCGAAGGGGGCACCACGTTCAACGGCGGTGCCCAGACGCTCACCAAGACCGGCACGAGCGAACTCCGCGTGCAGGGGCCCGCACGGCCGACTACACGACCGCGAAGCTCAAGGTGCTCGGAGGCCTGTATCGGATCGGGAGCAGCACCAACACCACCGGGCAGCTCTCCAAGGAAACGGGCTTCGGGGCGATCCCCTACGACCTCACGCCCGATGCCATCACGCTCGACGGCGGAGCGATCGGCGTGAGCTTTACCCTCACCACTGATCCGTTCCGTGGCATCACCCTTGGCTCCAATGGCGGTGTGATCAACACCGTGGCCGCCACCATGACGGTGTCGGGGGCGATCACGGGGCCTGGCGCCCTTCGGGCGATCGGCAAAGGGCTGACGCTTGCCGCCGACAACACCTACACCGGCGGCACCATCATCGGGAGCGATCTGGCCATGGTGGAAGGCATCACGACCGCGACGGGCGGCACAATGACGATCGATGCCGACTCCCGCCTGGGGGCGATTCCTGCCGCCCCTGATCCGGCCAACGTCCGACTCGGCACAGCCACGGCGCCGGGCTGGCTCACCGTCACCGCCGACACCACGTTCGACGCCCATCGCGGATTTGAGGTGGGGGCGGCCGGCGGCACGCTGAGTTCGACGCGGGCGATCGCCATTCCCGGCACGCTCGGAGGCAGTGGCCCCTTCACGAAAACCGGCGCCGGCACCCTCACGTTGTCCGGCAACAACACGATCACCGGAGGCATCACGAGCTGGGGTGGCGGCGTGCTCGAGGTTTCGTCGGATGCCAACCTCGGGGCGGTTCCCGGCTCCCTCAAGGCCAACGGGGTGACACTCGCCGGCGCCAGCACGAGCGGGCGGATGCGCACCACGCAGTCGTTCACCATCCCGGCAACCCGTGGCATCACGATCAACGTGGGAGGCACGACGGCAACACCGCTCGGTGGCACGATCGAGGTGGCCGACGGCACCACGCTCACCGTGGCGGGACCGATCACCGGCGCGGGATGGCTCACCAAATCGGGCTCGGGGGCGCTCGTGCTTGCCGGCACGTGCGACTATGCCGGCACCACCACCGTCGGCGGCGGCACGCTCGTGGTGGACGGCACCCTGGCCGGCACCGGGGCCGTTTCCCTCCTCGGCGGCGCCACGCTCGCCGGCCACGGTACCGTCGCCGGCGCCACCACGATCTCCGCCTTCGCAACCCTGTCGCCGGGAAACAGTCCGGGCACGCTTGCCTTCGGCAGTTCACTCACCTTCGCCGATGGCGGCGACTACAACTGGCAGATGCTGTCGGCCTCGGGGTCGGCCGGCTCCGCGTCGTCGTGGGATCTGGTGACCGTCGGTGGCGTGCTCAACATCACCGCGACCCCCGCCGATCCCTTCTCGATCAATCTCTGGACGCTCTCCTCGACCAACCCCGACACGAGCGGTGAGGCGGCCGGCTTCAACCCCGGTCAGAACTACACCTGGACGATCGCCCGCACGGCCGGGGGCATCACGGGCTTCGCCGCCGACAAGTTCCTGATCGCCACGTCCTCGACCAACGGCGCCGGTGGCTTCGCCAACGATGTCGCGGGCGGAACGTTCAGCCTCGCGGTGAGCGGCAACGACCTGAATCTCGTGTTCACGTCGGCGTCGGCGCCCGGCGGCATCACGATCGATGTCACGAGCGGCACGCAGACCCAGACCCAGGCAGGCTACCCGACGCTCTCCGGCAGCCTTTCCCTGGAAAAGACCGGCGGCGGCACCCTCGTGGTGGATCAGGCCAACACGCTCTCCGGAAGCACCACGATCCAGGGGGGCGTGCTCCAACTCGCCAATCTCCAGGCCCTCCAGGCGAGCAGGATCGTGCCGGTTGCCGGCGGCACGCTCGCCCTCGCCCCCTATCAGGTAACGACGGTCGGCGGGCTCGATCCGAGTGCCGGCGGCCTCACCGATGTGGGCAGCGGCCTCGTGACCGTGGCCGGCGGACTCTCCGCCGCGGATCTCGTCACGGCCATCGTGACGGGCTATGGCGACGGCTCGTGGAACGGCACCTCGGGCATCACCTCGACCTCTGCCGCCGCGGACGCCGGTGTCGGCGTGCCCCGGGCCGTCGGATGGCTCGACAATGGCGACGGCACGGTCACCTTCGCCTACGCCGCACCGGGCGACACGAACCTGGACTGGTCGATCGACCTGCTCGACATCGGCACGTACCTCGCCGGCGCAAAGTATGACACGGGCGAGCCTTCGAGCTGGTCCGAGGGGGATTACACCTACGACGGCCTCGTCGACATCACCGACGTGGCGCTCTACCTCGGAACGGGCCTCTTCGACGTGGGGCCCTATAATCCACCGGCAGGCCTCGATGGCGGCGTGGCGGCGGTGCCTGAGCCCGCCGGCCTCGGGCTTCTGGCCGCGGTGACGGTCGCCGCGGCGGCCGCGCGATGCCGGCGTCGCTGACCAGTGGCCGTGCATGAGGATGGCCGGATGATCCAGTTCGCCCGAGTTTCAGCCGCGGCGATCGTCGCCTGCATGCTCGCGGGTGCCGTGCGCGCCGATCTTTCGGCCGATCAAACGCCCTTTTCCTCGTACCGCGGCCTCTGGGTGAGCCGGTTCGAATACACCAATTCCCAGACGGGCGTCGACGCGGTGTTTGCCAATGCGCAGGCCCTCGGCATCACCGACGTGATGTTTCAGGTGCGCGGGGCGGCCGACGCGTATTACACGCCGACCACGGTGGGCGGCCAATATCTCGAGCACAAGGTGGGCACGTACGACGCACTGGCCCGTGCCGTTCAACAGGGCCAGCAGCGGGGCATCCGGGTGCATGCCTGGATCAACACCATGCCGCTGTTCAGCGGGTCGACCCTCCCGACCGATCAGCCCGGCAACCCCTATCTCATCAACACCCATCCCGAATACTGGATTCGCGACTCCACCAACACGCCGCAGCCGCTCAACGCCAGTTATGTGACCGTCAACCCGACCCTCCCCGAGGTGAAGCAGCACATCGAGCAGGTGGTGGCCGACATCGCCGGCCGCTACGCCGTGGCCGGCATCCACCTCGATTACGTCCGGTATCTCAACGACACCACCAGCACGACGACGCCGCTGCAGTATCCGACCGATCCAGCGAGTGTGGCCCGCTTTCAGGCCATTCCTGGCAATGCGGGCAAGACCCCCACGGCCAACCGCGCAGACTACAAGCAGTGGATGGCCGACAACATCACCGACCTCGTGGCCGGGATCCGACAGTCGCTGGAAGACGTCCGACCGAACGCGCAGCTCACCGCGGCGGTGTGGCGAAGCGCCACGGTGGGCACGGCCGCCTACCAGCAGGAGTGGCAGACATGGGTCGATCGCGGTCTCGTCGATGCCGTGATGCCGATGATCTACCGCAAGGGATTCGGATCGGGAGGGAGTGGCGTCGATGCCGACAGCGGCAACATCTTTCAAAACGACGTCTCCGCCGCCGTCACCTGGCGTGGCACGGCCGGCGTGATGCCGGGGGTGGGGGTGTACATGCAGGACACCGCCGCCACCGCCTACGCCAACGTGACGGCCCAGCTCGACTACCTCCGCGACCAGGGCGCCAACGGCGTGCAGCTCTACAGCTATTCCGATCTCGTCGGCACCGATGCGGTCTCCGTCGAAACCCGTCGGGCCTGGGTCGACTTCCTCAATGCCAACCGGTCGCCCCCCGCTCCGGTCGCCCTCGCCACGTTCGACACGGGCGAAGATTCCTTCACGTCGTCACCGGCCTTCAGCGGCTCGAACCTCAACGTCGCGGCTACCTCCCGGGCGGATCGCTCGAGCGAGACCGCCCATGGCGGGAGCGGGTCGCAGCGCCTCTCGATCGACACGACTCGCGAGGGCGAGTTTCTCCTGCGGCACCTCTCCGGCACCGGAACTCCCTCGGGCAATCTCTCCTTCCCGACGATCGGCACCATCGGCTTCTGGCTCAAGACGACCACGACCGATCTGCAGGTCGCCCCGGCGATCGACGACAACGTCGCCAACACGTCGACCGAGCGGGGATACTTCCAAAACGTCATCGCGGATGGCGAGTGGCACCGCTACGAATGGTCGCTCGCCGACCCGTCGCACTGGGATGCCTGGGCCGGATCGGCCGCCACGGGCACCCCGGGGGCCCGGTTCACGCTCGACTCGATCCAGTTCAAGGGCACCGCTACAGCCACCGTCGTGTACCTCGATGACGTCGCCTTCGCGGCGGCGGCGACCGCTCCCGAGCAGTGGTCGCTCGACTCTGTGGTCAACACCAACGCCACCGACACCCGCTGGCACAACGCGGCCAACTGGGACGGGTCGGTGCCCGATGGCGTCGGCGCCGTGGCCCGGCTCCTTCGTCGCCCGTCGGGCAATCAGACCGTCACCCTCGATCGAGCCGTCACCCTCGGCAGCCTCACGTTCGACAATGCCACGTCGTATCTCCTTTCAGGCTCGGGCACGCTGCGGCTCGACGCCGCAACCGGTCCGGCGTCTATCAGCGTGCGGAACCGCGGCACCCACGCGGTCGGCGTGCCCGTCATCATCACGGATGACGCGACGCTCGACGTCGATCGCGGCGCCACGCTGCGGCTGTCGGGCAGCCTCTCGACGCCGACCGCGCGGAGCATCGATCGGCGGGGCGACGGAACGCTCGTGATCGAGGCATCGCAGGCGTATGCGGCGGGGTCGCAGTTTTCGGCGACCGTCGGGACCACCGTCTTTGCCTCCGATGCCGGCTCGTCCTCGGCCGCGACGTTGGCCGTGCGGGCGTCCGGCACCGGCACGCGAGTGGACCTGCGGGTGTCACAGCATCTGGCGCGACTGGATGCGGCCGCGGGCGCCGTGGTGTCGATCGGGAATGGCGCGACGGTGGCGGCGGGGAACCTGTCGGCCGCCGATGGCTTGATCGACCTCGGGCTCGGTCGGCTGGAACTGCCGGCCGGCGCGATCGATGCGGCCGACCTCGTGTCGGCCATCGTGTCGGCCCGTGGGGATGGCGGATGGAACGGAACCGCCGGCATCGGCTCGACGTCCATCGCCGGCGCGGCCGACCGGGCGGTCGGGTGGTGCGAACGCGATGGCACGATCGTGATCGGCTATGCCGCCACCGGCGACACCAATCTCGACGGGGTGATCGATGCGATCGACCTCTCCAATTTTCTCGGCGCCGGCTGCTTCGACACAGGCCTGCCCGCGGAGTGGCAGGACGGCGACTTCAACTACGACGGGGTGGTGGACGTGCTCGACGTGGCGGATTTTGTCGGCGCGGGCCTTCTCGACACGGGCAGCTACCTGCCCGCGTCATCCCCTGCTCTGGCCGCCGTGCCCGAGCCACGATGGACGGGCGCACTGAGGGTGGCTGCCGCCGGATGCTGCGGGCTTGTATGGCAGCGATCACGCAGGCAGCGACCTCGCCACAAGGCTTTCTCGTGCCGACCAACGGGCTTCACGCTCGTGGAGCTGCTGGTCGTGATCGCCATCATCGCAACGCTGATCGGCCTGCTGCTTCCGGCGGTGCAGAGCGCCCGTGAGTCGGCACGGCGCACGCAGTGCGCCAACCACCTTCGCCAGGTGGGCCTTGCCAGTTTGGACTACGAAAGCGCGAAAAAACGATTCCCACCGAGGCGGCACACGGTGGTGGGGCCCGATGCCAGCGGTGTGCCCACGACCTACTCCTCGGAAGCATCGCCTCAGGTGATCATCCTGCCCTATTTCGAGGAAGCCGGGCGGTTTCAGCTGTTTGACCTGAACTACCACGTGCGACTCGACACCCCGCTCGTGCCGGGTACGCCGGCCAAGCCCGGCGCCAACGCGGCGGCCCGACTCCGAGACATTCCGCCGTTGCTCTGTCCGTCAGATCCTTCCCCCTACAACGTCGCCGACTCGGGCCGCAACAGCTACTTCGCCTGTGTCGGGGGCGCTGCGTTCCGCGGCGGCGTCAGCTGGATGGGGCGTTCCCTCGACGGCATTTTCGCCCAGCCCAACCCTCCAGCCGGCGGACTCCTGCTCGGCTGCAGGATCTCAGAGATCAGCGACGGCACGTCGAAGACCGCATTGTTTGGCGAGGCGATGCGGGGGGCCGTGGCCTTCAACGACACCGCCACCACCCACACGACGGCCTTCAACACGGCCACGGCGTTCGCCGCCCGACAACTCGCCGATGGCCGCACGGTGCCGCAGTGTCTCCCGAACGCCACTGGCACGGTGATCCAATACACCGGCCAGCAGTTTTACCGGGCCGACCTCACCTACACGTTCATGTACACGCACACGCTGCCACCAAACTGGAACGCCCGGGCGGAATCTGCGTCGGCCCAGCGCTACAACTGCGGCACCACGGCGTTCAGCGTGGCCCATATCGCCGCCTCGAGCTACCATCCCAGCGGCGTGACGCTCGTGTTTGCCGACGGCTCTACGCGATTCGCCAACGACAGCGTTGACTTCGCGATCTGCCAGGCGGTTGGGAGCCGGGCCGGGGGCGAGTCAGAGTCGCTCGATTGAGACCACGACAGGCCTGACCACCAATGCCGCGATGTTCCTTCTGTCGTCGTCCTGCCGCCCTGGTGGCGATGGGTCTTATCGCTGCCCTGCTGGGCTGTTCGAGCAGCGGCACGGGCGACGGTCAGCCGACAGGTCCTTCGGCGGCTGATGGACTCGCCAACCTCAAGGACCTCTACTCCCAGGCAGCCAAAGGCGAGGTGGCGATCCCCGGGAGCCTCGCCGAGTTTTCCGCACTCGAGCCGTTTTACCCCGTGGCGGGGCCCTTCGTGCTCGGTCGGCAGATTGAGTGTGACTGGGGAGCCGGCCTGAAACCTGGGCCTGAGGCCGGTCGCCATCGCCTGGCGTATGAGAAAAACGCCGGAGACCATGGGGGGTTTGTGCTGTTTCAAGACGGCACGATCCGAAAGGTGACCGCCGACGAGTTCAAATCGATCCCCAAGGCTGTCCCGTGACCCCCTGAACGGGCCCCGATCCCGAGCTCCCGCGGCCTTCCTACAGGCAGCTACCAGCCTCCGCTCCTTTCCCAACTATCACGAAACCGCGCCCCTGATTTCGCCATTTGTGCGAAAAGCATTCCCACAAACGGCGAATGCGACATGGGGCCGCACGCCAGGAATCGGTCTGAAAACAATGAATTTCAGCCAAAAACGACGTGGGAACATAAAAGATTCCGGGCGGCACGCCCTTTGCTCATATGCACAGCGTCGGTCGGGTCTCCTCACTCAAACTCCACTATTCGCCATGACTACAACCAAGACCACTCGCCCTGTGCTGATGCTCGTTGCGGCCACCGCCATTGCCCTGCTGGCAGGCAACTTTGTGTGCTCCACGGCCTTTGGTCAGACCCTCACCCCGTTGTCCGGCTTTGGCGTCAATGGCTGGCTTGCCCCGGGTTCCAACCCGTACCTCTCGACCGGCAACAACGAGCGTGGCATGGGCTGGAACCCGGTCACCAACAATCTCGTGGTGCCCAGCCGCAACGGCGGGAACTTCGTGGCGATCATCAATGGCACCACCGGCGCTGTGGTCAAAACGCTCAACACGACCGGGGTCGCCGGCGGCACGCTCGCCATAATGGGCGCCGGGGTTTCGGACGACGGCGAGATCTACGTCCCAAATCTCCAGAGTGGCTCGAGTACCCTGTCTCCCTTCAAGGTCTACAAGTGGACGGGAGAAAACGACACCAACGGCCCCACGATCGCCTTCTCCCAGGTCAACCCCCAGACCACGAACGGCGCCTTCCGGTTTGGCGACTCCTTTGCGGTCTACGGGAGCGGCACGAGTCTCAAGTTTGCCGCCGCCGGCACATCGTCGGGAACGACCGCCGGTCTGCCCAATAACGGCAACTTCATGATCGGGACGCTCGATGGATTGAATACCAACACGATTTACAATGCGATTCCGAACACGCTGGTCGCCTCGAATGACTATCGTCTCGCGCTCGCCTTCATCGATTCCGACACCATCATCGGCAACCAGGGCACGAGTGCGAAGTTCACCGACTTCGTTCCAGCCACCTCCATGAGTGGATCCGGTGCCACGATCACCGGTTCGGTTGCCTTGGGTGCCGCCGACCGTCCGCTCGACTACACCGTGATCAACGGTCAGGCCCTCATGGCTGTCGTGAATACGAACAGCTCACTGATCTCGATTTACGACGTCACGAACCCCGCGACGGCCACCCTCCTGACGACCGGTTCGACGGTTTCCGGAGCCCTCTCCGCCAACGGCAACGCCACCGGTGGCTTGCAGTGGGGTGAAATGCTGAGCCCAACCTCCCAGGTGCTCTATGCGATGAGCACCAATCAAGGGATCCAGGCCATGGTGTTCACCGCGGTGCCGGAGCCGACCACGTGGGGCATGCTCGCCGCGGCAAGCCTCGTCGGGTCGGCGATTCGCCTCCGCCGGAAGGCCGCCTGACTCCTGCGGCCGACGACTCCCGATTCTACCGGTGGCCCGCCTTCACGTGTGCAGCGTGAAGGCGGGCCATCGCCGTATACAGATCCGACACGCCCGCGGCGGCCAGCAACGCATGCGAGGCGACATAGGCCACCGCGATCTCCAAGAGGCCCTGCGAGGCGCCCGTAATCTCGATCGCCATCACCATCGCCGTGAGCGGGGTGCGAAAGAGGCCACCGATGCTGGCGGCCATGCCGGCCACGAGACAGAGCGCATGAATGTCCGGATGCGTGCCGGGCAGCACCATGGCCAAACTCTGCGAAAAAGCCTGGCCGGCCAACACGCCAAAGAGCAACGCCGGCACGATCAGGCCGCCGGGTGCTCCGGTCGCGTAACTGCCTGCGGAGAGCATGACTCGGATGGCCAACGCAGCCAGAGCCACCGCCAGGGTCATGCGACCGTCGATCGCATCGGCGAAAAGCTCGTGGCCGATGCCGAGTGTTTCCGGCCACACAAAAAGCACCCCGCCCAGCACACAGCCCCAGAGGCCGGTCACGGTGCAGGCGGCGCGGGTGTCGTGGGCCACCCGCTGAAATCCACGAGCGCATACGAGCAGGAGCTTCTGGAAGACGAGTGTGACGAGCCCGGTCCAAAGCCCGACGAGCGCGAAGACGGGAATCGCCCGCCACGACCGGAAGCCTTCGAGGGCGATGGGAATCTCGAGGATCGGCCCGTGGCACATGCGGCAGAGCCAGTCGGCCATGGCGCATGCCATGACCGTTTCAAAGCAGTTTCGAGCGGTGAATGGCTGCCGGAGGAGTTCGAATGAGAAGAGGATGCCCGAGAGCGGGGCATTGAAGGCTGCCGCGAGGCCGGCGGCGGCCCCCAGATGCACAGCCCGGCTTCGATACACGGCCAGGCGTGGTCCATAACGCCGCAGGAGCACGGCTGTCATGGCCCCGATCTGAACACTCGGCCCTTCGCGTCCGAGCGGCATGCCGGAGGCCAGTCCCAAGAACCCGGCGACGAACTTCACCCACAGCACTCGCACGGCCCGGGGTGGTTCGACCGACGTTCGAACCGCCAGCACCGCCGCGATCCCGCTTCCCTCCGCCTCCGGTGCGACCATCCTCACGAGCGCCACCGCCGCGGCGGCGAACCCGCCGCATGCCAGCACCACCGCAAGGCGGGCCGGCCAGCCATGCCCTGCGGCCAGGATGGCCAGATCGGCGCGGGTTTCCTCGGCGAGGTTCATCACCGCGTGAAAGGCCACGGCGATCCCTCCGGCCGAGAGGCCGATGAGCATGGTGCCAATCTGCTGGCGAATGCTGGGCCCTTCGTCGTGTCGCGGCATGCGTCGGCCTCCTGGATCAGAGATGCGAGTAGGACGACGGCCGGCTCGAGCCCGCTGCAGAAGGACGGCTGCCGAGGAAGGCCACGGCCTCGCGAACGTCCCGAAGGAAGAGCCGGGCCATCTCCCGACTGAAATCCCGTCGCACCAGGATTCGCTGAAAGTCTCGCGTGGCGAGGTCGCCGGTGAATGGATAGGTTTGCACCTGCCAGCCACGCATCCGCAGCCGATCGGACAGCTCGTGGAGGGTGAAGGACTGCACGCCGGGATCGAGCGTCCACACGACCGCAGGAATGCCCTTGGCGGGATCGCCGTCGTGAAGCACACGGAAGCCCGGCAGGCTTGCGATGCCGGCGGCGCATTCGCGGGCCACCGCGTGGGCGGTGCCGTGGATCGCCGCGTAGCCGGATCGGCCGAGATGGACGAAGTCGAAGTATTGAGCGATCACCTGGCCGGCGGGACGCGAAAAGTTGACCTGAAACGTCGGCATGTCGCCACCGAGGTAACTGACATGAAAGACCAGGTCGTCGGGAAGATCGGCCGCCTCCCGCCACAACACCCAGCCCACACCGAGCGGGGCGAGGCCAAACTTGTGGCCCGACGCGTTGATCGACTTCACACGCGGCACTCGAAAATCCCACGGGTTGTGCCCCGGGTCGGTGAAGGGCACCACGAAGCCCCCGCTCGCGGCATCGACATGGATCGGCACGTCGAGCCCAGTGCGTGCCTGAAGGTCGTCGAGCGCCGAGGCGATGCCCGCCACGTCTTCGTAGAGGCCGTGATACGTGACCCCGAGCGCGGGCACCACCGCGATCGTATTGTCGTCCACGTGCGTTACCGCCTCCTCGGGCGTGAGGCAGAGGCGATCGGCCCGCATCTCCACCTCCCGAAGTTCGACATCCCAATACCGGGCAAACTTCTTCCAGCAGATTTGAACGCTTCCACAGACGAGATTTGGCCGATCGATCGGCCGGCCGGCGTGTCGATCGCGAGATCCATGAGACGGCGGACCTGTGGCGTTTCCCACGTCTGGCAAAACGTGGCGAGGTTTTGCTTCGCGTTGCCGTCGAGGAGGAGTTCTTCCATCAGCACCTGGCAGACGGTCTCGGGATCGGCTCCTTCGGCTGGAAACAGGCTTCCCGGAAGCGGTTCGGCGAGCATGCCCGGAAGGGGGCTCGTCAGGACCTGGGTGGGGCGAGCCTCAGCCCGACGGGCGTGATGAACGGGCATGCTGTCGACTCCGCAAGAGAGTGGCTTTTCAGCCGAAAAACAGTGGATCCTACGAAACCTGCACGGAATCGCCCAGGTTTCTTCATTGACATGTCGATATATTCCGATATATAGTATTTGGAGATCGAATCGGTTCCGCCACGAGGCCCGGGATTCATGGTCGACGCCACCCGCCACCGCACCGCCAAGCCGAAGTTCACGAGCCTCGAATGCCTCGGGCAGGCAGCCGAGTGCCTCAAGACGCTCGCCCACCCCCACCGCCTGAGGATCGTGCAGATGCTGCTGGCGGGCAGATACACCGTCGGCGAGCTCGCCGAGGCATGCGGCATCCCAAGCCACATGGCGTCGGAGCACCTGCGCCTCATGCTGCGGTGCGGTTTTCTGAACATGGAAAAAGATGGCCGCTGCGCCTACTACACCATCGCTGAGCCGCACCTCGCCAGCATCATGGCCTGCATCGAAAGCCGATTCGGCGCCGGCCGGTCCGGCCGCACGACGACCCCTGCGTGATTCCCGCGACACCACCTCAACCGCCACCTTTTATATCGACTTGTCCCGATCTTTCCACCTGTTTTCAAGGAGCCCTCTCATGGTTGACACGATCACACCCGCCGTCCTCGCCGAACGTCGCCGCCGCGGCGACGCGATCACCCTGATCGACGTTCGCACGCCGGCCGAATACGGGGAGGTGCACGTCGACTTTGCCCGCAACCTGCCGCTCGACCGGCTCACCGCCAACGACATCACCAGCCTGCGGTGCGACGGGCCGGTCTATTTCGTGTGCAAGTCGGGAAACCGCAGCGGCAAGGCGTGCGAGAAGCTCATCGCGGCGGGCGTCACGAATGTCGTCAGCGTGGAAGGTGGCACGGCCGCCTGTGAGGCCGCGGGGCTTCCGGTGACTCGCGGCCGCAAGGCGATGTCGCTCGAGCGACAGGTGCGGATCGTCGCCGGTGTGATGGTGGCGATCGGCGCTGCCCTGGCGGCCTTCGGCCCCGAGGCGCCGCTCAACTGGAAGCTCATCGGAGCGGGCCTCGCCGGGTTCGTTGGCTGTGGCCTCGCCTTCGCCGGCATGACCGACACGTGTGCCATGGCGATGCTGATCGCCAAGATGCCGTGGAACCAGACCCGCGGCACGGGAACGTCCTGCTGCCGGGCCGCCGCGGCAGCAGCGTTGCTGGCCGCCGCAGCCGGCGTCGCCGAGGCCCAGCACACGCAGGATTCCCTGGCCGTGGTCAAGCAGGGCGTGGACCAGAAGACCGCCGTGCTCGTCGATGTTCGCGAGCCCGATGAGTGGCAGCGGGGCCATGTTGCCGGCGCCCGCCTCGTTCCGCTCAGCACGCTCGAACGGGGTGTCACCGCCGACCAACTCGCCCAGACGATTCCAAAGGGCACCGTGATCTACACCTACTGCATGGTGGGCGGACGAAGTGTCGCCGCCGCGAAGTTCCTGCGGGCCCAGGGCTATGACGTGCGTCCCCTTCGCCCCGGCTATCCGGATCTCGTGAAGGCAGGCTTCCCGTCGGCCTCCGGCAACTGACGCGTCTCACGCCCGCCCCGCCCCACCCCACGCCCCTGTCCTTCGGAGGGTTCACCATGAGAATCCAGCAGTATTACCTCGCCTGCCTGTCGCATGCCTCCTACATGATCTTCGACGACGTCACCAAAACGGCTGCGGTGGTCGATCCCCAGCGCGACGTCGATCACTACCTCGCCGACGCCGACGCCGGGGGCTACTCGATCAAGCACGTGTTTCTCACGCACTTTCATGCCGACTTCATCTCGGGGCACATCGAACTCCGGGACCGGGCCGGGGCCACGATCCACATCGGTCGCCGGGCGGATGCCGAGTTTGCCTGCGTCTCGATGAAGGACGGCGACGCGGTCGAGTTTGGCGACGTTCGGATCGAGGTGCTGGAAACGCCGGGGCACACGCCCGAGGGAATCTCCCTGCTCGTATTCGATCTGGCAACGAGCCGCCAGGAACCGCTTGCCGTGCTCACGGGCGACACGCTCTTCATCGGCGACGTCGGCCGCCCCGACCTGCTCGCGAGTGTCGGCGTGACGGCCGACGAGCTTGCCGACATGCTCTACGACAGCATCACCGGCAAGCTGGTGAAGCTGCCCGACGCCACGCTCGTCTACCCGGCCCACGGCGCCGGCAGCCTCTGTGGCAAGGCTCTCTCGAAGGAGACCGTCTCGACGATTGGCGAGCAGAAGAAGTTCAACTACGCCCTTCAGCCGATGAGCCGGGAGGCGTTCAAGGCGATCGTCACGGAGGATCAGCCGGAGGCTCCCGACTACTTCGTGCATGACGCGATCCTCAATCGGAAGGAGCGGGCCTCCCTCCACGACGCGATGAAAGACTCGCTCAAGCCCCTGCCGATCGACGAGGTCCTCGCCCTGCAGCGATCGGGCGCCCAGGTGCTGGACGTGCGCGACGGGCTCGAGTTTGAGGGGGGGCACCTCAAGGGCGCGCTCAACGTCGGCCTCGCCGGCAAATATGCGACGTGGGCCGGCTCCGTGCTCGACCTTCACACGCCGATCGTCGTGATCGCCGAAGAGGGGGGTGAGGAGGAGGCCGTGATGCGGCTCGGACGCATCGGCTACGACCACGTGGCGGGCTATCTCGCCGGAGGCATGTCCTCGCTCGAGTCACGCGACGACCTCGTGGAACACACGCCGCGGATCACGGCTCCGGCCCTGGCCGAATGGCTTGCGGGCAGCCGCCCCAATCTGGGAGCCACCCCCACGGTGGTCGATGTTCGAAGCGAGAAGGAATATGCCGCCGGGCACGTGGCGGGCGGCCTCAACATCCCTCTCCCTGATCTCGAGGATCGAGCCGGCCAGATTCCGAACGGTCCGGTCGTCGTGCACTGCGAGGGGGGCTATCGCTCGGCCATCGCGGCGAGCGTGCTGCAACAGATCGGGCGGCCAGGCGTGCACGACCTGGTCGGTGGCTACAAGGCGTGGCTGGCGGCCAGACTGCCGAGCGAACCGGCCGGTGCGGGAACCGCGACATGATCGCCTCGGCGATGGTGTTGCCGGGCGGCCTCGTCATCGGGCTTCCCGATGCGGCCACGGTGGTTCCGTCGGTGGTGGCGGGCATCGTCGTCGGCCTCTCGCTCGGTCTCACCGGCGGTGGCGGCGCGATCTTCGCCGTGCCGCTGTTGGTCTACTGGATCGGCATCGATCCGAAGACGGCCGTGAGCATCTCGCTCGTCACCGTCGCCGCGACCGCCGTGGTGGGGGCCATCGACCGCTGGCGGTATGGCCAGGTGGAAGTCCGAACGGGACTGCTCTTCGCCGTGGCCGGCATGGTCACGGCCCCGATCGGCAGCTGGATCGGCGGGCAGATTCCGTCGCAGGCGCTGCTCACGGCCTTTGCGGCCCTGATGCTCCTGATCGCCGCACGCATGTGGCGCAAGGCATCGGACACCGCCGAGCGGATGCCGGCGTCCGTGTTCGCCGCCGGCGTGGGCCCGACCTGCAGCCGTGACGAACTCGGCCAACTCCGCATGACCACGCGATGCTTCGTGCTCCTCACGCTCGTCGGCCTGGCCGTCGGTCTGCTCTCGGGGCTGTTTGGCGTTGGCGGAGGATTCCTGATCGTGCCGGCCCTGGTGGCCTTCGCCACCATGGGGGTGCCCCGTGCGGTTGGCACGTCGCTCTTCGTCATCACGCTCGTCGGGATGTCGGCCGTTGCCTCGCAGCTCGCCGCAGGCCGCACGATTCCGATGGGCATCGCCGGCGCGTTCGTCGCCGGAAGCATCCCCGCCCTTGTCGCCGGGTCGGCGATCGGCCGCCGCCTCACCGGCCCCACCCTCGCACGCGCCTTCGCCGTGGCCATCGTCGCGGTGGCGACCTTCATGATCGCCAAGACCACCGTGGGATTCTGAGACCAGACCGCTCCATCCCGTCGAGCGACCGCGTCGGCCGGCTCAGAGCCTCCCGCGGAGCATGCCGTGCCAATACAGCCTCGGGAGCACCTGCGTTTTCAAGAGCCACATGGAATACCGCTCCTTGGACTGATCGAAGGGGAAACTTTCCTTTGGCTTGCCGTCGTAGTCGAACTCGGCAAGCATCATCCTGCCGTACCCTGTGACCACCGGACACGAGGAGTAGCCATCGTAGGCCGCCGTGAGCGGGCGGCCGGCCATCGCTTCGAGCAGGTTCGTCACGAGGACAGGGGCCTGCTTGCGAATCGCCGCACCGGTTTTGGAGGTCGGCAGGCCGGCGGCATCACCGATGGCGAAGACGGTGGGATACCTGGGGTGACGGAGCGTGAGCCTGTCGGCCTCGCACCAGCCGTGGTCGTTGGCGAGTTGGCTTGCCTTGATCACGTTCGGCGCTGACATCGGCGGTGTCACGTGGATCATGTCGTAGGGGATGGTGCTGCGTTCCTGCGTGTCGACGTTCTCAACGATCGCCTCGTGGGCATCCGGGCGAATCTCGACGAGATGCTGACGGAACCGGGTGTCGATGCCCTTCCGAGCGATGACCTTTTCGAGCGTGCGTCGGTATTTCTCGATGGCAAAGATCACCTTCTGAGGCGTGGCGAACACGATCGACACTTGATCACGAACCCCGCTGCGACGAAACGCATCGTCGGCGAGATACATGATCTTTTGCGGAGCTCCACCACATTTGACGGCCGTGTTTGGCATCGTGAAGAGGGCCGTGCCGCCTCGAAAACTTCGAATGGACTCCCAGGTGTAGGCCACGTGCTCGTAGGAGTAGTTGCTGCAGATGCCCCTGGTGCCGATGCCTTCCGCGAGTCCGGGAATGGCGTTCCAGTCGATCTGGATGCCGAGCGCCACCACGAGCCAGTCGTAGGTGAGCCGGCGCCCGGAGGCGGTGACGACCGCCCTCGAGTCGGGCTCGATCGCCGCAACGCGGTCGCGGATCCACTGCACCATGGGCGGCATGACGTCGGCCTCACGGCGCCGGCTGTCTTCGGGCTTGAACACGCCCGCTCCGACGAGCGTCCAGAGGGGCTGGTAGAAATGAAACTCCGAGGGCTCGACGACCGCGATGTCGAGCGACGGATCAGCCCGTCGCAGCCGCGCCGCGACGGAGATCCCGGCGGAGCCGCCCCCCACAATGAGAACGCGATGATGATCGGCCATGGCAGCACCTCCGAAGGACGCCCCGGCCTCCTCATTATATCGTTGTGTTCCGACATTTCCATAAATTGTGCCCGAGTGGGCCGGACAGGAGCGGGACAGCCGCGGTGTTGTGGGGTCCCTCCGCCGCGTGCGGCAGTCGCCAGGATCGTTGGACGGGCGTTGCAGAATGCGGCGCTGGTGTTGCAAGGTGCGGCGTTTTTTCGCGACTGTCCCACGCGGGCCCTTCAGGAAAAAGTGGTTTTTCCGGCATTTTTCGCCCTCTGCCGATTTTCTTCAGTTTGGCACGCCTCGTGCTCCATAGGATGCCAGCCCTGGCGACCTCCCCCCGAGTTCGCTGCGGCCCAGCCTGAGAAGAGGAGGGCCAGATCATGAATGCTACCCACCAGCCCATCGCCGCCGTCAGCGACGAGGAACTGATCGCCCGCGTCCGCTCGCTGGACGACCGGGACGCCTTCGAAACGCTGGTTCAGCGGTATGAGCGCGAGCTCTACGGCTACCTCTCCCGCTATCTCGGCGATGCCCAGATGGCCGAGGACGTGTTTCAGGCGACATTTCTCCGCGTGCACCAGAAGCGAGAGCGATTCCTGGATGGGCACCGTTTCCGCCCGTGGCTCTACGCGATCGCGACCCGCCAGGCGATCGACGCCCGTCGCCGTCGCCGTCGTCACCAGCTCGTGAGCCTCGACGCGGGTCGGTTTCCCGGCGACGACCATGGCACTTTGGCCGACACGGTCGTAGCTCGGGATGTGCTGGCTGTCGACCGGATGCAGGATGCGGAGACGACGGCGTGGATGCTGGAGGCGGTGTCGAAGCTTCCCGAGCCGCTCCGCAGCACGCTCGACCTTGTCTACCGACGTGGTCTCAAGCACCGTGAGGCGGCGGTCGAGCTCGGCATTCCGCTCGGCACGGTGAAGAGCCGCATCAACACGGCGCTGTCTCGCCTTCACGCCTCCTGGGTGCAGGCGAACTGAGCCGATCCTGGGCGGCTGAGTCGATCCACCCTGCCGCGTGACGTCAGGGAGGACACGCCTCTCCGCCACCCGGCGCCCCGCGGCATGGCGTGCGGCACGCCGCGCCACGCCGGTCCCACGGCTCACGCCGTTGGGCTTCCACGGGCACCTCGCAATCGC
>JAFMIU010000175.1 GCA_017853835.1 Pirellulales bacterium | reverse complement strand
AATACGCCGCAGGAGATCCGGTCGCGACTTGGCTCTTGTTTCAGCACCTCAAGACACGGCTTCCAAATATCAAAACCGCCGCCACCAAGGCCTACGGCTACGCGGGCGACAAGTGGCTCGACCAACAGTGGAAAAAACACGGCCCCGGTACCCATGACATTCAACTTCGGGCCAGCATCACTCTGGACAAGATTTCGCGCACGGGGGTTTTCATCGACCAGAGCCGCCGCGAAGAAAAGCTGGCCGCCCTCGAACAGATCGTCGCTGAGGCCGGCCGCACGCTCGCTCTGGCCGGCCTCCCGGTTGAGGGTGCCGGCAAGAAATCCGCCCTCGTGAAGCGCATCGAACGGCTCGCCAAGGAGCACCAGCGGGCAGGCGAACCCCTGCCGCTGATCTACACGGAGACCGGCCAGATTGCGACGAGCGAGGAGCAGCTGCACGAACTCGCCGGCTTGGACCCCGTGCTCGACGTCCTGCTCAAGCACCGGCAGGCCACGAAACTGCTCTCTACCTACGCCAAGAAGATGCTGCCCGGGAAACGCGTCCACGGGAAATTTGAGTTCCTGATGAACACCGGCCGCACGAGTTGCAACGGCGGCAAGAAGGAGGTCGGCGGGTTCAATCTCCAGAACCTGCCGAAGGAGCGGGCCGCCACTGAAAATCACGCCACGACGATCCGGGGCTGCTTCGTGCCAGCACCAGGAAACGTGTTCGTCGTGGTGGATTACGCCCAGATCGAACTTGCGGTACTGGGCTGGGCGTGGAAGCATCAACTCGGGTTTGGCGGCAGCCTTCACGAGATTGTTTCACAGGGCCGCGACATGCACCGGCTGATCGCGGCGGAAGTGCTGGGCAAAGACCCGGCGAACGTGACTGATCCGGAACGCAACGCCGCCAAGCCTGTGTCCCTTGGCCGTCCAGGTGGCCTCGGCTGGCGCACGATCCAGAAGCAGGCGAAGATTGTCTACGGGGCCGAACTCTCCGAAGAGCAGGTCCGCGAGCGAATGCAGGCGTACGAGAATCTGTGCCCCGAGCTGACCGAGCACTTGAGCGAGCGGGTGAATAGCGGCCTCGAACTGGCCCGCGCCCTGGTACTCACGCCCGCAGCCTACAACGCGGCGATCGGCCAGCCCCGGCTCTTCCCCAGGCCCGAAGATGAACTGCCCGCGGGATGGCTCGGCCGCATGCTCCTGAAGGTGCTTGAGTCACCCACCCCGATGACCAACGGCAACTCCGACACCGGCAAGCAACCCCGCCAATATTCAGCCGCCGAGATCGAGTTCTTCTGGCATGCTGCGGCACGGCTTCCCACGGACGAACTGGATGAGAAACTCTGCGACGCCCTCCGGGAGCGAAAACCCTCGAAGAAGCTGCGGGACGCCGTCGGCAGGCTGTACGGCCGCGAACCGGTCATCACGGCGACGGGCAGGCTCCGGGCCAACGCTAGTTATTGCGCCTGCCGGAACGGCATCATGCAGGGGCTCGCCGCCGATGGGGCGATCTATGCCCTCTGGAAACTCATGCGGGCCGGCTACACGATCGTGAACTTCATCCATGACGAGGTGATTTGCGAAGTCCCCGAGGATGAGAATCTCCCCGCCAAGATCGCCGACATCGAGCGGCTCATGATCGCGGGCATGCACGAAGTGGTGCCCGGGGCCAACGTGCGGGTCGAGACCTCGGTGCGCCGGTCGTTCAGCAAGGCCGACACGGTCACGTTGCCGGCGCCTGAGAAGTCGGGGGCGGAGGAGAGGGTTGTGGCTGAGCAGGTTGTGGCGGTGAACCCGGCTGCGTCTCCAGAGTTGCAGGCGCCCCGGTGACTGGACGGCCAGCAGCATCCGGATCAGGCGGCATCGGTTCGTCCGCCAAACTGACGCCGCCCGTCCTGTCGTCCCACTCGGGCCAGCCGTCGAAAACCTCGCGGCCTATAGGCGTGAGATACCGGGAGTAGTTGACCCGCCTACCCGTGTGGATTGTGATTTCACGCGCCAAGCCTGAGTTCGCGAGCAACTCAAGACGAGGCTTGAGTTCATCGTTGAGAAACACGCTCTGCTTCTTCTTGGGAATTGAAGACCGCTCCTCAATCACCTCCACTATTTCCTCTGTGAGATGCACGTAGTCTTGCTCTGCGGCCTCCCCTTCTTGCCCCGGCTGAGATGTCGCCAGCCTGAACACGCGGCGAACAGCATCTAGAATCCCGAGAAAAAGTTGCTGCGGGCTTTTGGCTGCCCCCTGGTCGAATGCCTTCCCGTCACTCATCGCTCGCCCGACGATCGCAGGAGTGGGGCGTATGAGATTCAGCGCTCGGCACTGGTTGGCGAGCATCTGACGCCCCATGGCTTTGCGAGCCGCCGCTTCGCGATCTGGTGCTGGTGCGGGCGGCCGCTGGTTCTCCTCCAAAACCGTCACCCTGCGGAGTGTCTCTTCTTGGTTGTCTAGTATCGCCTTTTGATTTTGCTCAAGGCGGGCATCTCGCTCTCGGATATCTGATGTGTTCCTGAGCAAGCGCTCCATTTCGCTGGGTTCATCCGGCGACGGTTGAGCCGGAGCACTTACTGCGGCTGCTTGTTGAAGTTGCTCAAGAGTCCGCTGCTGATCGTCCAGCCGGCGATTCAGGAGGGCACTCAGGCCTTCTATCGCCGAGCGGAGTACCTCGAGGTCCTCCACTCTGACTCGGGGGTCCGGCAATGATCTGGGCTCGTCAGTAGCACCTGCACCGGCGCCAGGCTGCTCGCGGGGTTCTTCTGCACCCCCGGATTGCTCCGAGAGCCGCGAGGCCGCCTTCTTGGCCGCCTTCTTGCCCGCCGTCTTCTTTTTCTTCGCCATTACTCGTTGAGATCACGGGTTAGCGGATGCGGCGCTCTCAACAAGGCCATCGGCGAGCCGTAGCAGTCGTCTTTTCTGCGCCGGGGGAAGACTCTCCTCGGCCTGTTGCTCGACGGCGGTCTTGAAAAAACCCGCTG
>JAFMIU010000174.1 GCA_017853835.1 Pirellulales bacterium | reverse complement strand
CGCAGCGGAAACACCGCCGACCACGGCACAGGCACGATCGACTCGACCGGATCGGAATGGATATAGGCGAGTTCCTCCTTCGAGACCCGTGGATGCTCCTCAGGACGCCGATAGCCCACGAGCCACCAGGCCACCCAGAAGAAGCCGAGCAGACCGGTGATGAGAAACGCCCACTGCCAGCCATGATTGGCGGCGATCCACGGCACCACGAGTGGCGTGACGAGCGCGCCGATGTTGGTGCCCGAGTTGAAGATACCGGTGGCGAGTGCCCGTTCCTTCTTCGGAAACCACTCCGAGACAGCCTTGATCGACGCGGGGAAGTTGCCTGCTTCCCCGAGGCCGAGGATCAGCCGCGAGAGCGCAAGGCCCGCCGTAGCTCCGCCGAGCATGAGCATTTGGGGCGGATCGATCGACACGGTGGGCAACTTCAACCACGGCACCTTGTCGGCGAAGGCATGGGCCATCGCACCGACGCTCCACACGATCACCGCGATCGAAAACCCGGCCCGCACGCCGATGCGGTCGATGATCCTTCCGGAGAGGAGCAGGCCGATGGCGTAGGCCGCCTGGAAGGTAAACACGATGGCGGCGTAGTCGCGTTCGTCGAAGGAAAACTCGCTGGCGAGCGTCGGCTTGAGGATGCCGATTACCTGCCGGTCGATGTAGTTGATCGCCGCGGCCGCAAAGAGCATCGCGCAGATCATCCACCGCACGCCAAGCCCCTTGGGAGGCTTGGCCGACGAGGCGGACGAGGGTTCAGATGAAGTGCCGGCAAAGTGCATCGGTGCGATCCTTTTTTCCCCAAACAAGTGCCAAGAGACTACCCGCGGCAGCGAAGACTACAAAGCTTGAATACTCAGCAAAGCAACCCTCGAAACCAACCGCCGCTCGTGGCTGCCCGTCCACGGGATCTCCTCGACATCCACCACGGGCCCTTCGCGGAACGGGAACCCGACAAGCGATCCCTCCGCCGCTGGGCCGGGCACCTGAGCGTGGCGGCGAAACTCGACGCGGTGCTCGCCACCCGGGAGGACGGAACGATCACGCGATACACTGCCCGCATGCCCCTGCCTGCTTCCGATCGCCGTGCCACCTGCTCCACCCAGCCGTCGGGGAGGCCGTCCGCCGACCTGCTCCGGCAGTGGGATCGCGAGCACGTGTGGCATGCGTTCACCCAGATGCAGGAATACGAGCCGCTCCTGATCGAGCGTGGGGAGGGGGCGTGGCTCGTCGACACCGACGGCACCCGCTACCTCGACGGCTCGGCGAGCATGTGGTGCACCGTGCACGGCCATCGTCATCCGCGGCTCGATGCGGCCCTCGTCGCCCAGGCCGGAAAGGTGGCCCACACCACGAACCTCGGGCTCTCCAATCCCACGACGGTGGAGTTTGCCAGGCGGCTCGTCGAGGTGGCGCCGCCGGGTCTCGAGAAGGTTTTTTTCTCCGGCGACGGCTCGAGCGCGATCGAAACGGCGCTCAAGATGGCGTTTCAGTTCTGGCTTCAAACCTCTCCGCCGCAGCCACGCCGCTCGCGGTTTGTGGCGATCGGCGAGGCCTACCACGGCGACACCCTGGGCGCCATTGGCGTGGGGGGCGTGGATCGATTCACGGCGATGTTTCAGCCGCTCACGTTCGAGGCGATCCGCATCCCGTCGCCCGGTGGTCCATGCCCGGCCACGGGCCGGCCGGCCCCGTCGCTGGAAGACGCCCTGGCCTCGGTGGAGCGGGTGCTCAGCGACCATGCCGGCACGGTGGCGGCGCTGATCATGGAACCGCTCGTACAGATGGCGGCGGGCATCTACGTGCATCCGTCGGGGTTTCTCAGGGGCGTTGCCGATCTCTGCACGAAGCACGACGTCCTGCTGATCCTCGACGAGGTGGCCACCGGCTTTGGCCGCACGGGCACGATGTTTGCATGCGAACAGGAGGACGTGTCGCCCGATTTTCTCTGTCTCGCGAAGGGGCTCACCGCCGGCTATCTGCCGATGGCGGCCACGCTCACGACCGAGCGGGTGTGGAACGCCTTCCTCGGCCCCTCCGCCGACCGGCGCACGTTTTTCCACGGCCACACCTACGGCGGGAATCCGCTGGCGGCGGCGGTGGGGCTGGAATCGCTGCACGTGTTTCGCGACGAGCGGGTGCTCGACGCGCTCCAGCCGAAGATCGACCGGCTTCGCCAGCACGCCCATCGCATCGCGAACCTCGACCATGTGGGGGCGGTGCGGCAGTGCGGGTTTGTGGCGGGGTTTGACCTCGTGGCCGACAAGGGGGCAGGGCGGGGCTATCCCTGGCAGGAGAAGCGGGGCATGCAGGCCTGTCGTGCCGCGCGACGGCACGGCGCGCTTCTCCGGCCGCTTGGCGACACGGTGGTGATCATGCCGCCGCTTTCGATCACGCTCGACGAGCTCGACCTCCTCGCCGCAGCGACGGAGGCGGGCATCCGCGACGCGACGGCGTGACGGTCGGCCGGTGCACCCGTTTCGTCCAAGCCCAAGGCCGTCAGGCCTGGGACACGCCGGGCTACTCCCCCAGACGCCGTTGGGCCGACGGAACCGCCCACGCCAAACACGCCACGCGTTTCTCCACGCCGGTCCCACGGCTCACGCCGTTGGGCTTGGACGAGATGGAGGCAGTGCCCTCACTGAAGAATGAGCGAGGGGTTGCCCATACCTCGCAAGCCGGCGTCACTGCCGAGCGAGAGCCAGGATGGCGGAGCGAAGGCAGTGTCGAGCGAGCCCGAGGGCATGGATGCCCGAAGCGAGCGTCCGGCGGCGGGGTGTGGGCATCCCCGAAGCGCGCCCCGCGAGTTGACGGCAGGGTGTGGGCATCCCCGAAGCGCGCCCCGCGAGTTGGCGGCGGGGTGTGGGCATCCCCGAAGCGAACCCCGCGAGTTGACGGCGGCGCGTGGGCATCCCCGAAGCGAGCGTCCGGCGGCGAGGCACGAGCAAGCCCGAGCGGCCCATCAATGG
>JAFMIU010000173.1 GCA_017853835.1 Pirellulales bacterium | reverse complement strand
GACGATGCCGCCGGCGTCGGCACCGTCACGGTGACGAGCGGCACGTGGACCAGCAGCAGCTCGCTGCTGGTCGGGAGAAGCGGCAACGGCAGCCTGGGAATCGCTGGCGGCACCGTCGTCAGCGGCAACGGGTTCGTGGGCATGGAACCGGGCAGCACCGGCGCGGTGACGGTGACGGGCGGCACCTGGTCGAATGCCGGCGACCTGACCGTGGGACGTACTGGATCCGCCTCCATGGCCGTGAGCGGCGGCCGCGTCGTCAACACCATCGGCATTATCGGCTACCAGGCGGCGGCGAGCGTCACGGCGAGCGGCGGCACGTGGGAGAATCTCGATACGCTCCACGTGGGTTTGTACGACGCCGGGAGTCTCACGGTGAATGGCGGCGCCGTCACGGCACCCGACGCGCGGATCGGCTCGTCCGTCGGCGGTGTCGGAACGGTCACCGTGTCGAGCGGCACGCTCGGCATCCGGGGCGACCTCCTGGTGGGTGGTCTCGGCACCGGCACGCTCACCATGAATGGTGGCCTGGTGAAGGTCGGCGGCGTGCTGTCGCAAGGCGGATCCAGCGCGATCAACCTGAACGCCGGCGGCACGCTCCAGATTGGCACCGGCAGCACGAGCGGCTCACTTGCCGTGTCGGCGCTTGCCAACAATGGCACGCTGATCTTCAACCGTTCCGATGCCTCCACCTTCTCCGGCATCGTGAACGGCTCGGGCGCGGTCGCGAAGCAGGCCGCGGCTTTGCTCACGTTCGCCGGTGCGAACTCCTACTCAGGCCTCACCACGATCTCGGCGGGCACGCTCGCCCTCTCGGGCACCGGAAGTATCGGCACCGGCGGCCTGAACCTCGGCACCACCGGCAGCCCCGGTGTGTTCGACATCACGGCTCTCACGGCGGGCACCTACTCGCTGCCCTCCACCGGTAGCCTCGCCGGTGTCGGCACGCTCTCGGGCAACGGCAAGACGCTTGCCGTGCTCGGCTCGTTCCTTCCAGGCACCAGTCCCGGAACGGTCACCATTGGCACCGGCCTCTCGCTCGACCTCTCGAACTCTGGCAGCAGCGTCTTTGAGATCACGAGCCCGGCCTTCACGGCCGGCACCTATGACCTCGTCAGCGGCAACGGCAGCGTGATCTTCGGAGGGGTTCTCAACCTCGCCTTCAGCGGCGGCTCGTACGCTGACGGCACGGACGTGCTGCAGATCTTCGCCACCACCGGCGGCCGCTCGGGCAACTTCTCGGCGGTGAACGCCACCGGCCTCGCGGCGGGCCAGTCGGCCACGTTCAACCCAATAACGGGCTTCATCACCGTCGTGCCCGAGCCCTCGACGTATGCCATGGCCCTCGCCGGTCTGGCCTACGGCGGCTACTCGCTCTTCCGCCGTCGCCGCGTTCGTTGACCTGAGTGATGAGGACGGGGCCTCTCTCGGAAAATGCCCCGACCTCATCTCCGGCATTCACGGCGATGATCCGGTGCGGGCAGACGGGGGCCAGTTTCGGCAAATCGCTCCCGTCCGCGATTCGCTCTGTTTTTCGGTCCGCGGTGAAAGGACAATCAGGGCCCGCCGGTACAATACGGTTCGAGCACCACTCATGAACCGAAACCGCGACATTCGCTGGCAGCAGCGATTCGACAACTTTGACCGGGCTCTCGGCCTGCTGCGCGAGGCACTGGCAAACGGGCCTGCTGCGCTCAACCAACTAGAAAAGGAGGGAGTCGTCCAGCGTTTCGAATACACCTTGAAACTGGCTTGGAAAACGATCAAGGACTATCTGGAGGAGAGTGGGATCGTGCTGACCGCGGTCACGCCGCGGCAGGTGATCAAAGATGCCTTTGCGGCGAGGATTCTCACCGACGGACAGGCGTGGATCGACATGGTTGATCACCGCAACCTGCTCTCGCACACCTACGATCCAGCCAACTTCGAAGAGGCTGTGGATGCTATTCATGGCCGCTACCTGACCGCCTTCGGGCAGGTGCGCGATCTGCTCGAGAGCAGAAGGATCGCATGAACCCGCCGCGGCTTGCCGAGTTCGAGATCGCCATGGTGAGCGACGTGTTTCGCCATCATCCGGAAGTTTCCTCCGTGACGCTCTTCGGATCTCGTGCCAAGGGCACTGCCAGCGACCGATCGGACGTTGATCTCGCAGTTCGCGGAGATCTCACGCCGCTCCAGGCCGAAGCGATTGCGGGCGAACTCGACGAACTCCCGCTCCCCTACAGGTTCGAGGTGCAGCCCATCGCCCGAATACGCCACCAACCGCTGCGGGATCACATCGACCGGGTCGGCATCTGCATCTATCGGGCAGAGTGACCGGTTTTCCCGGCGGGATTGACGTTTCCATCAGTGGACAGGGCCGGAATCGAACCGGCGACACATGGATTTTCAGAATCTTCTGATCGACAGGTTTCTTCGACGTTTCCGCCGATGAATCTCCACTTTTAGCCTCTTTGCGAATCGTTGCAAAGAGTGGCCAGGAACTGCTGAAAACATCGGTAATCCTGGGGGTCGCGAAAACGGAATCCGGTAGTTACCGGCGCGGCACGATGGCGACCTCGTCGCCTCGATGATGCTGGGCGACTAGGCCGCAACGTAGGCATGTGGCACGGCCTCTCGCCTCCTAGCCCTCCCCCAGGCAGCGCGTCCGCGCTGCCTAGGGCTGCAAGGAACGGGCTACGGCAGCCGCCCCCCGCCTGGGCCGCGATTCAGTTGTCATCCGGTCGCACCAATCTCACACCTCCCGCCTGGGCTTTCACCCCTTCTTTATGCGCCACTCTTTAGAGGGGCGCGCGTAAGGGGTACAGTAGCCCCCACTACAGGGGCGCCGTAGTAATAGGCTCCCCACCCACCCGGGCGTTCTCGATGAACCTCGCCGAAATCACCCCTGGAGCCTCCCTGACGGGCCTGGAGCCCGACCTCGTCTGCAAGGTCGTAGCGGTCACCTCGATCGCCCAAAACGCCCTCCAAGTCGTCTACACGCTCCCAGACGGCTCGAGGATAGCCCGGTCAATGGCACTTCCTCAACGGTCTTCCGGCCGATGAGC
>JAFMIU010000089.1 GCA_017853835.1 Pirellulales bacterium | reverse complement strand
GGCATGGGCAACCCCTCGCTCGTCACACGGCGGGGCGATTCGATGCGATGCGTCTTGCGCCCGTGGAAGCCCAACGGCGTGAGCCGTGGGATCGGCGTGGCGACACGCGCGGCGGGTTTGGCGTCGACGCCACATGCGTCACGGATGCAGCCGTGCGGTCACGACGGCGATGGCGTTCATAGCCCGAAATAACGCTTCCAATAATCCGCCCCCTCGGGGCCGGGCTCGGGAGGCTTTGCATCGGGGCTCGGTCGGCCGCGGGCCTGTCGCGACGCCTTGGCATCCGCTAGCCATTCCTCGCACGACACTGCCTTCGCTCGCCGCCGTCGGGCCGCTGCCTGGAGCCGGCGGTCACTCGACACCACGAGGAGGTGGGTGGGCGCCGAGTCGTCTTCGACCAGCTCCTCGATGAGCGAATCGGCGTCGGGATACTCCCGGGCAAACCACACCCGGATGCCGCCGTGGGAGAGCCTCGCCGGCAGGCCGTCGGGGGCATGCGCCGCATCGAACACGACGATCGTGTCTCCCGCCTTGTCGCCGAGAAGGTCGACGAGCAGGTCGAGCAAGGCGTTCCGCGACTGTTCGAACCCTCGCGGTCCGCGAGTCGCCCCAAACACGCCCGAGGCATGCAACAGGTTGTAGCCGTCGACGATCAGCGTCATTCAGCTGAGCCGGTATTTGACGCGGCCCCCCACGATCGTGGCCACCGCCCGTCCCTGCAGCGTCCACCCGTGGAAGGGCGAGTTGACGCTCTTGGACCGCGACGTGTTCACATCGACCGTCCAGGAGAGGTTGGGGTCGATCAACGTCACGTCGGCGATGGCTCCTGGACGCAGCGTGCCACGGTTGATCCCGAGAATCTTCGCCGGAAGCAGACTCATCGCTGCCACCAGCCGGGGCCACCCAATCCGGCCGGTATGCACGAGCCGAGTGAGCGACAGGCCCACGGCGGTCTCCAGGCCGAGGATCCCGAACGGCGCCCGGTCGAGTTCCAGCATCTTCTTCTCGCGGGCGTGCGGGGCATGGTCGGTGGCAATGCAGTCGATCGTGCCATCGACGAGGCCTTCGATGATCGCCTCCACGTCGGCCGCCGTTCGCAGCGGCGGGCTCATCTTGAAGTTGGAGTCGAACGTTCGAAGGCTCTCGTCCGTGAGGGTGAAGTGATGCGGGCAGGCCTCCGCCGTCACCCGAACCCCGCGCCGCTTGGCATCCCGGATGAGCGCCACGCCACCCGCCGTCGACACATGCATCGCATGGAGGCGGCCGCCCGTCACTTCGGAGAGGGCGATGTCGCGGCCGATCAGCACCTCCTCGGCGGCGGCGGGCATGCCCCCCAGGCCGAGCGTCAGCGACACGAGCCCTTCGTGCATCACCCCGCCCCGCGAGAGTTCGAGCACCTCCTCGTGCGCGAGGATGGGCTTGTCGAACATCCGGCAGTATTCAAACGCGCGACGCATCAGCTCCGCGTCGTACACGGGGGCGCCGTCGTCGCTGAAGGCCACGGCCCCCGCCTCGACGAGCTGGCCGATCTCCGCCAGTTCCTTGCCCTCGCGGCCGCGGCTCACGCACGCCACCACGAACACATTGCAGGTGTCGGCCCGAGCCGCCTTCTGGTGGACAAACTCCACCGCGGCCTGCGTGTCGAGCGGAGGTTCCGTGTTGGGGATGCAGGCCACGCTCGTGAAACCCCCGGCGAGGGCGGCACGGGTGCCCGTTTCGATCGTTTCGTCCTCCTCGCGGCCCGGCTCGCGGAGGTGCACGTGCATGTCGATCAGGCCTGGCGTCACGACGAGCCCCGTGGCGTCGATCGTCTCGTCGGCCTTGCCGAGCGGCTGCGTGCCGGCGTGGCCGACGGACGCGATCTGGCCGTCGCGAATCAGAACGTCCTCGAACCGGTCGATGTCCTGCGACGGGTCGACGACTCTCCCGCCGCGGATCAGAAGCGTGCCCATCAGAGAGTCCTCGTGGTTTCGACATGGCCATTGGCCCGTGGTCCGCACGTCAGCCAGAGCACGGCCATCCGCACCGCGAGGCCGTTGGCGACCTGGCCGAGGATCAGCGACTGCGGGCAGTCCGCCACTTCGGCCGTCACCTCCACGCCGCGGTTGATCGGACCGGGGGCCAGGATGAGCAGGTCCTTCTTCGCCCGCTTCAGACGCTCACGGGTCATCGCATAGAGATGGGCGTATTCACGGACCGACGGGAAGGGGCGGGTGTTCTGCCGCTCGAACTGGATCCGGAGGAGGTTGAGCACGTCGCATCGTGGCACGATGGCATCGAGATCGTGCGACACCTCCACCCCGAGCTCCCGCCAGCGGTCGGAAACGAGCGTGGGCGGCCCACAGAGAATCACCTTGGCGCCAAGCTTCACGAGCCCCCACAGGTTGGATCGTGCCGTCCGGCTGTGGGCGATGTCGCCCACGAGGCCCACGGTGATGCCCTTGAGGTCGCCGAGCCTTTCGCGGATCGAGAAGATGTCGAGCAGCCCTTGCGTGGGATGTTCGTGGGGGCCGTCACCGGCGTTGATCACGCCCACCGAGAGGTGGCCGGCAAGCAGGTGGGGCGTGCCCGGGGTGGCATGCCGCACGACCACCGCGTCGACCCCCATCGCCTCCAGGTTCTTCGCCGTGTCGATGAACGACTCGCCCTTCGACAGGCTGCTCGACGAGGCCGAGAAGTCGACGACATCGGCGCCGAGGCGGCGGGCCGCCAGCGCGAAGCTCGTCTTGGTGCGGGTGGAGTTCTCGAAAAACAGGGTGACGACCGTCGTGCCGGTCAGCACCGACAACTTGCGTCGACACCCCTCCGTCGCCTCCTTGAACAGGGTCGCCGTGTCGAGCAGCGTGCGGATCTCGTCGGCGGTGAGCCGCTCGAGGTCGAGCAGGTGGCGGTGGGTCCACTGGGGGGGGACGGTGTCGTGGGGCAGTGCGATGGTCGTCATGGCTCGGGTTTTTGCTTCAGGCCGCTGCGGATTCGTCGGACGATGGCCGGTCGCGGGAGGGGCGGCGGAGTTTAGCAAAACGAGGAGGTTTCGCGGGGGCTGGTTGCCCTTGCTCGGGCAGAGCGTGCCACCTACCTTTCGCCCGGTCGTCGGGGTTCGCCTTTCGGACGCGGCGGCCGCGGCATTTGCATCCATGAGTTTCACGCCCATGAACTGTTCGTCCCGATCGTTCGGTGCCTGCTGGCTGGCTGCGATGGCGATGGTGGTGGCCGCTTCGAGCGGATGCACGTCAGCCATCAGCACGGCCTATCTCCGGGATGCATTCTGGGACTTGTCCGAGCATGCCAGCGAGGGCGAGCCGGCGGATGACGCCGAGACCGCGTCCGGCGTGGACGACATGGCCGCCGACACCTCGGAAGCCGATGAGGAGCGTCGCCAGGCCGCGATTGACGAGGCGGTTTCCCGGCTCTCCCGGATGGGCACGCTGGATGAGGCCGCGCGAGCCGTCCTGATCGAAACGCTCCAACGGACGCAGCAGGAGGATTGGCCGGTGGTCGTCGACGCGTTTGCGTCGTCTCTCGCCGAATCGGCTACCGCCGAGGCGGTGGTTCACGAGGCCGAGCTCCGCGTGTCGAGCGACGTTTCCGACACCGTGCCGGAGCCGCACGTGGTCGCCAAGGCCGATCTCGATGACGTGCCGACGGTGCCACCAGAGCCGCCGGCCGCTGAGGCGATCGCGACAGCGGTCGCGACGAGTCCCGTGGCGGAGGATTCGATGCCATCGGCCGAGCCGGCTGAGATGCCCGCGGCGCCGGAGCCGATCGCGCCACCGTTCGAGGTGCGCAACGCCTGCTTTGCGTCTCGCGTTCAGGCCTGGGGCGTGCTCGATCGATTTTCCGAAGCGCGGTTCCAGCCCGGCCAGGAGGTGATCGTGTATTTCGAGCTCGACCATCTCTCGTCCACGGAGTCGGCGGCTGGTCACACCACCTGCATCGATGCCTCGTTGAAACTCGTCGATGCCTCGGGTCAGACGGTCGAGGAATGGAGCTTCGAGCCCATTGCCGAAACCTGTCCCGCCAAGCGTCGCGACTACTTCGCCCGCTACGTGATTCGGATTCCCGAGACGGTCACAGGCCCGTGCCGACTCGACATCGCCGTCGTCGACACGCTGGCCGATGCCTCGGCGAACGCGACCCTTCCGCTCGATCTGGCGATGGCATCCCGCTGAGCGGCGATTGCGGTAGGATGGGACAGGATCTTCCTCCCTTCTCACGCTTCCCGCCGTGCCAATCCTCCGCACCGAACGCCTCGAAAAGACCTTCGACACCTCCGGCGCCGACACCTCCGTGGTCGCCGTTCGGGATGTGAATCTCGACGTCGAGGCGGGCGAGTTTCTGGCGATCACCGGCGCTTCGGGATCGGGGAAGAGCACGCTCCTCCACATGCTCGGAGGCATCACGCGGCCGTCGGGGGGGCGGGTGCTCCTGGAGGGGGTCGATCTGGCCTCCCTCGGCGACGACGACCTCGCAGCCATTCGACGCCGGCGGATCGGCTTCGTGTTCCAGCGGTACAACCTTCTGCCCGAGCTCACCCTCCTCGAGAATGTCGCCCTCCCGCTCGTGCTCGACGGTCGAAACGCCGCGGCCGCCGATGCCGCCGCCCGTGAGTCCCTCGCAGCCGTCGGCATGGATCATCGGGCATCCCATCGCCCCGACGAACTCTCCGGCGGTGAGCAGCAACGGGGCGCCATCGCCCGCGCCCTCGTCACGTCGCCGGCGATCGTGCTCGCCGACGAACCGACCGGAGCACTCGACTCGGCCAACTCGGCCCGCGTCGTGGAGCTGCTCCAGCGTCTCGTGGCCGAGCGACGTCAGACCGTGATCATGGTGACGCACGACGCGACGGTTGCCGCGGCCGCAGGCCGGGTGGTGAAGATGCGCGACGGCCGCGTCGCATACGACTCGGCGTCCGTCGAGGTGCCGGTGTCATGAGGCTCCGCTCGCTGCTCGTGCGGCAGTGGCGCAGCCGGCCCGGCCGCGCCCTGGCCGCCGCCGCGAGCGTGGCCGTGGCGGTCGGGGCCGTGGTCTCCACATGGACGGCAGCCGACGCCTCGCGGGCTGGGTATCGCAAGCTCACCGAGGCCGTGGCCGGCGTGCCGTCGATCGACGTGACGGCTCGGGACGGCGGACGATTCGATGCGACGCTCGTGCCCCGGCTCGTCGACGTGACCGGCGTGCGGGCGGTCGTGCCCCTCTTCTACCGCCCCACGCTCCTGCGGGTTGGCGACAACAGGCTCCGTGAGGTGGCGGTGGGCGTTGATGCCGGCGCGCTCGTCTCGGCCGGGCTGATGACGCTCACCGCCGGCGAGCCCTGCCTCGAATTCGACGAGGTGGTGCTCGACGCCACGCTCGCCAAAGGGCTTGGGGTGAACGTCGGCGACGAGGTGCTCTTTTTCGCCCGCAGGCGCATTGCCCGCATGACGGTGACGGGCCTGGCCGACACCGATTCCCTGCGCTGGTTTGCGGAAGGGGCGACCGTCGTCGTCGACATCCAGGTGCTGGAGGCCATGTCGCTCTCGACGGTGGAGGTCGATCGGGTTCGCGTGGCCCTCACGGCCGACGCCGACCGCGAACGCGCCCGCCTCGCCGTGGCGGAACGGCTTCCAGAGCCGCTTGCCGCCGAAGTGCCGGTGGGGCGAGCGAGCATGGCCGACGACGTGCTGCATTCCGCCAACCTCGGACTCGATTTCGTGACCTCGCTGACGCTTGCGATGTCGTGGTTCATCGTCGGCAACGCGATGCTGATGAACGTCGCGGAGCGCCGTCGCGGACTGTCGCTGGTGCGGCTGCTCGGCGCCACGGGCCGCCAGGTGCGCCGGCTCGTGATGGTCGAGGCTGCCGTGCTGGGCGGCGCGGGGGCCGTGGTCGGGGCCGGGCTCGGCCTCGCGGCAGCTGGGCCGATCGCCGCCGGCATTTCGAAGGCGCTCCACGCCGATGCCACCGCGCTCATCACGCCCCCGCTGCTCCTCCCCACGGCCATCGTCATGGGCGTGGCGGTGGCGGTGGCCGCCGCCTGGTGGCCGGCCCGCGAGGCGACATCGGTCGATCTGCTGGAAGGGCTCTCTGCCGCGCCGCCTCCGCCACCGCAGCGGTCGGCCCGCATGCTCCTGGTGGCGGCCGGTGTGATGACCGTGCTCACCGCGATCGCAGAAGTGCTGATGGCCTACGGTCTGCTGCCGCCGCGGGCCTCGGTGGTGTCGGGCATCGCGCTCCTGCTGGCCTTCGTCGCCGTCACGCCGTTTCTGCTGATTCCGCTCGTGCGGCTGCTCGGTCGGTTGGTCCCGAGCCGTTGGCGGGTGGAGGGGGCGCTGGCCGTTGAGCAGATTGCACGACGGCCGATCCGCACCGCCCTCACCGCCGGCGTGCTCGTGGTCGCGGTGAGCAACGGCATCGGCCTGGGGCATGCCATCCGCGACAGTGTGGACGACGTGCTGAACTGGTATGGAAAGATGCTCAAGGCCGACTGGGTGCTCACGCAGGCCGGTGCCTTGTCGGTCACGCGCGAGGAACGCGGGGCCGACTCGCGACGGATGGAAGACGAGGTGCGGAAGGTGGATGGCGTGGCGGCTGTCGAGGGCATCAGCCTGGCCACGGGGCGTGCCGCGGGGATGGCCTGTGTGATCATCGCCCGGGATCTGCCTCCCGAAGGGCCGCTCCCCCTCGAGCCCGTCGACGCCGACGAGCCGCAGGTGCGGCAGGCCCTCGAACGTGGCGAGGCGGTGGCCGGCACGGTGCTGGCCCAGCGAACCGGCGTGAAGCCGGGCGACGACCTCGCCGTCGAGGTGTTTGGACGCACCGTCACGGTGAAGGTGGCGGCCCTGGTGGTCGACTACACGTCCGGCGGCGCATCGCTCCAGTTCGAACGAGCGGCGGCCAATCGCCTCTTTGGCATGGAGGCGGCCGACGTGCTCCTCGTGACCGCGGCGGACGGCAAGGCCGCCTCGTTGGGAGAGCCACTCAAGGCGATCGCCGTCGAGCACACCATGCTCCTGCGATCGTTCGCCGAGGTGCGGCGATTCATCGACAACCTGGTGTCGGGCGTCGTGGGGTCGCTCTGGTCGATTCTCGGCCTGGGCTTCGTCGTCGGAAGCCTCGGGGTGGCCAATACCGTGACGATGAGCGTGCTGGAAAAGAAGCGGTCGCTCGGCCTGCTTCGGGCCGTCGGGATGAATCGCCGCCAGGTGATTCGCATGGTGGTGTTGGAAAGCCTGCTCCTCGGGGCCGGCGCCGGAATCGTCGGCCTCGTGGCCGGTCTGTCCACGGCGCTATTCATCCAGTTTGCGAGCCAGCCGCTTCTTGGTCATCCGCTCCAGATGCGGATCCGGATGGGTGTCGTGGCGGCCAACCTCGCTGCGGCGCTGCTGGTGGCGGCGGTGGCGGCATGGCTTCCGGCCCGGCGGGCCGTTCGGCTCGACGTCCTCGAATCGCTGTCGGCGGAGTAGCATGGGGGCCGCGTTGCGGTCACCCTTTCTCGCATCCCGTCGCCAGGTACGCCATGCCCCGTCGTCTTCACACCGCGACGCTCATCGTCGGCGCCGCCATGCTCGTCGTCGGCCCGACGGCGGTGGCCTCGGGGGTCGATCGGGAATCGGTTGTCCGGCGTCATGATCCCGTCGTGCATGCCGTCGACTGGGATTCCCCGCTCACGGTCGGCAATGGCGGATTCGCCTTCACGGTCGATGTCACCGGGCTTCAGACGTTTCCCGCCGACTACCATCGCCAGGGCGTGCCGCTTGAAACGCTCTCCCGTTGGGCGTGGGTGGAAGACGAGAATCCGGAGAGTTACACGCTTGCTGATGCCTGCGTCGAGTTTGAGCAGGCCGACGGCAGCACGCAGCGGTTTCCCACCAACGCCTCCGGAGCCGCTGGTCGATGGCTCCGCATGAATCCGCGCACTCATCCGCTCGGTCAGGTTGCGCTCGACTGGAAAAAGCCCGACGGTGGCGAGTTCACCCCGGCCGACGTGCACGACATCGAGCAACGGCTCGATCTCTGGCATGGCGTGATCCGCAGCCGCTTCACGCTCGATGGGAGGCCGGTGAAGGTCACGACCGCCTGCCTTCCCGACGACGACACGGTGGTGCTTCGCATCGAGTCGGACCTCGTCGCCTCCGGGGATCTGGGCGTGCGGCTGGCGTTTCCCCGCGGGCACGACCTTGCGGTGAAGAACACGCCGGGCTTCGACTGGTCGGAGCCCGAGTCGCACAGTTCGACCCTTCCGGAGCCCACCCGGATTCGCCGTCGGGTGAATGGACTCACCTACGCGGTGGGCCTGAGCCGGCCTGCCTCGCCGTCCACGGCCCCGCACACCTTCGTGGTGCATGGCGATCCGGGAAGCCGTGTGCTGGAGGTTGCGATCGCGTTCGGGACCCGCGTGAGCGATCCGCCACCACCCGACTTCGCGGCGGTCGAGGCCCACTGGCCGGCGTTCTGGCAACGCAGCGCGGTCGCCGACTTTTCCGGAAGCACGAACCCGCTTGCCGCCACCCTCGAACGACGCATCGTGCTCTCGCAGTATCTCATGGCGGTGCAGATGGCCGGCGCCGTTCCGCCCCAGGAGAGCGGTCTCACCTGCGCCACGTGGTATGGCAAGCACCACACCGAGATGATCTGGTGGCACGCCGCGCACTTTCCACTCTGGGGCCATCCGGATCTGCTGGCCCGCAATCTCGACTGGTATGTCGCCAAACTCCCCGAGGCCCGTGCGATCGCGGCGGCGCGTCGTCTTCGCGGGGCGCGGTGGGCGAAGATGGTCGGCCCCGGCCTGCGGGAGAGCCCGGGGGGCAATCCGCTCATCGTCTGGAATCAGCCGCACGCGATCGCGCTCGCCGAACTGCTCCATCGCGATGCCCCGACGGCGGAGACGCTCGACCGTTACGGCGACCTCGTGCAGGAAACGGCCGACGGCATGGCTTCGATGCTGTGGCTCGATCCGTCGCGCGACGAATACGTGCTGGGGCCGCCGCTCTGGATCGTGCAGGAGATCTACGATCCGTCCACCAGCCGGAATCCCTCCTACGAACTCGCCGCCTGGCGGTGGACGCTCGGCATCGCCCAGCAGTGGCGGGAACGTCGCGGCCTGCCCCGGGAAGCCTCCTGGGACGACATCATCGCCCGCCTCGCCGCACCACCGCGCAGGGGTGGCCGCTATGTCGCGCTCGAATCCCATCCCGACACCTGGGAGAACCTCGCCAGCCGGCATGACCACCCGGGCATGGTGATGGCGCTGGGAATGATGCCCCGCACCCCGGCGATCGATCCCGACACCATGGGCCGCACGCTCGACGCCGTGCTCGCCGAATGGGATTGGGAGACCAAGATCTGGGGCTGGGACTACCCGATGATCGCGATGACGGCCGTGCGGCTCGGCCGGCCTGAGGTGGCCGTCGAGGTGCTGCTTCGCGACGGTCCGAACAACCGCTATCTCCCCAACGGCCACTGCCCGCAGCGAAGCCTGGAGAAGCGCAAGCCCGGTTCGCCTCGGTATGACATCGCCGCCTACCTTCCGGCCAACGGTGCCTTTCTCTCGGCGGTGTCGCTCATGCTGGGCGGCTGGGACGGCGCCCCGCACGAGCATCCCGGCGTTCCCCGCGACGGCACGTGGGTGGTGGCGGCGGAAGGCTGGAAGCCGTCGCCGTAGGCGATGCACCTCAGCCCTTGATCACGCCGAGCGGACGGAGGCGGGCCACCTTGCTCGACAGCCCGGCGCGATGCACCACGTCCACGACAAGATCGACGTCTTTGTAGGCCGCCGGCTGCTCCTCGGCGAGCCCGTCCGCGCTCCGCGATCGGGCGATCACGCCAGCTCGCTCCAACTCCTCCGCGATGTTGCGGCCCTTGGCCGCCTTCGTGGCCGCCGTGCGACTCAGGCATCGGCCGGCGCCGTGGCAGGTCGTGCCAAACGAGCGTTCCATCGATCGCGGTCCGCCGCGAAGCACCCAACTCGCCCGCCCCATGTCGCCGGGAATGATCACCGGCTGCCCCACGGCGCGATACCGATCGGGAATGTCGTGATGGCCGGCGGGAAAGGCCCGGGTCGCCCCCTTGCGGTGCACGCACACGTCTTTCGTCGTGCCATCGACCGCATGCTGCTCGACCTTGGCAATGTTGTGCGCCACGTCGTAGAGCAGCGTCATGCCGAGCGACTCCCATGAGCGACCAAACACCTGGGCGAACACCTCGCGCACCTGCCAGGCGAGCAGCTGCCGATTGCAGAACGCGTAGTTCGCGGCCGCCCGCATCGCTCCGAGATACCTCCGGCCCTCCGGGCTTTCGATCGGTGCACACACGAGCTGCCGATCGGGAAGATCGATGCCGTATTTCCTCGGGGCGTCGCGGAGATCCCTGAGCGCGTCGTCGCACACCTGATAGCCAAGGCCACGCGACCCGGAGTGGATCAGCACGCAGATCTGGCCGGCATGCAGTCCGAAGGCGGTCGCCGACGCCTCGTCCGCCACGCGGTCGACCACCTGCACCTCGATGAAGTGGTTGCCGGCGCCGACGGTGCCGCACTGATCGGCCCCACGGGCGAGTGCCCGATCGCCGACGAGCCCAGGATCGGCGTCGGGGATGCAGCCTTCGGCCTCGGTGCAGATGACATCGTCGTCGGTGGCGAGCCCGCGGGTGGCGAGCCAGCGGACCCCCGACTGCATCATGCTGCGGAGTTCCTGCGGCGAGTAGACATACCGCCCCCCCTGCCCCACCCCCACGGGCACCTCCCGCATGAGGTGATCGACGAGCCGCTTCAGCACCGGCCGTGCGTCATCGAGGGTGAGATTGGTGCGAAGGAGGCGGACGCCGCAGTTGATGTCGTAGCCAACACCACCCGGAGAGATCACGCCCCCCGCCGCAGGGTCGGTGGCACACACGCCGCCGATGCAGAAGCCGTAACCCCAGTGGATGTCGGGCATCGCCAGGCTGGCGGTCTGGATGCCGGGCAGATGGGCGACGTTTGCGACCTGCTCGGCGGCCTGATCATGCCGCACCATCTCGATGAGTCGATCATCGGCGAAGACGAGCCCGTCCACGCGCATGCCCGGCCGTGCCGACCGTGGAATTCTCCACGTGCAGTCATCCACCCGTTCCAGCGGCATGGGACGGCCGTGAGCGGTCGTGGTGGCGTGGCGAGTCATGATGGATTCCGAAGGGGTGGCTCAGATGTCGAGGATGTAGGTCGCTTCCCAGCCAGCCGACGTCGGCCGGAGGTCGAACGCATGCTGGGTGATCGCCTTCACTTCATGGGCGAGGGTATGCCGTGATGGATCGAACCGCTCGCCGCGGGCCGTGCCGCGAAGGCCGGCCGCGTCCAGCTCCACCGAAAACTCCACCAGCAGCATCCGACCCGGATCGAAGGCGGCGAGAAGCTCCCGCAGCCAGTCAAACAGGAGCCAGGCGGGATCGTCACCGACCACGGTGATCGTGAGCTCGTCGGTCACCCTGATCTGCCCGACGTCCCCCGCAATCACCGCAAACAGGCCGAGGCCAGCGTCGACGAAGGCCTCCGCCAGCGTCGCGGCGGCGACGTGCACGCCGAGGTCGGCGGTGTGCTCGACTATCTCGTACATCGCCCGGTGCCTCTCGTGGGCCGAAAGAATCAGGTCGATTGTATGGGCCTCAGCCCACGTCGAGCCAGCGAGGCAGCGGCGCGTCGGCGGGGAGGGCGAGGATGCGGCGCAGGTCGGCCACATCGCCATCGTCGAGCGGCACGAACACCACCGGATCCTGCACGAGCGCCGGCTCCACGAGGTTCCAGCCGCTGATGGTGCCTCCGTCGAAGATCGGGATGCGGCCATAGCCATACATCATGTGGTCGACCTTTTCGAAGAAGTCGCGAAGGGTCACGGCCTTCGGCCGCGGCCTACGGACGTAGTAGAGTTCGATCACGTCCTTCCAGAAGTGGGGCACGAACTTCTCGCCGAAGTCGGCGATCCCGTAGCAGTTGCGGTTGGTGCCGGCGATGCACACCGGCAGGGAGGCGAGCGTGCGACCGCGGTCGCGGCAGCGAGTTTCGAGGCAGTCGAGGAGGTTGATCGAGAAATCGGCGCTGAAGCAGTCGTCGCAGACGATCACGAACTCGCCCAGATCGATCGCGCCGTCGCCGGCCCGACGGGTGACGCCGTCGAGAATGGCGTCGGCAAGCCGCTCGAACCGAATGTGGTAGCTCTGAATCTCGGTTGGCAGCCCGTGGCCGAGCACCACGACGGTGACCGGATCGGATGCGGCGAGGGCCTCGCGCACGGCGGTCAAAAACGCGTCGGCCACGCTCTCGAGCGTCTCGCTCGCCTCGACTTTTTTGAACACCGTGGTGGTCTCTCCGTAGGCCTCGGCGATCGTCGTGATTTCCGCCGGGCCGAGCCCCGTGTCGGGATCGAGCAGGCCGATCACCCGACGCCCCGGCGCGAGCACCGGCCTTCCTCCGGCCTTCCGTCGAATCTGGTCGATGAATCCCGCCAGTTTCCCGAGCGTGGCGGCCCGGTCGGCGTCGTCGAGCGACGCGAGCAGCTCGGCGTGTTGAAGGGCGAGGTGCTGCACCGACGGCTCGATTTGCCGCCAATGCTTCGCGTCACAGGGGCGTGCCGCGAGAACGCCGGGCGACACGTCGCGCTGAAAGGTCGGCAGGTCGGCCGGGATGGTCGTCGTACCAGCGAGCAGAAGCATCCAGGCCAGTGGGTTCACGGACTCTCTCCCGAGGGCGGCTTCCGATAGACCGTCGTGCCTTCCTTGATCGTCTCGATCACGGCGATGTCTTTGATCGTGAGCGGATCGACCTTCAGTGGATTCTTTTCCAGGATCACGAGGTCGGCGAGTTTTCCTTTTTCAAGCGTGCCCTTCGTCTTCTCCTCCTTGAGCTGGTAGGCCGCCATCGCCGTCACGGCGCGGAGCCCGTCGTAGGGCGTGATCCGCTCGTCGGGGCCGATCACCTGCCCCGAGCCGCTGCGGCGGTTGGTGCCCGCGTCGACAAGCGCCAGGATCCACGGCTGAGGCGACACGGGCGCGTCGTGGGAGAAGGTGAAGGGCAGGCCCGCGCGGAGGAACGTCCTCGCCGCCATGGCCCCCGCGGCCCGTTGCGGCCCCCAGAGTTTCAGCACGCTGTCCCCCCCGGGCACGATGCCCGATGGCAGAAAGCTCGGGATCGCCCCGCACGCCTTCATCTTTTCAATCTGATCCGGTCGGAGCCACGAGCCGTGCACGAACACCGGTCGCGCGTCCCGCATGCCATGCTTCTTCACCGCCTTGTCGATCGCTGCGAGGGCCTGGTCGGCGGCGGCGTCGCCGTTCATGTGCAGGTGAATTTGCATCTCGGTGGGCCAGAAGCGATCGAAGGCGGCATCGACCACCTCGTCGGGAATCTGGCGGAAGCCTGAATAGCTGCCGGTCTTGCCCGGCGGATTCGTGACATAGGGCTGCGTGAACCAGGCGGTGTCGAGGCTGCCGTCGAGCCAAAACTTGATCCCGCCGAGCCGCACGCGGTTCACATACCGCCGATCGAGATCGGCCCGGGCCGCGCGGAGTTTTTCGAGCGTGCCATCGGCCTTGGGGTTGAAGGCATTCGCCACGCCGTAGGCCGCCGTGAGCGTGTCGTCCACGGTCGAGTCCTTGGCGG